>NZ_JAFCVJ010000026.1:0-37689 GCF_049896985.1 Brevundimonas sp. SL161 | reverse complement strand
ACGCCGACTGGTTCCGGGCCGCCCTGATCCAGCGGGGCATCACCCCGTGCATCCCTTCAAAGGCCAACCGAAAGGTCCAGATCGATCACGACCGAACCCTCTATCGCCAGCGCCACAGGATCGAAAACATGTTCGGCAGGCTCAAAGACTGGCGACGAATCCACACCCGCTACGACCGATGCGCCCACACCTTCATGTCCGCCATCGCCATCGCCGCAACCGTCATCTTCTGGCTATGACGCAATGAGTCCTGAGCCTAGAGGCCAGCGCTGGAGTCCGCCCCTCTGGGGTGTCCGTCTTGACCTCGTCCCGATGGCCCGCCAAGGCTGTCGGGACAGTTCAGGGAGATCGCCGTGTTCATGAAAACCTTGGCCGCCATCGGCGGCGCTGCACTGATGATCGTGGCGATCGCATCGCCCGCCTCGGCCCAGGACCCGAACGACAGGGGCACCGGCTTCGGCACCGCTCCGACCGAGCCGGTCATCACGGCGCCGACCGCGCGTGTGACGCCGACGCGCACGCCGCGTCGGCAACAGGAGCAGGAAGCCCCGGCCGCCCCGACTCCCGAAGAGACTGCCGCTGCCGCCCAGCAGATCGCCACCGCCGCCGGCGTCGCCTGCCAGGTGACCCAGGCCAGCCTGCTCGGTCTGACCGCGGAACAGGCGGCGACCTATGAAGCGGCCTGCGCCACCGGTCCGGGCTACATCCTGATCAGCTCGGCCCCGCCCCAGGCCGTGGACTGCGTCCTGCTGGCCGGACAGGCCGAGATCGACCGCGCCCGCGACCCGCTCGTCGACGTCGGCACCCAGTGCATCCTGCCCCAGAACCTCGACGTCTTGCGGGTCGTTGCAGCCTATGCGCGCGAGGCCGGCATCGCCTGCTCCGTCGATCAGGGCGCATCGATCGGCAAGTCGAGCGAGGGCAATCTGATCTACGAGATCGGCTGCAACGGCTCGGACGGCTACTGGATCGAGAAGGCCTCGACCGGCTGGACGACGACGGAATGCTCTGTGATCTCGACACAGAACGCGACGTGCCGCTACACCACGCCCGCCGAAGCGGTCGCCACCTTGAAGAGGCGCCTGGGCGGTAGTGAGGCTGCAGCCTGCGACGTGGCCGAGGGCCGCTACATGGGGGCCAATGCCAACGGCGCCTTCTATGAAGCCAAATGCGCCGCCGGCAACGGCGTCATTGTCCGCTTCAACCCGGACTTCGCCGTGCAGCAAGTCTACCCCTGCGAGACCGCCCAGCGGATCGGCGGCGGCTGCCGTCTGACCGTCGTGCCTGAAGCTCCGGCCGCGGCCGATCCGGCGACGGAACAGTAGCCAAAGGTCCGACCCGACGGGCACGCTGCTCGCCGGGTCGGTTTCTGGCATAGAATGCTTGACCGACCCGCTCGGTCCGCTCCACGCTCGTTCTGTCGATCAGGAGCCGTGACCGTGTTCAAATATTCCCACATTGCAGCCTTCGGAGCGGTCCTTGCGGTCGCGCTGTCGGCGATGCCCGCCCTTCCCGCCGCCGCCCAGGACACGGGCGCCCAGGGCATGCCGCAGGATCCGGGCGCCACGCCTGCTCCCGAGGGCGCGAACCGGGCGCCTCCGCCGCTGGCGACCTCCGGCCCCGCCGCCGCAGCAGCCGCGCAGCGCATCGCCAATGCCGCCGGAACGGCCTGCCAGGTCGTCGAGGCCAATGTGATCGGCCAGACCTCCAACCAGCAGCGCATCACCTACGAGGCCGCCTGCGCCGCCGGACCGGGTTATATCTTCGTCAACTCCCTCCCGCCCGAGGCTCGCGATTGCGTCCTGCTGGCCGGGCAGGCGGAGGCGGATCGCGCCGCCAATCCCAACGCCGACGTGGGCGCCCAGTGCGTGATCCCCCGCAATACCGAGATCGCCCGCGTTGTCGGCGCCTATGCCACCGAGGCAGGAATCGCCTGCACCGTCGACCAAGGCGCCTCGATCGGCCGCACCAGCGACAACACCCTGATCTACGAGGTTGGCTGCGATGGCCTGGACGGCTACCGGATCGAGAAGGCCGCAGCGGGCTGGACCAGAACCGAATGCGCGGTCATCGCGACCCAGAACTCGACTTGCCGCTTCTCGACCGCCGAGGAACAGGCCGCGACGCTGAAGGCGCGACTGGCGGGCAGCGAGGCCTCGGCCTGCGATGTTGTGCAGGCCCGTTACATCGGGGCCAGCGCGGGCGACACCCTGTACGAGGCCCGGTGCGGCGCCGGGAACGGAATCATCGTGCGCTTCACTCCCGAGCACGTCGTGCGTCAGAGCTTCCTCTGCGAGGCCGCCCAGCGGATCGCCGGCGGCTGCCGCCTGACTACGGTCGCAGCGGCGCCGGCCGCTTAACAGAGCCGACGTTCCGGCGCTTGCTCGGTGAGGCGACGCCGCTTAGCGTCCCGGCGATGCGCATCGCCACCTGGAACGTGAACTCGGTCAACGCCCGCCTGCCCACCGTGCTCGCATGGCTGGAGGCGGCCCAGCCTGACGTGGTCTGCTTCCAGGAGATCAAGACCGTCGACGACAAGTTCCCCAGGGAGCCGTTCGAGAGCCTGGGCTACAATGTCGAGGTCCACGGCCAGAAATCCTACAACGGCGTCGCCCTGCTTTCGAAATACCCGGTCTCGGACGTGCGGCGCGGCCTTCCCGGCCAGGACCTGCTGACAGAGGATGCAGAAGATCAGGCCCGATACATCGAGGCCGTGATCGAGGCGCCCCGCCCCGTCCGTGTCGGCGGGATCTACCTGCCCAACGGCAATCCGATCGGGACGGAGAAGTTCGATTTCAAGATGCGCTGGATGGCGCGGCTGAACGCCCATGCCCGGGACCTGCTGGCGCAGGAAGAGGCCTTCACCCTGTGCGGCGATTACAATGTCATTCCCCTGCCCGAGGACGCCAAGACCGCGTCCGCCTGGGTCAATGACGCCCTGTTCCAGCCGGAGAGCCGCGCCGCCTTTCGGGCGCTGAAGGGGCTGGGCCTCTATGAAGCCGGGGAGTTGGGTCGCCAGCCGCCGGGGACCTACACCTTCTGGGATTATCAGGCCGGCGCCTGGCAGAGGGACCACGGCATCCGCATCGACTTCCACCTGCTGTCACCGCAGGCCGCCGACCGGTTCGTCGGTGTCGAGACGCATCGCGACGCCCGCGACATGGACAAGCCGTCGGACCACGTGCCGGTCGTGATCGAACTGGCTGACTGAGATGGGCGAGGCCCTGCGCGTCATCCTGCTGGTGTCGCTGGCCGCCGCCGCCCTGACCACAGCCGCCCTGACGCTGAACTGGTGGATGGAGCCTGAGCGCCGGCTGCGTCGGGCCATGCTGAAATCCCTGGGCACCGTGGCCGAGGCCGAGGCCATCTCGGCGCACGAAGGTCGCGCCGCCGGGCTGGACTTCGAGGGCGGCCAGATCGCCGTGCTGTGGGATCGCGGGGCCCACGGGCTGGTCTACAGTTTCGACGAAGTCGAGGGCGGCGAGGTCATCGTCGACGGCCATGTCGTGGCGCGCGTCCGACGCGGCGAAGCGCGCAAGGCACTGGACATCATGGCCCCGGACGCGGAGTTGGTGACCCTGCGGCTCCTGTTCGCCGACGCCCGCTATCCGGAGTTCGAATTGGCCCTGTGGAACGCCATGGCGCCGGGCCACGCCGGGTCGCCGCCCGAGGCGATGCGGCTGGGGCGCCGCTGGCTGTCGCACCTCGAGGCGCTGCTGAAGGGGTGAATGCGGTCTCCTCCCCATGCGCGCTTGCGCATGGAGAGGTGGCGGCGAGCTCCTGCAAGCTGACGGAGGGGTTCTTCGTGCACGCGAAAACACCCCTACCGTCGTCGGGCCGTATTCGGCCCTTCCTCCACTCTGCTGCGCTCCGAGCCACCTCCCATCGCTGCGCGACAGGGAGGAGACAAACGGCGCCATTGCCGCCTCGGCGGGAGGAAGGGTAGAAGCGCCCACCTCTGTATCGCCTGCTGCTTTTTAAGGAGCCCGCCGTGGCCCGCCTGTTCGACGCCTATGTCATAGCCGACTGGACTGCCGCCGAAGGCAAGAAGCTGGGCGAGAACTCGGTCTGGATCGGCGTGGCCAAGCGCGACGTGCGCTTCCGCCTCTATACCGAGACCCACAACGTCGCGACGCGCGCCGAGGGCGAGGCGCTGCTGAAATCCATCCTGGCCGATCATCGCAAGCGCGGTGATCGGGTGTTCGTCGGCTTCGACTTCTCGCTGGGCTATCCTGTCGGCACGGCCGCGCGCCTGAAGCTGGCCGAGACTCCGGCGTGGTCGGCGATGTGGAAATTCATCGCCTCGAACGTCGTCGACAAGGACGACAACATCAACAACCGCTACCAGGTCGCCGCCAAGATGAACCGGCTGATGACTGACGAGGCCTGGCCTCTGTGGGGCGCCCCGGCGAAACAGGCGCAGCGCTGGCTGACCACGACCAAGCCGCCGCAAGGCTCAGGCGACATCCCCGAATACAGGGCGACCGAGAACGCCGTGCGCAAGGGCAAGCTGCAGCCCAAGTCGAACTGGCAGATGCATGGCGCGGGGGCCGTCGGCGGCCAGACCCTGGTCGGCATTCCGATGGTGCGCCGTCTGCTGGAAAGCCTGGGCGCATCGGGCGCCGTCTGGCCTCTGGGCACGGGCTGGCGCGCGCTGGACGCCGCGGACGTCGAACCCCTGTCGGTCCTGGTCGCCGAGGTCTGGCCCTCGATGTGGCCGACCACCGCCGCCGAGGGGGAGTTCAAGGACCAGGCCCAGGTCCGCACCACGGCCGAGGCCTTCGCCCTGATGGACGAGCGCGGCGAACTGTCGACCGCCTTCGGTCCGAAGAAGGGAACCGACGAGTCCCTGATCGCCCAGGTCGAAGGCGAAGAAGGCTGGATCCTGGGGGTCTGAAGACACCGATCGGCCGGCTCAGGTCTTTGGACCCACGGCCAGGCTTGAGGGACTGTGATCCACGACAGTCTTTCGAGATGGGGAGAACAGACCATGCGTATGATGATCCTTGCAATGGCCTGTACGGCGGGGCTTGTCCTGTCCGCCTGTGGCAAGGCAGAGGGCTCGGTGGACGCGCCGGGCGCCGACGCCGCCAAGCCCAAGGCCGCGTCAGCGGAGGGACCGGCCGCCCCGCCTGCCCAAACCCCTCCCGTGACACAACGTGCCGCCTATACGCCTGTCCCGATCTCCGCCGAAGACCAACCCGGCCGGGCCCGACAGGTCCGCTGTCAGGTCGGCAGCGCGCCGGAGACCGACTGCACCTTCACCTCCCTGTTCGGCGACGGAAGCTTCCGGCTGGATGGGCCCGACATCGCCTACCGCATGGTGATCTCTGACGGAGAGGGCGGCTCGTTCGCGGTCTTCGGCCCCGAGGACCGCGTGCCCGTCGGCGGAACCTATCGCCGTGACGCGCGCGACGGCGCCTGCTGGATCGCCAACGAAAGCACGCCCGCCCGCTCTCCGATCTGTGCGCGCTAGAGGTCAGTGGGGGGACGAACGCCGCCTCAACGTCAGTGAAACACTGTCAGGGAATGGGGCGCCGTCCGCGACGGCCCGCCCCTGCGCGATTGCATGGCGAAGGCCACAGCGGTCCGCACGGAGTCGTCATCGGTGGGCTTGCCCATCACCCCGAAGGTCCCGGGCACGCCATCCCGGACCATTTCCGGGTTCGCCGTGAGGTAGAGCACCGTAATGCCGGCGCCCTGCCCGATCTCCCGGCCCAAATCGACGCCGGTCGGTCCGTCGGACAGATGGATGTCCACCAGCGCCAGCTCGATACCGCCGGCCAGGACCAGCCGCCGGGCGGCCGAGACGTTCGCGGCCATGCCGACCACCGTATAGTCCAGGTCTTCCAGAACGTCGCGAAGCTGGGACGCGATCAGGATCTCGTCCTCGACGATCAGGATCCGGCCCTTCATGCGACCGCCATGGCGGCGCGGCGCGGCTGAAGCGCCGATCGCGGAACATCGACCGTGACCTTCAGGCCCTCGCCGGCCCAGTCGAGATCGAGCCTGCCCGCCAGCTGTCCCTCGACCGACATGGCCAGAAGCGTCGACCCAAACCCGGGTATCAGGGGCGGCCCGTCAAGCTCGGGCCCACCATGCTCCGCCCAGACCAGGATCATGCGGTCGCCGCGGTGAGACAGGGTCAGGTCAACCCGGCCGTCGGGCTGCGAAAGGGCGCCGTATTTGGCGGCGTTGGTCGCCAGTTCGTGGAACAGCAGGGCGACCGGGGTGGCCGCCTGATCGTCGAAAATGGTATCGTCGCCAGTCACGTGAACGCGGGGAACGCCATCCTCTCCGTCGTAGGCCTTGAACAGATCCAGCAGGAAGGCGGCCAGGGTCGTACCGGCGATTCCGGGACGAGACTCCTCGCTGTGGGGCCGGACGAATTCGTGCGCCCGGGCCAGGGCGCCGATCCGGTTGCGGGCCGACCTGGCGAAGTCCTTGGCGTCCGGATGGTGGCGGGCCGACAGTGAGAGCAGGGCCGAGATCACCGCAAAGATGTTCTTGATCCGGTGGCTCAGTTCCTGGCTCAGCAGCGCCTTGGCCTGCTCCAGCCGTTTGATGTCCTCGATGTCGGTGCCTGTTCCGAACCAGCGGGTCACGGTCCCTGCCGAGTTGCGGATCGGCATGGCCCGACCCAGGGTCCAGCGATAGCCGTCCGCATGGTGCTTCAGCCGGTATTCGACCTCATACGGCTCCCCGGTCGCCAACGAGGCTTGCCACGCCGCGAGCGCCCGATCGCGGCATTCGGGGTGGATCTGGGCGCTCCAGGCGTCGGTGTCGCTGGGCGTCGCAGTCTGGCCGGTGAAGTCGAACCAGCGCGCATTGAAATAGTCGTGATAGCCGTCCGCCCCTGCCGACCAGACCATCTGGGGCATGCTGTCGGCGATCGCCTGGAAGCGCGCCTCGCTCTCCGCCAGCTTTTCCGAGGCCTGAAGCGCAACCTCGACCGCGGCTTCCGTCTGCTCGTCACTGAGCCGGCGCGCGGTCAGGGCCCGCCGTCGCTCCATCAGCGCCATCACCTGGGTCGCCAGAACCTCCAGCGTCATATGCTGGGTCTCGGTCAGACCGTCGGGACGAGCCTTGGTATCCACGACGCAGAGCATGCCCAGGGTCATCCCCTGGTCGTCGATCAGGGGCGCCCCGGCATAGAACCGGTAGTTGGCCGGGCCAGTGACCAGCGGATGGTCGATATAGACGGGGTCGATCGACGCGTCCCGGACGACATAGACGCCGTCGTGCTGCATCGCGTGCTGGCAGAAGGAATCCAGTTCCGGCCCCGTCTCGTCAGCCATGCCGATTCGCGCCTTGAACCAGAGCCGCTCGCCGAGAGCCAGGCTGACAAGGGCGACGGGAGTTTCGCAGATGCGAACCGCCAGCCGCGTGACGTCGTCGAAGGCGTGTTCAGGGTCGGTGTCCAGGATGTCGTAGGAACGGAGCACACGGAGGCGCTCGGCCTCAATACCGGCCTGGCCGGGCGCTTCTAGCTCGATTGTCAAAGTTCGATCCCCTGGCGCTCAGGGCGCTGGAGGATGAAACATCCCCGGGGGCGAACCCGTCGCAAAGGTGAAGGTTCCATCGGTCAGGAAAGTTAATTCCGTTGCCGCTCAGCGCCCGAACGGAATGCTCAGGCCGTCAGCGTCGGGGGCGTGACGAACGGGTGATCAACGCCATGGCTCGTCAGCCGATCAGGGAGCGGGCGGCGGCACGGGCTTCTTCGGTGACGATGGCCCCCGACAGCATGCGGGCGATCTCTTCCCGGCGGGCCGTCTCGTCGAGGGCGTCGACCGTGGTGGTGGTGACCCCGGCGGCGTCGGCCTTGCGCACCTTCCAGTGGGCGTGGCCACGGGCTGCGACCTGGGGGCTGTGGGTGACGACCAGGACCTGGGCGCCGTTAGAGAGGCGTTTCAGGCGCTGGCCCACGGCCTCGGCCACCGCGCCGCCGACGCCCTGATCGACCTCGTCGAAGATCATGACCGGCTGGCGCTGGTCCTCGCGGCCCGCGAGCGCGGCCTTCATGGCGAGGGCGAAGCGGGCCAGTTCGCCGCCCGAGGCGATGGCGTCCAGCGGGCCGAAGGGGGTGCCGGCGTTGGTGGCGATCTCGAACCGGGCGGTCTCGACGCCGAGCGGGCCGCGACGGCCTTCGGCGACAGGCTCCAGGGCGACGCGGAAGCGGGCGCGGTCCAGTTTCAACGGGCCAAGCTCTTCCGTCACCGCTTTCGAGAGCCGGTCGGCGGCGGCCTCGCGGCCCGAGCTCAGCAGGCTGGCGGTGACGTCATAGGTCTCGCGGGCCGCAGCGGCATCGCGGGCGGCATTGGTGATGGCCTCAGCCCCATCCTCGATCAGGCGCAGTTGTTCGCGCAGCGAGATGCGCAGGGCCGGCAGGGAATGGACGGTGGTGTTCAGCTTCCTGGCGGCGGCGCGCAGGGCGAACAGCCGCTCCTCGGCCTTGTCGAGTCGGCCAGGTTCGAAATCGAAGGCGTTGGCGGCGGCGTCGACCTCGGCGATGGCCTCGGCGGCCTCGACCATGGTGCGGTCGATGGCTTCGGCGGCGCTGGTCAGGCGCACCAGAACGGGGTGATCGGCCTCGACGCCCGCCTGGGTCGCGCGCTGGCGCGCATGTTCGACGGCGCGCAGGGCGGCGGACAGTTTCTGGCTCAGCTTGTCGCCGCCGAGGTTGGCGCGGGCGTCGGCCAGATCGGCCACCGCTTTCTCCGCTGCACCCAGCACGGCGCGCTCACCGGCCAGTTCAGTCTCCTCATCCTCGCGCGGATCGAGCGCGTCGAGGTCGGCGAGGTTCAGGGTTATCTCTTCCGCCCGCGAGGCCGCGTCGGCGGCGGCGGCGCGCAGGCCTTCCAGCTTCGCCTCGGCCGCCTTCAGCCTGTCGGACGCGGCGGCCACCCCGCCGAGCTGGGGCGCCAGACCGCCATAGGCATCCAGCAGCCCGCGATGGGTCTTCCAGTCAAGCAGGCCCACGGTCTCATGCTGGCCGTGCACCTCGACCAGACGGGCGCCGATCTCGCGCAGGGCCGCCACCCCGGCCGGCTGGTCATTGACCCAGGCCCGGCTGCGACCGTCGGCGGACAGGACGCGACGCAGGATCAGCGCTTCGCCCGGGGTCACGTCGAAGCCCTTCTCCCGGATCAGTTCGATCAGGTCCTCATCGTCGGGCGCGGTGAAGACGGCGGTGGCCACGGCCTGTTTGGCGCCGGAGCGAACAAGGCCCGCCTCCCCTCGCCCGCCGAGCGCCAGGCCCAGGGCGTCGAGGATGATCGACTTGCCGGCCCCGGTCTCGCCGGTCAGCACAGTCAGGCCCTCGTCGACCTCAAGATCGAGGACGTCGACCAGCACCACGTCGCGGATCGAAAGACTGGTCAGCATGGGGTGCGATTCGGCATCCGCGACAGTGTAGACCAGAACAGGCGGGGAACGGTCAGCCCGGAATGATCCGGCGCAGCCAGCTCTCGCGCTCGCCGGTCGGGGCCGTCTCAGGTTGGCGGCCGTCCTCGGTCAGCAGAGCATAGGCCTCGGCATACCAGGGGCTGCCCGGGTAGTTGAAGCCGAGCACCGAACCGTTGCGCTCCGCCTCATCCTTCAGGCCCAGCGTCAGATAGACCTCGACCAGACGATACAGGGCTTCCGGCGTATGCGAGGTGCGCTGGAAGGCCTCGTTGTCGATGACGGCCTTGTAGCGGCCGATGGCGGCCAGCGGCTGGTTGGCGCGCTGGTAGTAGCGGCCGATGTTCATTTCCTTGCCGGCCAGCTGATCGTTGACCATGTCGATCTTCACGGTCGCGTCGGTGGCGTAGGACGAGTTGGGGTAGCGGCGGGCGACGTCGCGAAGACCGGCCAGCGCCTGTTCGGCCTGACCCTGGTCACGGCCCACGTCCACGATCTGCTCGAAGTGGCAGGTGGCGCGCATGTAGAAGGCGTAGGCGGCCGACGGGCTGCCCGGGAACAGCTGGATAAAGCGGTCCGAGGCGGCGATCGATTCCTCGTAATTGCCGTTCTGGTAGTAGGCGTAGATCTGCATCAGGATCGCGCGGCGCGACCATTCCGAATACGGGTGCTGACGCTCGACTTCCTGGAAGTAATCCACGGCGTCGGCCCAGCGGTGACGCTGAAGCCGCTCGTAGCCGGTGTTGTAGAGCAGTTCGACGGGCCGCTCCTCATAGGCCAGGCGCGGGCGATTCTGACCGCCGTTGCACGCCGCGACGGTCAGCGTGGCGACAGTCGCCAGCAGCAACACGCCGCCCCGGCGCAGAACGGACGAAGACCGGAAGGAAATCGGCAACTTGGAACCTCATCACACGCCGCCCGGACGACGCCAGAGGCTCGTCGGGTATCAAGATCGCGTTCTCTAACATCGGCGTTCGCAACGCGCCATGCGCCGGGTAAGGGCAATCACGGCTTGATACGGGCCGACGCGCTGCTAAAGAGCGCGCAAGACGGAACAGACGTCATTGGCGTTTCGATGACGGCGAAAGGATGACCGGATGAAGCTGCTCGCTGGCAACTCGAACCGGTCCCTTGCCCAGGCCATAGCCGACCACCTCGACATGCCCCTGACCAAGGCCCAGGTGAAACGGTTCGCCGACAACGAGGTCTTCGCGGTCATCGAGGAAAACGTGCGCGGCGAGGATGTCTTCGTCATCCAGTCGACCTCTTATCCGGCCAACGACAACCTGATGGAGCTGCTGATCTGCATCGACGCCCTGGTGCGGGCCTCGGCGCGGCGGATCACGGCGGTCATGCCGTATTTCGGCTATGCGCGTCAGGACCGGAAGACCGGCGGCCGCACGCCGATCTCGGCCAAGCTGGTCGCCAACATGATTACCCGCGCCGGCGCCGACCGGGTCCTGACCATGGACCTGCACGCCGGCCAGATTCAGGGCTTCTTCGACATCCCGACCGACAATCTGGTCGCCACCCCCGTGCTCGCCCAGGACATCAGGGATCGCTACACGCGCGGCAATCTGATGATCGTCTCGCCCGATGTCGGCGGCGTGGTGCGCGCCCGGTCGCTGGCCGAACGTCTCAACGTCGACCTGGCCATCGTCGACAAGCGCCGTCCCAAGGCGGGCGAGAGCGAGGTCATGAACATCATCGGCGACGTCGCGGGACGCGAGTGCATCCTGTTCGACGACATTGTCGATTCGGGCGGCACCCTGGTCAACGCCGCCAAGGCCCTGATCGCGGCCGGGGCGACGAACGTTTCCGCCTATATCAGCCACGGCGTCCTGTCGGGCCCGGCCGTTCAGCGCGTCACCGACGGCCCGCTGAAGGAGCTGGTGATCACCGATTCGATCGAGCAGCCGCACGAGGTGCTGTCCTGCTCCAAGATCCGCACCGTCCCGGTCGCTCCCCTGATGGGCGAGGCCATCCGCCGGATCGCGAACGAGGAATCGGTCTCCAAACTCTTCGACTGATCACGAAAAAGTCGGCCGCCATGCCTCAAAACGGCCGGACTGGGCGTTTCAGTCGGAACACGCTTTCGGGGATTTTCCATGCGCCTTTCCTTCCGTAGCCAGGGCCCGACCCTGGCCGCCCTCGCCGTCACAAGTCTTCTGGCCGCATGCGGCCCCAGCCGCGCCGAGCTGCAGGCCGAGGAAATGCGCGTCGCGGCCATCGAGGCCGCCGCGATCACCGCCCGCCTGCCGCCGCCTGTCGCCCTGAACGACAGCGTGGCCCAGTCCGCGGCCGTCTATCTGACCTTCACCCGCGACATGGCGACGATCCAGGGCGGCTTCGCCAGCCCCGACGCGGTTGAGGCGGCGCTGCGGCGCGGTGCGTCCTACGACGCCAACCAGATCTCGCGCGGCCTGGTCGCCTATGCCTCCATCCTTGCGCTGCAGTCGCCGGAGTTCGTCTCGGGCGTCCGCCAGGCCGGGGCCGAACCGACCGTTCGCCGCCAGATCATCGACCGCATCGTCGCCAATCCCGAGTACGCCTCGACCCTGCCCGGAGCCGAGGCCGCGGCCAGCCTGGTCATGTCGGTGCTGGAGGCGGACGTAATCGCCCTGAGCGCGGCGGCCGATTCGGTCGAGAGCGACGCCTACAACATCCAGTACACCGGCGATCAGCGTCACAGTTGGGGGCGCGCCACGCCGCCGGATCGCGAGGGCCGGCTGCAGGCGGTCAAGGACCTGTCCCGCACCATCCAGCCCTCCGCCTCGGAGGCTGCGCGGCTCCATGCCGCCTCGAACAGCGGTTCTGGCCTGGGGGTGACCGCCGGACGCACGCGGCGAGCGCCCTATGCCCCGTCGGTGACCAACGCCATCGCCATGGCCGCCCTCGCCGCCCTGGGAGCCGCAGGGGACAACGCCCGCGCCAACACCGAAGCCCTGCAATACGACCGCGCCAGCCAAGACTGCCTGGCCAGTTCCAAGCTGAACCTGTTCCAGTGTCTGGCCGCCTCGCGTCCGACCTATGAGGACATGTTCTGCCTCGGCCGCCATGTGATCCGGGACCTGTCGACCTGTGCGCGCGGCGCCGCCTTGCCGGCCGCGATCATCACTGTCGGCAACCCGACCCAGAGCGGCGGATCCGTACGCTCACCCGCGATCACGCCGGAACCGCTGCAACCCGCGCCCCCGATCGAACCGAGCATCTCCCCGCTTCCGCTCCAGGCCCCGCCCCTGCCATCGACCGCGCCTCGACCGACCCCGGTCGCGCCCCCGGCCGGGCAGACCGCGACCCAGCGGCTGAACGCCGGTCCCAACGGCTGAGATTCGCCGTCCGGCGCCGGAGAGTTGAACGGCAGAGGCCCGGATTAACGTTCGGAAAACCTTGGCGAAGGCTTATAAGCCGACATCGTCACGGCGCCGGGAGAGCGCCGCTATATCCTTGTGGGGAAAATCATCATGCGCCTGGCCCTTCCGCGTCGCGGCCTCGCCATCGCCGCTGCCGTCGCAGCCGCCATCCTGGCCTCGTGCAGCACGCCCGAGCCGATCGTTCCTCCGGCCCCGCCTCCGCCCCCGCCCCCGCCGCCGCCGCCGGTGACACTCAACGAGGGTGTGGCTCAGGCCGCCTCCATCTATGTCACCTTCATCCGCGACGTCGGCACGATCCAGGCCGGCTTCCCCGACGCGGAGTCGATCCAGGCCGCCATGCGCAAGGGCGCGGCCTACGACCCCGCAACCCTGTCGCGCGGCATGATCGCCTATGCGTCGATCCTGGCCCTGCAGTCGCCGGAGTTTGTTGCTGGCGTCCGCACCTACGCCAACGACCCGCAGCAGCGCGCCGACGTCATCGCCAACCTCATCCGCGATCCGGCCTATGCCGCCGGCCTGCCGGGCGCGGATGTGGCCGCCGGCCTGATCATCTCGACCCTGGGCCAGGACATCGCCGCCCTGACCACCGTCGCCGACGCCGTCGAGCAGGACGCCTACACGATCCAGGAGCGCAACGACCCGCGTCGCCGCTGGGCCGTGACCCCGATTCCGAATCGCGAGGTGCGTCTGGAGACGGCCAAGACCATCTCGGCCGGTCAGATGCTGCCCTCGGCGGAAGAATCCGCACGCCTCTTCACCGCCGCCAACAACGGAACCGGCCTGAACCTGCCCGGAGCCACTCACGCCCCGCCCTACACCCCGGCCGTGGTCAATGCCCTGGCCATCGCGGCCCTGGCCGCCATGGGCGCGGCGGGCGACGACGCCCGCGCCAACACCGAAGCCCTGTCGATCGAGACCAACGCCCAGTTCTGCCTGGATATGTCCAAGCTGAACCTGTTCCAGTGCCTAGCCGCCTCGCGCCCTAGCTACGAGGACATGTTCTGCGTCGGTCGCCATATCGTGCGCGATCTGGCGACCTGCACCACGGCGGCGACCATCCCCGTCCCTGCGGACCCGGCGATCGCCACCGCGGGCGTGACGCCGGTGGCTGTCGAGGCGACCACGGCGTCGCTTTCCGCACCCGCGCCGGCCGCCAACTGATCTCCACACCCAAGGCCAGTTGCACACGCGGGCTCTTGCGTGTAATGACCCGCGCTCTTGAATTCGAGGGTCCATGACCCCGCCGCGCGGGCAGCTTTGGTCTGCGCAGGCGTTTTTTGTTGTTGAGGCGAGCCAGATGGCCGAGATCATTCTGAACGTGGATGTCCGCGAGAACACCGGCACCGGCGGTGCGCGCGCCGCGCGTCGCGCAGGTGCCGTTCCGGGCATCCTGTACGGCGGCGACAAGGCCCCCGTCGCCATCTCGGTCAACGAGAAGGATTTCCGCAAGAACCTGTACACCGGCAAGCTGCTGGGCCACCTGGTCACGCTGAAATACGGCGAAGAGACCCAGTCGGTCATCGCCAAGGACGTGCAGTTCGACCCCGTGTCGGACCGTCCGCTGCACTTCGACCTGATGCGCGTCGACGAGAACGCGACCATCAAGATCGAGGTCCAGATCCAATTCATCAACGAAGACCAGTGCAAGGCCTTCCGCCAGGGCGGTTCGCTCGAGATCGTCCGTCACTCGGTCGAGATCATGGTCGCCGCCAACCACATCCCGGAAGACCTGGTCGTCGACCTGGCCGACCACAAGCTGGGCGACATCATCCGCTGGTCGGACGTCAAGGTCCCCTCGGACGTCAAGCCGACCATCACCGACCGTGACTTCGTGATCGCCTCGATCAAGACCTCGTCGGCCGCCATCTCGGCCGCCCACGACGAAGAGACCATCGCCGAGGAACAGGCCGCCGCCGCCGAGGCTGCTGCGGACGACGTTCCCGCCACGGAACAGGGCGACGAAGCCGCTGCGGAAGACGGCGAGAAGTCGGAAGGCTGATCGACCGATCCACTCCTTCGGAAACGGCCCCTCCGGCGACGGACGGGGCCGTTTTCATTTCCGGATAGCGCCATGCTCATCATCGCCGGCCTGGGCAATCCGGGCGCCAAATACGAGAAGAACCGCCACAACATCGGCTTCATGGCCGTTGATGCGATCGGCTCGCGGTGGCGGTTCGGCGCCCCGCGCGCCAAGTTCCAGTCAGTGATCTCCGAGGGTGAGGTCGAGGGTCAGAAGATCCTGCTGATGAAGCCCCAGACCTTCATGAACAACTCGGGCAACGCCGTCGGCGAGGCCGCGCGTTTCTACAAAATTCCCCCTGCGGGCATCATCGTCTTCCACGACGAGATCGACCTGGCCCCAGGCCGGTTTCGCATGAAGACCGGCGGCGGGGCGGCAGGCCAGAATGGCGTGCGCAGCCTGATCAGCCAGCTCGGCCCCGACTTCCGCCGCGCCCGCATGGGCATCGGCCATCCCGGCGATCCGCAACTGGTCATGCCTCACGTCCTGGGCGACTTCCACAAGGCGGAGCAACCGTGGCTGGAGGCCCTGCTGAACGCCTGCGCCGACGCGTTGCCGTTCGCGGTCAAGGGCGAGGACGAACGCTATCAGGGCGAGGTCCTGCGCCTGGCCCCCGCGCCCAAGTTCAGCCCCCGCCAAGCGGCGCAGGCGGCGAAGGGCGAGTAATTCTCCTCTCCCTTGCTGCGGCCAGTTCGGCGTCGGCGCCATCGTCATGTCGTGAAGGCGCCGCCCCGGGGGTCGTCTGGCCGCTCCGGTCGCTCCGCCCGGCGCCCGCGCAAATATCGCGGCTCTGACCATCGTCCTGCCGCTCGCGATCCTGTATCCCCTGACCGGGCCCAGCCTTGTCGTCGCCGGGGCAATTGATCGGCTCGTTTCAATGTTGAACCGCACGCGTTTGATCGTCTCGTGAAAGCACCGGAAACCCATGAAGCGCATTCTCGCCCTGCTGCCATTGCTGGCCCTCGCTGCCTGCGGCAACTCCGACAACACCACCGTCGATGCCGAGGGGAATACGATCACGCCGATCGTGGTCGCCGACGCGGTCTGCCGGCCGACGCCGACGGGACGTCAGGTGACCGCCTGCTATCTGAACCTCGTCGCCGCCTCCGATGATCGGCTTGTGTCGATCGACAGCCCCGCCGCCGCCCTGGCGCAGATCCACCAGACGTCGATGGAGGGCGGCATGGGGATGATGCGGCCCATCGAGGGCGGCGTGCCCCTCGCCGCCGGGGAGCCCGTGGCATTCAGCCCGGGCGCGAACCACATCATGCTGAGCGGCGTGCGTGAGCCTCTGGCGACCGGCGACACGGTCGAACTGACCCTGACGTTCGAGCACGCGCCCAAACTGGTGGTCGCCGCCACCGTCGGTCAACCGACCGAAGCCAATGCGGGCGCTCCGGCGGCCTGATCGGGAATGAGACTGCGAGCCTGACAAACGGGTCCGAACCCGTTAAAGGCTCGCCCTTCATTCAAAGTCCGAAAGCCCCATGGCCCTCAAAGTCGCGATCGTCGGCCTGCCCAACGTCGGCAAGTCCACCCTGTTCAACGCCCTGACCAAGACGGCGGCGGCCCAGGCCGCCAACTATCCGTTCTGCACCATCGAGCCGAACACCGGCGACGTGGCGGTGCCGGAGCCGCGTCTGGACGCCCTGGCGGAGATTGCCGGGTCGAAAGAGGTCATCCCCTCGCGCATCACCTTCGTGGACATCGCCGGCCTGGTGCGCGGCGCGTCCAAGGGCGAAGGCCTGGGCAACCAGTTCCTCGCCAATATCCGCGACTGCGACGCCGTGGCCTTTGTCTCCCGCTGCTTCGTCGATGACGACATCACCCACGTCGAGAACCGCATCGACCCGATCAGTGACCTCGACATCATCGAGACCGAGCTGATGCTGGCCGACCTCGAAAGCCTCGAGAAGCGGGTCGTCAACGTCGAGAAGAAGGCCAAGGGCGGCGACAAGGACGCGGCCCAGACCCTGCGCCTGATCAACATGGCCCTGACCCCGCTGCGCGCCGGCAAGCCCGCCCGCACGGTCAAGGTCGACAAGGAGGACGAGAAGGCCTGGCACATGCTCCAGCTGCTGACCTCGCTTCCGGCCCTGTACGTCTCGAATGTCGATGAGGGTTCGGCCGACAAGGGCAACGCGCTGTCCGACCTGGTCGCCAAACGCGCCGCCGAGGACAATGCGAACTCGGTCGTCATCTCGGCCAAGATCGATTCCGAACTGGCCGTTCTCGACGCCGCCGAACAGGCCGAGTTCCTGGAAGGCCTCGGACTGGCCGAGCCCGGCCTGAACCGCCTGATCCGCGAGGCCTATTCTCTGCTGGGCCTTCAGTCCTACTTCACGGTGGGCCCCAAGGAGGCCCGCGCCTGGACCATCCACATCGGCGACACCGCGCCCCAAGCGGCCGGCGTCATCCACACCGATTTCGAGAAGGGCTTCATCCGCGCCGAGACGATCGCCTTCGAAGACTATGTCGCCCTGCGCGGCGAGGCGAAGGCGCGCGAGGCCGGCAAGCTGCGCGCGGAGGGCAAGTCCTATGTCGTCAAGGACGGCGACGTGATGAACTTCCTGTTCAACTGACGTATCAAGGCACGACGGGTTGCGTCGTGGCTGTGTCCTCCAGCGTCGTGCATTTCTTCAGCGTCACCGGCTCTCCCGCCCGGTCGAGATAGCTCAGCCGCATGACGTCCTGTGTCACCTGGAACCGGACCCGCTCCGACCGCGCCGTGCCCTCGGAGATGCAGGCGAGGGTCGCGACATAACCGTCGGCGACCTCGTCGACCGCTGCGATCATGCAGCTGTTCTCATAGCCCTCGAACCGGGTCGCGGTGATCTGGATCGGCCGGCGCTCGCCCTGGGGAGCCGCGCACCAGCTGACGTCCGCCGCCCAGCGGCCGACGAAACTGGCCGCACCCCGGCCGGGCAGCATCGAGGTCTGGCCTCGCGCCGGCGGCGCGGACGGGTCCTCGACGGTGATCGCTGCGGCGGGTTCAGTCGGCGGATTGACCGGGCCATTGTCTCCGCAGCCTCCCAAACCAAGAACAAGGATCGCTGGGGCGAGGGTCCGCAGAAACAGGGTCATGGCCCATCAACGCCCGGGCCATGGTCAAGGTTCAGGGCCGTCGTCCCCGGATCAAGTCCGGGGACGACGGGGTTCGGCCTATTGCCGCGCCGCGTCGCTGGCGGCCCGGCGGGCGCCGAACTCCGAGGTCGGCTTCCAGGTCGGCCATTCGTCACCGTTGGCCAGTTGCAGCCCCAGCCTGTAAAGCAGGGTCAGGTTCTCGACCGCGGATCGCAGATCCCAGTCCGCCGACCATTCGTCGGAGGGCTTGTGATAGTCGGCGCCGAACTTGGCGTCCCAGGCCGCCTGACCGGCTTCGACACCGCCCTCGTCCCAGTCGACGCCGTGCCAGGTCATCAGGGCGGGCACGCCCATGCGGACGAACGGGAAGTGGTCCGAGCGGGTGTAGAAACCCTGCTCCGGCTGACGGTCGTCAGTGATCACACGACCCTCCGCCGCCGCCAGCACCGCCAGATCGTCCTCTAGCGAGTTCTGGCCCTTGCCGAAGATGGCGACGTCGCGGGTCGGGCCCGAGAGCGGCAGCATGTCGATGTTGATGTCGGCAACGGTCGTCTCCAGCGGATAGACCGGGTTGGCGGCGTAGCCATAGGAACCGAGCAGGCCCATCTCCTCGGCCGCCATATGGGCGAAGACGATGGTGCGTTCCGGCTGCGGGGCCGCCTTGATCTGGCGGGCCATCTCCAGGATGCCGATGGTGCCCGACGCGTTGTCCCAGGCGCCGTTGTAGATGTTGTCCTCGGTGGTCGAGACCGGGCTGATGTGGTCCGCGCCGACGCCGACGTGATCCCAGTGTGCCGAATAGATGATGGTCTCGTCCGGATGGGTCGTGCCCGGGATCTTGGCCAGCAGGTTGTGGGTGACCAGGGTGTCGATGGTCTCTTCCTGCGCGACCGACAGGGTGACCCCGGTCAGGGGAACGGCCTTGAAGTGGCCGCTCTCGACATCAGCCATCGCCGCCATGTCCAGGCCGGCGGCGGTCGCCCAGGCCAGACCGACGTCGTGGTTGATCGCGCCGGAGAACTCCAGATCCGCCGCGCCCGGCGTCAGGGTGCGCTGGCGGCCGGCGAATTGGGCGCCGCGCAGCCAGCCGGCATCGGTCGCCGGGACCGTGGCCAGACTGATGACGCCGACGGCGCCGCGCGCAAAGGCCTCGTCGGCCTTGTAGGCGCCGCTGTTATAGGCGGTCGGATAGACGCCGTTGAACCGCTCTGCGACCTCGGCAGAGTTGGGTTCGCCGGCCATGACGATGACGACCTTGCCGCGCACGTCGATGTCGCCGTAGTCGTTCCAGTTCCGCTCGGGCGCATTGATGCCATAGCCGACGAACACCAGGCCGGCGTTCTCGATCGACGCCTTGCCGTCATTGGTCGCCGCACGCAGCGTGATGTCGGTCCCGACGGTCATCGGATGGACAGTGCCGTCCGGCCCGGTCCAGCTGGCCGAGGCGGCGCCCGCGACGGGCGTAAAGCGCTTCAGCACAACGTCCTGCAGCCACTGACCGTTCGGCCCGCCGGGCTCCAGACCCATTGCCTCGTACTGGGCCTGCAGCCAGGCCAGGGTCATGCGCTCGCCCTCGGTGCCCGGGTAACGGCCCTGGAAATCGTCGGCGGAGATGTGGCGGATACCCTCGGAAATCCGTTCGGCCGAGAAGTCCTGGGCCGAAGCCAGTCCCGCCGACAGAACCAGGGCCATCGCGGCCGCACCACCGAACAATCCACGCAACATCAGGGCTCTCCTCGCCATTTCGGCGCGGACATTAGGGCGGGCTGTGGGGAGAGGGGCATTACGCTTTCGTCATGTGACGACGGTCGTTTCCTCCCTGTTCGCCGCTTGGCGAATGGGGAGGTGGATGCGAGGCCTTGCGAGCAGACGGAGGGGGCCTTGGTGCGCTCAGACAGAACCCCTCCGTCCCTCCGCTCCGCTCCGGGCCACCTCCCCATGCGCCAGAGCGCACGGGGAGGAGACAGGTCTTAGCGCCGCTCGTCGGCCGTCGCCGCCCGTGCGGGTCCGAACTCCGAGCCTTCCTTCCACTGCGGCCAGTCGCGGCTGTTGGCCAACGCCTGCCCCAGCGACCAGTAGACCTGAAGATCCTGGATCTGGCCGGAATAGTCCCAGTCGGCGGACCACTCGTCATCGGCCTGGTGATAGCGGTTGGCCCCATAGGCCTGACGCGCGGCCTGGCGTTCGGCGATCGGCTCCTCGATGAAGTCTCCGGTCGAGGCGCCGTAGGCCATTGGCACGCCGCGCTTGGCCAGCGGGAAGTGATCGGACCGGAAATAGACGCCGGACGCCGGATTGCTGTCCGGCCGGACCTCACGATCCTGGGCTTGCACGAAGCCGGTGATCTGCTCATCGAGGCTCGACTGTCCATAGCCGACGACGTTGAAGGCCTCGGTGCGACCATAGACGTTGGCCGAGTCCATGTTCACGCCGCCGACGGTCGTGGCCAGCGGATAGATCGGGTTGGCGGCATAGTATTCCGAACCCAGCAGACCGCTCTCCTCGGCAGTGAAGCCGATGAAGACGATCGACCGTTCCGGCCGCTCGCCCGCCGCATAGACGCGCGCCAGTTCGATCAGCCCGGCGATGCCGGAAGCATTGTCGACCGCACCGTTGAAGATCGCATCGCCGTTCGCGTCAGGGGTCCCCACGCCGATGTGATCCCAGTGGCCGGTGTAGAGGAAAGTCTCGTCCGGATGGGTCGACCCCTCCAGGCGACCGATGATGTTGTGCGTCTCGATCCGCTGCGAGGCGACGTCGAACATCACGTCCATCCCGGCGCCCTCGAGCGTCACCGGCTGGAAGTCGCGGCTGCGCGCCTGCACCTTCAGAGCCTCGAAATCGAGGCCGGCGTGTTGGAACAGCTCTACGGCGACATCGCGCTGGATCCAGCTTTCCATCGGGACACGCTCGTCGGCATTCTCGCGCACGATGTCGAAGTTCGGCCCGGTCCAGCTGTTGCGCACCGTGGTCCAGCCGTAGGAGGCTGGATCGGTCTCGTGGACGATGATGACGCCCGCCGCCCCCTGACGCGCCGCCTCTTCGTACTTGTAGGTCCAGCGCCCGTAGTAGGTCATGGCCCGGCCGCCGAAGGTGTTCAGCGCCGGCTCCTCAAAGTCCGCGTCGTTGACGAGGACGACCAGGATCTTGCCCCGCATGTCCTGGCCCTTGAAATCGTCCCAGTCCCGCTCCGGAGCCTTGACGCCATAGCCCACGAAGACCAGCGGCGCGTCCATCAGCATGACATGGTCCTCGCCCGGACGCCGGCTGGAGATGACGATCTGTTCGCCCTGGGCCAGGGGCAGGGTCCAGTCGCCCACGGTCAGGCGGGCCTGGATGTTCGAGGCGGAGAAGCGGTTAAGCGCCACGGCCTGCGTCCAGCCGCCATTGTCGCCGCCGGGCTGCAGACCTGCCGCCTCGAACTGCCCGGAGACGTAGTCGATGACCTTCTGTTCCGCCGGGGTGGCAATGCCGCGTCCCTCGAAGTCGTCGGCCGACAGGATGCGGATGTGTTCGGACAACCGTGCCCCGTCGAACCGGGGTTCCTGGGCGAAAGCGACGGCGGTCAGGGACAGACCGGCGAGAAGCGAGGCGACGGCGGTGAACGAACGCATGGCGAACCCTTGGACAACTGATCGGTCCGCGACGTTAGGAGGCGGTGGCCTCGCTGTCGATCACGACGGCCCGCAACGAAGTCGCAATACGGTTACTCCGTTGGTGCAACTGCCCCGGCGCCCGGCCAGTCGCCGTCGCCGATGCGGCGAAGGTCCATCTCGATATAGGGCAGCGGGGCCTGGCCCTCGCGGCCGTAGTGGCCGACTTCGTGCCAGCGGCCATCCTTGATCGTGGCGACATACTGGATCGTCGCGCCGGGTCCGGCCGGGGTCTGCCAGCGGAAGCCGTCTTCGGTCGCCTTAAAGGGGTAGTCGCCCTGATAGCCCTGGGCATAGGTGTGGAAGGTGTAGGCCTGCGCCCGCTCATCCCAGCCGATGATGGCGAAGGCATTGAACTGGGTCGTGCCGTCGGCCGCGTACCCGCGTCCCTCGACCACGCGGATCGAGCCGCCCAGATGGGTTCCGACCCGTTCCGTCTGGGTCAGGGTCATGCTCCCGCCGGGGCCGCCGATCGCCGCCGATCGCCACCGATCGCCGCCGTGCCGCGCCACTCCCCGTCCATGAAAGCCAGCCGCGCCATGGCGTCGCGCTGGGCCTGGCTGCCTGCCGGATTCTGTTGCTGCGCCAGCCCGGCCGACGGAACGGCGAGAGACAGGGCGAGTACGGCGAGCGGAGCCGCGAACGATCGGAGGATAGGCATGAGAGGTTTCCCGAGCTGCTTTGTATTTCAAAGCACTTTTCTTACGTCCCGTCAACTCACGAAAAAGCCCGCCGGGCTGACCCGGCGGGCTGATGTCTTCGACCGTGGTCTGAAAGGATCGCTAGTGTGCGACGCCCTTCCAGATGCGGCGATAGCTGGCGTAGGTGATGCCGGCGAAGATGGCGAGGAAGGCGAGGACGCCCATGCCCGACTGTTTCCGCTCCGTCGCCCTGGGGTCCGAGGACCAGGCGATGAAGGCCGCGACGTCCTTGGCCATCTGGTCGACCGTCGCCTCGGTGCCGTCGTCAAAGGTAACCTGGCCATCGGCCAGCGGCGCGGGCATGGCGATGAAGCCGCCGGCCGGGACCTGTTCCGGATCACCGTCCCAGAACGGGGTCATGTCGCCCGCCATGTACGGATTGTAGTGCTGGGTCGCCGTGATCCGCAGTCCGGCCGGCGGGTCTGCGTAGCCCGAAAGCAGCGAATAGATATAGTCGGCGGCGCCGTGACGGGCCTTGGCCATGACCGACAGGTCGGGCGGGGCCGCACCGCCGTTCGCGGCGGCCGCGGCCGTGCGGTTGGGATAGGGGTTCGGGAATTTGTCGGCCGGGGTGGCGGGACGCATCATCGCCTCGCCGGTCTCGGTGTCGATGTCCGCGACCTCGATCTCGGCGGCCAGGGCCCGGACGAACCGGTTGGCGGCCGGGTTCTCGGCGTGCGGGTCATAGAAGGGACCGCCCTTCTCACCCAGATTGCGGAAATGCATCAGGTCCATCGAGTGGCAGGCCGAGCAGACCTCGCGATAGACCTTGTAGCCGCGCTGCAGCTGCCCCTGGTCGAACGTGCCGAACGGCCCGTCGAAGGTGAAGCCGCCCGAACGCGGGTGATGGGCGCCGCCCTCGGCAAGAGCGGGAGACGCCGCACCGACCACCGCCAGAGCAGCGACCGACAGGGCCAGTTTGCGAATATCCATGGTGACTTTCTTGGCGGACATCGCGATCAGCCCTTCTTTTCGGCGTCGGCGGGAACGGCGCCGCTCATAGCGAACGGCCCCGACAGGACCGGCTCGGAGATCGACGCGGGGATCTTCAGCGGCGTCTCCTTCAGGCCCACGAAGGGCATGATGACGAAGAAGAAGGCGAAGTAGTAGAGCGTAGCCAGGCGGGTCAGCCACAGGTAGCTGTTCAGCTGGCCGTCGATCAGGGTGAAGCTCGGCATGCCGGGAACCACCTGAGCGTCCGGCAGCTGGGCGCCGCACCAGCCCAGGATCAAGCCGACCACCACGAAGATCAGGAAGAAGATCTTCATCGTCGGGCGATAGCGCATCGACCGCACCTTGGAGGTGTCCAGCCACGGGAGGATGAACAGCACGCCGATCGAGCCGAACATGGCGACCACGCCCCCGAACTTGTCAGGAATGGCCCGCAGGATCGCGTAGAACGGCAGCATGTACCACTCGGGCACGATGTGCGCCGGCGTCTGCAGCGGGTTGGCCGGAATGTAGTTGTCGGCGTGGCCCAGGGCATTCGGCATGAAGAAGACGAACACCGCGAACATCATCAGGAACACCAGCAGGGCGAAGCCGTCCTTGACCGTATAGTAGGGGTGGAACGGGATCGTGTCCTTGGCCTCGCGCTCCTTGGGGATCAGGATCCCGACCGGGTTGTTCTGGCCGGCCGTGTGCAGGGCCCACAGGTGCAGCACCACGACGCCGAAGATCACGAACGGCAGCAGGTAGTGCAGCGAGAAGAAGCGGTTCAGCGTCGCATTGTCGATGGCCGGGCCGCCGCGCAGCCAGATCAGGACCGGTTCGCCGATCATCGGGATGGCCCCGATCAGATTGGTGATGACCTCCGCGCCCCAGTAGGACATCTGGCCCCACGGCAGGACGTAGCCCAGGAAGGCCGTGGCGATCATCAGGAAGAAGATCACGCAGCCGAGGATCCAGATCATCTCCCGCGGCGCCTTGTACGAGCCGTAGTAGAGGCCGCGAAGCATGTGGATGTACACGGCCACGAAGAACATCGACGCGCCGTTGGCGTGGACGTAGCGGATCAGCCAGCCGCCGTTGACGTCGCGCATGATCCGCTCGACCGAGGCGAAGGCCATCGCCGTGTTCGGCTGGTAGTGCATGGCCAGGAAGATGCCGGTGGCGATCTGCGTGACCAGGCAGATCGTCAGGATCGCGCCGAAGGTGTACCAGTAGTTCAGGTTCTTCGGCGTCGGCAGCGACAGGTAGTCGGCGCCGAAGCGCACGATCGGAAGCCGGGTGTCGAGCCACTTCTCGATGCCGGTCTTGGGAACGTAGGTGGATTCGTGTCCGCTCATCTTGTCCGCTCTCAGCCGATCCGAATGGTGGAGCCGGCGGTGAATTCGTAGTTGGGCACCACCAGGTTCTTCGGCGCCGGACCCTTACGGATGCGACCCGATGCGTCATAATGCGAACCGTGGCAGGGGCAGAACCAGCCGCCGTAATCGCCCGAGCCGAAGGTCGGGATGCAGCCCAGGTGCGTGCAGGACCCGATCACGATCAGCATCGGCTCATGGCCGACCTTGGTGCGTTCCTGGTCGGTCTGCCGTTCCTTCAGGTCGGAGGCGTCGTTGTCGGCGATCACGCGCGTCAGCTCGGCGGCGGTGCGGTTGCGCACGAACACCGGCTTGCCCTGCCAGGTGATGACGATCTGCATCCCCTCGGCCACCTTGGAGGTGTCGAACTCGACAGTCGAAAGCGCCAGGGTGTCGGCGGCCGGGTTCATGGAGTTGACCAGCGGCCACACCATCATCACGCCCGCGCCGACGGCTGCGGCGCCGGCCGCGATATGGATGAAGTCCCGGCGGGTGGCGTCACCTTCGGGATGCTCGTTCGTCACGACCGATTCGGCCACGTCTCACCTCTGTAAAACTCGCATCGCGGTCCGTGGGAAGACGGCCCGCTATCGAGGAATTGTTCTTAGCGCGATGAAAGGGTTTAGACTCGGTCAGGCTTTGCGGCTTGTCGCCGCAAGTGGCTGTGGTTACTTGAGAACCACTCGCAGTACTGACCGCGACAAGACCCCTGCCCGCGCGTATGGAGGGCATTAGAATGCGTCTCGCCCTTTTTCAACCAGCCATTCCCCAGAACGTGGGCGCCTGTATCAGGCTGTCGGCGTGTTTCGGGATCGAGCTGCACATAATCGAGCCCACGGGCTTCCAGTTCGACGACCGGGCCATGAAGCGCGCGGCGCTGGACTATGGCCCCCTGTCGCACATGACGCGCCATGCCGACTGGGACGCCTTCCAGGCTGCGCGCGGTCCGGGGCGGCTGATCCTGTTCACCACCCGGGGCGCCACGCCACTGACCGCCTTCGTCTTCCGGCCCGACGACACCCTGCTGTTCGGCTCCGAGAGCTCGGGCGCGCCCGACTTCGTCCACACGGCCGCGGACGCCCGCATCTTCATCCCCATTCGTCCCGAGGCGCGCTCGCTGAATCTGTCGGTCAGCGCAGGGGTAGGCCTGTTCGAGGCCCTGAGACAGACCACCGCCTGACGTGCCACTGTCCCGGCCCAACGGGAACGACGACCATGGGTCTCTTCGACATCTTCACCGGCGGCTCCAGGCCGAGCGGCCCTCGCGCCGGTCCCGCCGAGCTCCGCGAGGCCCTGCTGGCCGTCAATAGGGACGGCGCACCCTGGCAGGTCCGCGACGGCGCCAGGGAGAAGGTCGACCTGGTCGCCGAATGGAAGATCGTCGACGCCGCCTGGTACGAGATCTTCGCCAAGGCCGGGGTCAAGCGCGTCTTCAAGATCCTGATGAAGTTCGACGAGACGTCGGGCCAGGTCCGTTCGGTCGATCATGAATTCGACGTCGAATGGCGCGCGGGCGTCCCTTCCCTGAGCGACCTCTCCGTCGTCGGCGGCCAAGCCAGGATCAGCGGTTTCCGCGGTCAGTCGCGGGAGATGAGCACCGAGACGGTCTGGGCCTTCCGCGAGGAGGACCTCAGCTGGGGCAAGATCTACAGCTACAACTTCAACACCGGTGAGATGAAGAAGCCCCTGGAAGCCGCCGCAAAGGCCGCCGGCTGGGGCTGGCGCGGCGTCGCCTTCGGCAAGCTCTAGCGAATCACTCTGGCGCGCCCGCCGTCGCGATGACCGCCAGGCTCGGCCGCTCGCCGGACCTGGACGACGCCACCGTCTCGACCGCCCGCATCACCCGGAGCACGTTCTCTCCCGCCAGTTTGCGGAGGTCGCCCTCCGACCAGCCGGCCGCCATCAGGGCTGCAAGAATGCGCGGATAGGCGTCCACGCCCTGGACCTCTTCGGGCAGGCTGGTGACCCCGTCGAAGTCGCCGCCCAGGCCGACGTGATCGATACCGGCAACGTCGCGCACATGCTGGATGTGGGCGATGACGTCGGCGAGGCCCGCTGTCGGTTGCGGGTGGGCCGCGTCCCAGGCCGCCATGCCCGCCGTCACCGTTCCTGGGTCTCCCGGATTGAGCGTCAGCAGCCGCGCCGCCGCCGCCGCCCGGTCGGCGTTCCAGCTCCGGACCGCCTCCGAGATGAACCCGGGCACGAAGGTCACCATCACCACCCCGCCGTCGTCCGCCATGGCGCGCAGCACGCTGTCGGGCACATTGCGGGGATGGGCCGTCACCGCCCGCGCGGAGGAGTGGGAAAAGATCACCGGCGCCTCCGACACTCGCATGGCGTCGATCATCGTCTCCTCCGAGACGTGGCTCAGGTCGACCATCATGCCGATACGGTTCATCTCGCGCACCACGTCTTCGCCGAAGGGCGACAGCCCGCCCCATTTCGGCGCGTCGGTGGCGCTGTCGGCCCAGGTCGTTGTCTTCGAGTGGGTCAGGGTGATGTAGCGCGCGCCCGCCTGATGGAATTCGCGCAACAGGCCCAGCGAATCGTCGATCGAATAACCGCCCTCCATACCGATCAGGCTGGCGATCTTGCCAGCGGCATGGATGCGCTCGACGTCGTCGGCGGTCGTCGCCAGTTCGAACACGTCGGGATGGGCGGCAACGATGCGCCGGACCGTGTCGATCTGTTCGAACGTCTCGCGCGCCGCCTCGGTCGGCGTCAGGGTCGCCGGCACATAGACCGACCAGAACTGGCCGCCGACGCCCCCGGCCCTCAGGCGCGGGATGTCGGTGTGGAGCGCTGTCGAGGCATCGAGGTTGGTCGCCAGATCGACGGCGTGCGGGTCGTTTCCATAGGTCTCACGCAGGGCCCAGGGCAGGTCGTTGTGGCCGTCGACCAGCGGTGTGGTCCGCAGAATTTCGCGCACCCGCGCCTCTCCGTTCTGAGCCGCTGCGGGAACGGCCAACGCCAGCATGGACGCGGCGAGCAGGCAGGAACGGATCATGGCGACCTCCGGAAAACAATGACGGGCGGAGACAGGCAGACGCCGGGCTCCAAAAGCAAAGCGGTTATCGGTCGCCCAGGCTGAGCCGTCCGATCAGGACCGCCGCGCGCTGCGACTGGCGCACCAGACTGTCGAGATCGATCGACTCGCCCACGGCATGGGCGCCCGACCCGGCCGTGCCGAGCCCGCCCAGCGTATCCACGTCTGCGGCGACGAAGCCCGAATCCGCCGCCCCGCGCTTGGCCGGGTCAAAGGGCGCCATCTCGGGCAGGCCGAGGTCGCGGTTGACCGCGTTCAGCCGCTCCAGCAGGGCGGTATTGCCCGGCGTTGGCGCCATCGGCGGATAGCCGTCCTCGGCGAAGACGAGCTCGGCTGTCGTCTTCGCCAGGTGATCATCGACGATCCCCGCCATCCGGTCGCGGACCCGGGCGTCCTGTTCCGGCGTCAGGGTGCGCAGGTCCCCGCGCGCGATCGCCGTCTCCGCCACGATATTGGTCTTGCCCGAGGCCTGGACGCGGAAGCCGGCCGCATCGATCTCCGCCGGCGTCCCGCCGGCGATGACGCCCACATTGTAGGTCAGGTTGGGCTCCGGCAATTCGCGCCGGAAGTTGTCGAGGATGCGCGCCATCTCATAGATCGCGCCATAACCCAGAGTGTCGCCGAACACGCCGCTGGAGTGGCCGGTCCGGCCGCCGGTGGTCAGGGTCCAGCTGGACGAGCTGCGCCGGGCGATCGTGCCGAACTCCTCGCCGTTCTCGATCGCCAGTCCCTCGAATTCCAGCGCATAGTCCGCGACCTGACCCGCCGCGATCAGGTCCCGCCGCGCCACCGCCAACGGCGAACCGGGCCGCTCTTCATCACCGGTCAGGACGATGGTGATGTTCGATCCCTGCAGCGTACCCGCCGCCTGCATCGCGCGCAGGGCTGCGATGATCACGACCACCCCGCCCTTGTCGTCGCCGACGCCGGGACCGGTCGCCTGCGAGCCGTCCCTCACGAAGCGCTGGAACGGACTCTCCGGCTCGAACACCGTGTCCAGATGGCCGATCAGCAGGATGTTGCGCCCGCCGCCGTCATGGGTCGCGATCAGATGCCCGGCGCGGCCGGTCTCGGCCATATCGATCCAGCGCACCTCGAAGCCGAGCGGATCCAGTTCGGCGCGGATCATCTCGCCTACCGCTGTCACACCCGCCAGGTTCAGCGTGCCCGAGTTCACGTTCACCATCCGCTCCAGCAGATGGATGTGCCGGTCGTGCTCGGCGACCACGGTGGACATGATCGTCCGCTCGGCCTCGGGCGTCTGCGCCATGACGGGCGGGGCGAGGGCGAAAACCATTAGGGCGGACAGGATCAGACGCATGGGCGACCTCGCTATGAAGCGGCGACCGTGGCCGAGGCCGCCCTGCGAGTAAAGGCAGCTAGCGGTCACTCCTCGCCGGAACGGGCAGCGCGCCGGGCTGGATCGAGGGTGAGCGGGCCGGAGCCTGCGCCTGCTCGCGGCAGCCGCGCCCGATATGCAGACCGTTCAGATAGTACCAGCGGCTCTGCACAGCCACCTGTTCGGCTTCGTCACGATCGCGGGCCGGCTGACGCACTGCATCCACCCCGGCGATGGCGAGGCCGCCGCCGGGTACGAGCATCGCGGCGCCCGACCGTGCGATGCCCCCGAGCGAACTCAGCCAGCCGCCCTGCGGCGTCGCGTCGCCCATGGCCTGGCCGAGCTGCGCCGCCTCGTCGCTGATCCCGGCGCATGACAGTCTCTCGTCGGTCTCCCGGAACACGCCCGTCTCCTGGGCCCCCGCGTCCTGCGCCAGGGCGGCGCCCGCCGAGAGCAGGGTGATCGTCAGGGTCGGGATCAACAGGGATCGCATTAAAAATTCTCCAAACAGCCCATCGTCCAAACGGCTGCGGACCTGCGCGGTTCATTCCCGGCCCACGTGACCTCGCGCGCGAGACGTGATTGAACGCCGCTCATGAGCCAGTTCCCCCTCCCCGACACCGATCCGCTGGACCTCAAGAAGGTCGAAACCCGCGCCTGGTTCGAGGCCCTGCGCGACCGCATTCACGCCGGGTTCGAGGCGCTGGAAGAGGCGGCCCCCGCCGACCTCTTCCCCGGCGATCCTGGTCGGTTCGTGCGCACGCCGTGGTCGCGGGACGCCGGCGGCGGCGGGGTCATGGGCATGATGCACGGCCGCCTGTTCGAGAAGGTCGGGGTCCACGTCTCCACCGTCCACGGCGAGTTCCCCGCCGACTATGCGAAGACCGTCCCCGGTGCTGATGCCGACCCCCGCTTTTTCGCCACCGGCATCAGCCTGATCTGTCATCCCGTCAGCCCGCGCATCCCCGCCGTGCACATGAACACCCGCTTCATCGCCACAACAAAAAGCTGGTTCGGCGGCGGCGGCGACCTGACCCCCGTGCTCGACGTGGATCGTCGCCAGGACGCGCCAGACACGGTCGCCTTCCACGCCGCGATGAAGGCGGCCTGCGATGCCCACGACCCGACCTGGCATGGGAAGTTCAAGGCCTGGTGCGACGACTATTTCTTCCTTCCGCACCGGAACGAGCCGCGCGGCACGGGCGGCATCTTCTACGACCACCATGACTCGGGCGACTACGCGAAGGACTTCGCCTTCACCCGCGATGTTGGTGAGGCGTTCCTGGAGACCTACGCCGCCATCGTCGAGCGTCGCATGGCGGAGGCCTGGACGTCCGGGGAGCGCGAGGAACAGCTGGTCCGTCGCGGCCGCTACGTCGAGTTCAACCTGCTTTACGACCGCGGCACGATGTTCGGCCTCAAGACCGGCGGCAACGTCGAGTCGATCCTCAGCTCGATGCCGCCGGTGGTGAAATGGCCTTGACGGGCGAGCGCTAAATTCCGCTGCCCTCGCCCTCGACCGGCGGCGGGGTCAACATCAGGAAGGCGCGGATCCAGGCCGTCAGCACCGCCCGGTCGTTGGTCTTCGCCAGACTAGCCAGGGCCTTGTCCGCCAGGGCGTCCGCGATGCGATGGCCGCGCCGGCTTTCGACCAGGGCGGCGGCGTAGTCCGGCTGGAACTCGGGATGACACTGGAACGACATGGCGTCATCCCAGGCCAGTCCTGCGAACGGCGTGAACTCGCTCGCCGCGATCACCCGCGCGTCGGCGGGCGGCACCAGCACCTGGTCCTGGTGCGACACCGGGATGGCGATGGAGGCCGCACGCGGAAACATCCACGGCTCCTCGCCCACCACCGCATAGCGATGCAGGCCGACGCCCCAGCCCTTGTCCGATTTCTCGACCCGACCGCCGAAGGCGTGGGCCATGACCTGATGCCCGAAGCAGATGCCGACCAGCCGCGTCCGACCCCGCGCCGCACGCAGCCAGTCGACCAGGGGCGCGATCCACGGCAGGTCGTCATAGACCCCCGCCGCCGATCCGGTGACGATCGCACCCTGAAACTCGCCCGGGTCTCCAGGCAACCGCCCCGCCTGGACGTCGAACCGCACGGTCGCCACACCCTCGCCCAGCAGGGCCTGGAACCGCGCCGGGTAGTCGTCGAACACATCCTTCAGCGCCTCGGGAGGCTTGCCGGTTTCCAGGATCGCGATGGGTTTCATGACCCCATAGGGACTGCTCTGCCATGGCGGGACAAGGGCAAAGGCGCTACAGCGCAGCCTATGACCGATGCCGCCGCGCACTCCGACGCCGATACCGTCCCGGTCGTGCTGATCAACGTGTTCAAGGTCCAGCCTGATCGACAGGACGATCTGCTAGAGATGCTGGCCGAATTGACGCGGGCCCAGGTCGGCCTGCCCGGCTTCGTCTCGGCGACCCTGCATCGCGGCCTGAACGGCAAGACTGTCGTCAATCAGGCCGTCTGGCGCTCGGTCGAGGACTGGAAGGCGATGACGCGCACCGCCGCCGTCTCCGTCGCCATGCTGCCCATCATGGCCATCGCCACGTTCGAGCCGAACCTCTACGAGGCCGGCGAAGTCATCGAATAGGGCTGCGTCCGCATCTGACGCAGCGGCATGAGACCCGCCACGGCTGTCGGTCTTTGACATTGCCATCTGGCCTCGACGTTCCGGACGCTTCGGACGGAGTTTTGGAGTCCGGTCAGGCTCGCCAGACCTCCGCCTTCGCCCCCGCATTGCCCAGCGCCCCGGCCACCCAGCCGCAGATCTCCGCCGCCGCCACATCCGCACCCTCCGGCGGATTGACCACCACCATGGCGCAGCCGTTCATCTTCATCGGGTTGATCAGCGGCCTCAGCCGCGCCTCGGCCACCAGGGTCGACGCATCTGTCCCCGACGCCAGCCGCCTCAGGAAACCGTCGAAGGTCTCCATATCCTTTAGTGGCGTCCAGATCGCCACCATGGCCGTCGGGTCCGCCTTCACGATCGCCGCCGCCGTATCCGCCGCGCGCAGGTAGTCGTCCGGCCGCTCGAACGGCGGGTCGATCAGCACCAGCGATCCGCCCGCCTGCCGCGCCTCGGCCAAGACCAGATCATAGCCGTCCCCGATCTCGCCCCGCGCGTTCGGGAAACCGGAGAGGCTCTCGCGGAGCACCCCGGCCACCGCCTCGTGCAGTTCGAACCCGACATAGGCGTCGGCCGGGTTCAGGCTTCGCGCCACCAGCACCGGCGACCCGGGATAGAAGCGCACCCCACCGCCGGGGTTCAGCGCCGCGATCTCCGCCACCAGCGCCTCGATCAACGGGGGTCGGTCCGCCGCCGCCATCAGTCGCTCGACCCCGGCCTCGGCCTCGCGTGACCGGGTCGCGTCGCCCGTGAGATCATAGAGCCCCGCCCCGGCATGGGTGTCCAGCACGACCACCGGCCCCGTCGCCTGCCGCGTCTTCAGCAGCCACAAGACGAGGGCGTGCTTGAACAGGTCGGCGAAGTTCCCTGCGTGGAAGCTGTGGCGATAGTTCATGCCTTTCCGTCTCCTTCACACCGCTCCGGGTCAAGAGGAACCGGACGGTCACAGGCGACGTTCGCCGTTCCTGATCCGGAGCCCGAATGATGCCTGACGGCGGCCACACCTTTATCGCCGAGCGCGAAGTCCCCGAGGGACTGACCTACTGCAGCGACACGCATCCGGGCCTGACCCGAGTGAAATCGGGCGCCGGTTTCTCCATCCGCGACGCCGACGGCAAGGCGATCAGGGACGCCAGGGTGCTGAACCGTATCCGTATGCTGGCCATCCCGCCGGCCTGGACCGACGTCTGGATCTGCCCGCGCGCCACAGGCCACATCCAGGCCACCGGTCGCGATGTGAAGGACCGCAAACAGTATCGCTACCATGACGACTGGATCACCCACCGCTCCGGGAACAAGTTCGACAAGCTGCCCGCCTTCGCCCGCGCCCTGCCGAAACTGCGCGCTCGCGTCGAGCACGACCTCGGCGCGCGTGGCGCCCGTCGCGAAAAGGTTCTGGCCACCGCAGTCCGCCTGCTGGAGATCACCTTGATCCGCGTCGGCAACAAGGAATACGCACGCACCAACCGCAGCTACGGCCTGACCACGTTGAACAAGCGTCATCTGGAGATGGACGGCGCCGCTCTCAGCTTTGCCTTCCGGGGCAAGAGCGGCGTGGATCACAAGGTCAGCGTCCGCGACCGGCGCCTGGCCGCCGTGGTCCGGTCCCTGCGTGACCTGCCGGGCCAGCAGTTGTTCAAGTACAGGACCGCCGAAGGCGACCTCTGTCCGATCACCTCCGACGACGTGAACGGCTACATCCGTGACGCCATGGGCGAGCAGGTCTCGGCCAAGGACTTCCGCACCTGGGCCGGCACCGTCTCCGCCGCCCGAGTTCTGCGCGACCTGGAGGCGCCGACCTCGCCCACCGACGCGAAGCGGAAGATCACGGTCTGCGTGAAGGCGGTGGCCGGCTTGCTGGGCAACACCCCGACGGTCTGTCGCAGTTCCTACGTCCACCCGGCGGTGTTCGGGCTTTACGAGAGCGGCCGCATCGCCGACGTCCTCCCGGGCTCTGAGACCAAGGGTTTCGAGGCCGCCCTGATCAAGGCGCTGAAGGCCTAGGCCCGGGCCCAGAACCCGAGCGTCGGCTGGGCGACCGGAAACCCCGCTTCCGCCACCCGCGCCAGGATCAGCGTGCGGAAGGCGTCCGCAAGCTCGTCACCGCGCAGCAGCCTCAGCGATTTGATGATCCGGGTGATCCGCAAATGGTTGTGGTCGCTGGCGGTCAGCCAGTGCCCGTTGCGATAGTAGAATATCGCCAGCCGGTCCGTCGCTGCGGCCAGCGCGGCCTGGGCCGAGATGGACTCGCGGATCGCCTCGATGTCCTCGTCCGTGAGCATGGGTGCGTTGGGCTGGGCGCCAGACCGCTCCCGCAAGGGGAACAGCCACTGGACGAAGTCATGCACCTGCTCGACCGCGGCGTCGTCGAAGCTGATGACCTCGAAGACATCCCGCCCCGCGCCGTCGGTTCCCTCGCCCGTCAGGAAGGCGACGATCGGGGTCAGGCCGCACCCCTCATGCAGCCTTGTCCCAATCGAGGATGACCTTGCCCGACTGGCCCGACCTCATCGCGTCGAAGCCTTCGCGGTAGTCGGCATAGGACAGCCGGTGGGTGATCAGGGGTTCGAGGTCGAGGCCGGCCTTCAGCAGGCCCAACATCTTGCGCCAGGTCGTGAACATCTCGCGCCCGTAGACGCCCTTGATCGTCAGAGCCTTCAGGATGATGGCGCCCCAGTCGGTCTCCATCGGCTTTGACGGAATGCCCAGCAGGGCCATGCCGCCGCCCATGATCAGTGTGTCGACACACTGTTTGAAGGCGATCGGGCTGCCCGACATCTCCAGCGCTACGTCGAAGCCGACCTTCAGGCCGAGCTCCTTCATGACGTCGCGCAAATCCTCCTTGGTGGTGTTCACCGTCCGCACGCCCGGCGCGACCTTCTGGGCCAGCTCCAGCCGGAAGTCGTTGATATCGGTCAGGACCACGGTCCGCGCGCCGGCGTGTCGCGCCACCGCTGCCGCCATCATCCCGATCGGCCCCGCGCCGGTGACCAGCACGTCCTCGCCGAGAAGGTCGAACTGCTGGGCTGTGTGCACGGCGTTGCCGAACGGGTCCAGCATGGCGGCGACCTCATAGGACACCTCGTCAGGCAGCTCGATCACATTGAAGGCCGGGGCCACAACGAACTCGGCGAAGGCGCCCTGGCGGTTCACGCCGATGCCGCGCGTGTGCGGATCCAGGTGGAAGTGGCCGGCCCGCGCCGCCTCCGAGTTGAGGTCGATGACGTGCCCCTCGGCCGAGACGCGCTGGCCGATCTTCAGTGGCCGGTTCACGTCGGAGCCGATGGCGACGATCTCGCCGGAGAACTCATGGCCGGTGATCATCGGCGTCGGCACGTTCTTCTGGGACCACTCGTCCCAGTTCCAGATGTGGATGTCGGTGCCGCAGACGGCCGTGCGGTGCACGCGGATCAGCACATCCTCGGGTCCCGCCACAGGGATAGGCGCATCGATCAGCTCAAGGCCGACCTCGGGCCGCATCTTGGCCAGGGCCTTCATGGTATCCGTCATTTGATCACTCCCAATTCCTTGCCGGCCGTCGTGAACGCCGCGACCGCTTGATCGATATGTTCGAAGGTGTGCGCCGCCGACATCTGCGTCCGGATGCGCGCCGCGCCGCGGGGCACCACCGGGAACGAGAAGCCGATGACATAGACGCCGAGCTCCAGCATTCGCGCCGCCATCGTCTGGGCCAGTTTGGCGTCGCCCAGCATGACCGGAACGATCGGATGCTCGCCGGGCAGAAGGTCGAAGCCGGCCTCGGCCATCGCGCCCCGGAAGCGGGCGGCGTTGGCGGTCAGTTGAGCGCGCAGTTTGTCGCCCTCTTCCCCCTGAGCGATGCGGATCGCTTCCAGCGACGCGCCGCAGATCGAGGGCGCCAGGGCGTTGGAGAACAGATACGGCCGGGCCCGCTGCTTCAGCAGCTGGACCACAGCCGAGGTGGCGCAGATGAAGCCGCCCATCGCTCCCCCCAGAGCCTTGCCGAAGGTGCCGGTGACGAAGTCGACCTTGACCCCGTGGTGGGCGTAGGATCCCCGCCCCTGAGGACCCAGGAAGCCGGTCGCGTGGCAGTCGTCGACCATGATCAGAGCGCCATACTGGTCGGCCAGCGCCCGGATCTGGTCCAGCTTTGCGATATAGCCGTCCATAGAGAAGGCGCCGTCGGTGGCGATGATGATGTCGCGCACGCCGTCGGCCCGCGCCTGTTTCAGCTGGGCCTCCAGATCGGCCATGTCGGAGGTCGCGAACCGGTAGCGTCTGGCCTTGCACAGCCGCACCCCGTCGATGATCGAGGCATGGTTCAGGGCGTCCGAGACGATGGCGTCCTCGGCCCCGAACAGGGGCTCGAACAGGCCGCCATTGGCGTCAAAGGCGGCGGCGAAAAGGATCGAGTCCTCAAAGCCGAGATAGTCTGCGATGGCCCGTTCCAGCTGTTTGTGGATATCGAGCGTGCCGCAGATGAACCGCACCGAGGCCGTGCCCGCGCCGCGCGATTCGGACGCCGCATTGGCGGCCGCGACGACCCGGTCGTCGCCGCCGAGACCGAGGTAGTTGTTGGCGCAGAAGTTGAGGACCTTGCGGCCCGCGACCTGGATCACCGGTCCCTGGCGCGATTCGATCACCCGCTCGGGCTTGGTCAGCCCCTGGGCGTCGATGTCGGAAAGCTCGGCCGCGACGCGGTCGTGAAAGCCTGTGGTTTGCATGGCGGGTGGCTACGCCCTTTCGCGATTGGATTCCAGCACTGCGACCCTCATGGCTCCACAGGGGGACCCGATCCGGACTCCAAAACACAGTCCGAAGCGTCCAAAGCGTCCAAAGCGTCCAAAGCGTTCGGATCGTCCGGAAGGTCGCAGATGACGATGGCGCGATTGCAGACGAATGTATTATGCGCCCGCTTTTCAGGGCGGTTGACATAAACCTTCAGGGACAGGCGGCGCGCTGATTTCGCACGGAAAATCGGGGTGTGCGTTGATGGGTATCAGGTCACCGAAGCCGCTCGCACGGGCTCGGGCGCCGGACCGGGCTCGACGTCCGCACGGAAGGGATTCACCCGAATGCGTCCGCCGCAGGGGGTGAAGGCCAGCGGAATCGCCAGGGCGGCCGCATCGCCCGGGATCAGCACCCGCACCCGCGCCGCCGACGGACAGACGCGTTCGCCATTGCCCTCGTTGGGCACGACGTTCCAGGCGATATCGAAGAAAGCCTTGCCGCCGACGGCAAGGTTCACCGGCGTCGCCGTCTGCGGGTTCTGGTCCGAGCGCACAGTGGTGAGGACGCGTCCCTGCGGGTCCAGCAGGCTGACCGCCGGGTAGCCCGAGATGCTGCACGGCGCGGTCCCGGCATTGGTGACGCCGAAGACGTTGACCCGGTTGCCGGCGCCCGCGTCGGCCGTTTCGCTGTTCAGACGCAACTGGGCCGCGCGGCAGGGCATCGAGGCGGGCAGAACGCCGCCCGGCGCGGGCTGAGGCATGATCGGCGCGCCGGGAACCGGCAGGGCCGGATTGGCCGAGGGACGGCTGCACCGCTCCAGCACGGCCACGCCGACATCCTCGTTGGGGCCAAGACGGCTCAGGGTCGCGCTCTCCGAGCCTTCGCGGGTGGCGATCCACCATTCCAGGCCGGAGCCGGAATAGCGGGCGCCGCTCCCCGACGGCACGAGGCGCAGCGCATAGGTCTGCCCCTTGTAGGCGATGCTCGCCGTGGCCGTGTCCAGATACTGGACCGACACCGTCTGTCCGCTCTCGCAGGCGTATCCTATGGCCGGCGTGGTCGGAGCGGGCGGGGCGACGGGCGGCGTCTGGTTGATGACCTCGGGCGGCGTCTCGCCCTCGCGCGTGCAGGCGGAAACGGACATCGCGCCGATGACGGCGGCGACGAGAAGGCGGTGCAGGCTCATGACGATCCCCGATCAATGCTCAAGGTTAACGCCGTTTGCTGTGAATAGCTCCCGCCGCCTTGGCGTGACGCGCTCGACGCCGTTAGTGTCCCGGGCAGGAGCCCCCATGACCGACCCCGACCTGTATCCCGTTCCCGTCGAATGGGCCGAACGCGCCCATATGGACGCCGCCGCCTACGAGGCCGCGCGGCTCGCGGCGCGCGAGACGCCGGACGCCTGGTGG
>NZ_JAFCVJ010000025.1:0-38051 GCF_049896985.1 Brevundimonas sp. SL161 | reverse complement strand
GCTCAAACACAGCCGACGACTGGCTACCCGATACGACAAGACCGCCGACAGCTTCCTCGGCTTCGTCGTCGTCGCATCCATCCGACTGTGGATCAGACACTTTGTCCACACCACCTAGGCTGCCACTCGATGGGGTCCGATTTCGACGCCGATCCACATCATGCATCTTGGAAAGATGGGCGGCGAGAAGCTGTACGACGCAATAGCGGGTGATGATCCCCGCGAGAGCCCTAGGCACGCCACTCCTGAGTGATCGTGATTGATCAAAATTCCATATTATGAGTTACTGTGATTACTCAAAATCTTGACATATGATCGGCTACGACCCATCAAAACGCTCCTGATTGATAGGCCGTGATACCTCAAATGTCGCCAGACGCCTTAGCGCGCAAACATCTGGACAGGAGATTGAAGCTCCTGCAGTCGAAAGATGCATTCGCACGACCACCGCGCGGTTGGGTGCGCGCCATTCGGGATGCGCTTAATATGACATCGCGCCAGCTAGCCGCGCGCATCGGGGTCTCGCAATCGAGTGTCACCGCGCTGGAGAAAAGCGAGATCGGTGAAACCGTCTCGCTCGCCACCCTGAAACAGGCCGCTGAAGCGCTCGATTGCCGCGTCGTCTACGCGCTTGTGCCCAACACATCGCTTGAAGACACAATGCGCCGGCGTGCGCATCTGATCGCTGACAAGCAGTTGGCGAGAGGCAATCACACGATGCGCCTGGAAAATCAGGCGCTTGTCGCCGAGGATCTCGCCAGTGAACGCGAACGCCTGATCGATGACCTGGTGCGCACCAACTCGCGTCGCCTGTGGGATGAGCCGTGAGTGACCCGCTCTTCGATGCGGATGATGACGCGAACACCCCCATTACGCCGGAAGAGCGCGAAGGGCTGATCCCGACCTACATCACGACGCGGCGCGAGTTGAACGAAGCCGAGCAGATCAACATCAACAATGGGGATCGCTGGGCGTTTGCGCGCAAAATGCGGGGCGTCCTTGATGAGGCATTCCTCCAGCGCCTCCACAAGGAGATGCTGGGGAAGGTGTGGCGATGGGCCGGCAAGTATCGCACGACCGATCGCAACATCGGCGTCGATCGCTGGCAAATCGAGCCGGAACTGCGCGGCCTCCTCAACGATGTTCGCTACTGGATCCAGCATCAGACGTATTCACCCGACGAAATCATGGCGCGGTTTCATCATCGGCTTGTCTCGATCCACCCATTCCCGAATGGCAACGGCCGCCATGCCCGCCTTGCCGCCGATCTACTGGCGCTCGAGCCGGCTATCCCGCGCTTCACGTGGGGGAGCGCCAACCTCGTCGAGGAAGCCGAAACGCGCCGCAGATATGTAATGGCCCTACGTGCCGCCGATGCTCATGATATCGAACCCCTCCTGGCATTCGCGCGGTCATAGAGGGGGCGTGCGTCGAGAAGGCAGCGGCAGCCATTGTGCTCGGATCCAACTGCGGAGCATGCTCGGCATGAACGGTCCTCAGACCTCCTGAAGCTGTCCTGGGGCCGTCAAGACCGAAGTCGTAGGCCGCGTCCATACTTGTTGATCGGCGTTGAAGGCGGACCCCACCCGATATGAAACAATATATTGAATGAGCTTAATATTTCGGGGTGAGACGGGGTCCCGACAGACGCCTGTCAGCATGCGCGCCAACGTATTGTTATAGAGCGAATTCAATCACCTAGGCTGCCTCTCGATGGGGTCCGATTTCGGCTCTGACGCAGTTTTGGTGATGGGGTCACGGTGTCGAGCCTACCAGCCTGGCCTGTAGGAAATCATCGCCGCCTTCCACCTGATGATCCGTCGCAAGACTGAGGGCGACCTGTGCGCCTGAATCGAGGGTGGTCGCCCCAGCCTCGTGGCGTCCTTCGCCAACGGCATAGACCGCGATATCAACGCCGTCCGCGCGGCGATCACCTCTGGTTGGTCCAACGGCCAAGCCGAGGGTCAGATCACCAAGCTCAAGCTCGTCAAACGCCAGATGTACGGCCGCAGAAAGCTCGAGCTCCTACAGGCCAAGCTGATAGGCTCGACACCGTGATCCCGTCACCAAAACTGCGTCAGAGCCCGATTTCGACGCCCGATCCACATTGACGCCTTCAACGGCGAGACGATCGGCCACACGTTCCGGGTCGGCTCCCAAGAGGCGGAGATCAATCTGCGTGAGGCGTTGAACGCGCGATAGTGGAACGGGGACATTCGTAACGGACATAAACTGGCGCGCCTACTGCGCGGCCCAGCCCACGTTTGCGCAGCGCTTCACGATCAACCGGTAGCCAGGAATCTCTACCCTGCTGTTCGGCTGAACTTGGATGTTCACTGAACTGATGGCTCCATATCCGACGAGTTCGCCATCATCGTAGATGACTCCGCTGATCTGAACATTCTCGTTGGTAGCCATCAGGTAGTGGCCATCCGTCGGCTCACCTTCACCCAAGGCGTCATCGACGACGAAAGTGGCGACATCCGATGCTTACACCGATGAACCTGCTCTGCGGTCCGGCTGGCACCCGGGCGATGGCCATAGACTTCCAGAGTTCTTGTTTACGTAGGTTCGGCGAGAGCGATTCAATGCTGTCTCGGAGAATCGAGTCTCAAGATTGCACCATCTTTCAGGCGCTCATCCAGCGGCTTGAGGTGCCCCTGGCAGCGGAGCGGTGTTGGTGGCCTGCGCCTTGATCGGGCCAGCCTGGAAACTTGCCTAACTATCTCGATGAGGCGACACCGACTGATGGGGTAGTTCAGCACAAACGCACTATGGCCGATCTGGATGAGATGGCTGCGGGGTAGGGCAGGATCTCGTGGAAGGCCCAACCGATGACAGACGGCTGAAAGTCCATCGGATGATGGGCTCCAGGGGACTACGGTGCTGGGCCAGAAAGCTTGGGAAGCTGGACTTTATCTCAGGAAGACAACGTTTTAACTGCAAGATCGCCTCGGATGCGACTTAGGCAGATCAATGAGTTAGCGTCAGTTCGCAAAATGCCGGCTCGTCTCCGCTACGCCTCCGCGACGCCACTGTCTCATATCGACCCCTGAGAGCAGATGCGTTTTAACTTCGTTTGACCAACCTGGCAGCGCTGTCGCGACTATAGTGTCTACGCGACCTGGTTCCTGGTTCCCTCCTGGAGGCCGTGGCCGGTCTTGCTGACGCGGGACTGGATGCGCGACCAGAAGGTCTCGGCCGCCGCGCTCTGGCGACTGGCGGGGCGGAACAGGCGGACGTCGAGTGAGGCCGACCAGGCGATTTTTGTTGTCGCGGGGACCAAACGGCCGGCGGCGAAGTCGTCGGCGGCCAGCGCCTCAGGTAACCAACAGAGGCCCCTGCCGTCACGCGCCATCGACAGGAGGGTCGCCGCGAGGTGCGAAGTGAAGACCGTTTCTAGTGCAGGCACTCGGCGTTCGGAGAAGACGGTGGCGTGCAGGATGCGTCCAAGACCCGATTCCGGATTGTAGGCCAGGTAGGGTGTCTTGGGCGTGTCGTCGTCGAGGCTCCACAAGGGGCGGCCGTCGGCGTCGGGCGCGGAATAGGGCTGGAGCACATCCTGGCCAATGACGACCGAGCGGAAGTGGGTTGGATTGAACCGACTGGGCGCCTCTGTACGGTGGTGGCAGAGCAGGAATTGGGCGTCGCCGCGAAGCATCAGGGTCTCACAGGCCTGCATGTTGTCGGAGATAAGCCGCAGGGGTCCCAGCGGGCCGTCGACTTCCAGATCGCGCATCCAGCCGGGGAAGAAGGTGAAGGACAGGGCGTGGGTCGCGGCGAACGACAGGGTGGCGGCGAGTTTGCGTTCGCTTTCGCGGACCTCCTGGGCGATCTGGCGGACGCGACGAACGATCTCCTCGGCGCCGGGGCGGAAGATCTGTCCGCCGGCGGTCAGCTCCACGCCCGTCGCGCTGCGATCGAACAGCTCGACCCCGAGCCAGGTTTCCAGCGCCCGGATGCGCCGGCTGAAGGCGGGTTGGGTGACGCCGCGCGCCTCGGCCGCACGCGAGAAATTCCCCAAGGCGGCCAGCGCTAGGAAGTCTTCCAGCCAGATCAGTTCCATGGATCAAACCCCGGTCGCAAAAGGTGTCGACCAGCCGACAGTCTGCACCCTTAGCGACCGGCTCGCGATGCCGAAACGGCATGGCGACGCGGGCAAACAGCATTGGCGGTGTTTCGCCCGACTACGCTAGCTCAGGGCAACAATAAGGACCGTCTCCCGACTGTTTCGCGGGCTCGGCCATTCTCGGGGAAGAAACCAAGATGACTTCACAGCACACTCGCACCCTGTGGCTGGGCGGCGTTTCGGCGGCGGTTCTCGCGTTCGGCGTCGCGGGGTCGGCGATGGCCCAGACCGCTCCGGCCACCGCGCAGGACGACGCGACCCAGGTCGATGAGATCGTCGTCACCGGCTTCCGCTCCAGCCTCGTCCGTGCGCTGAGCGCCAAGCGCGAAGAGGCAGGCGCGATCGACAGCATCCTGGCCGAGGACATCGGCAAATTCCCCGACCTGAACCTGTCGGAATCAATCCAGCGCATCCCAGGCGTGGCCCTGGCCCGTGACGGCGGTGAAGGTCGTCAGATCTCCGTTCGTGGCCTTGGTCCGCAGTTCACGCGCGTGCGCATCAACGGCATGGAAGCCCTGACAAGCGCCAGCGGCTCGGACGCCGGCGGCGGCACGAATCGCGGTCGCGCCTTCGACTTCAACATCTTCGCCTCGGACCTGTTCAACTCGATCACCGTGCGCAAGACGGCCGAGGCGACGACCGAAGAAGGTTCGCTCGGCGCGACAGTCGATCTGCGCACCGCGCGGCCGTTTGACTACGGCGGCTTCACCTTCGTGGCCTCAAGCCAAGTCGGCTACAACGACCTGGCCAAATCGACCAATCCGCGTGGCGCCGCCATGATCGCGAACACCTGGGAAGGCGACTTCGGTCGCTTCGGCGCTCTGCTGTCGGTGGCCTACAATGAGCGCAGCCTGCTCGACGAAGGCGCGTCGACAGTGCGCTGGGCGACGGGTAACGCCTTCGCACCCGGCTTCGCGGCCCTTCCGAACGGCGCCGGTCTTCCGACGACAGTGAACCCCGCGCAAGCGGCCAACAATGCGGCCTTCCACCCACGCTTCCCGCGCTATGACATCTTCAAGCAGGAGCAGGAGCGCCTCGGCTCGACCCTGTCGCTGCAGTGGCAGCCGACCGACCGGACCTCGTTCGGCCTCGACGTCCTCTATGCCGACTTCTCCGGCAGCCGCGAGGAGCAGTATCTGGAAGCGCCGTCATTCAGCGTCGGCGGAGCCTGTACGGCGGCCAACGTGGCCACCTCCTGCGGCATTGCCCAGACCCAGGTGGTCTCGTCGGTCATCGACAGCAACAACACGATGATCGCGGGCACGTTCAATAACGTCGATCTGCGCGTCGAGAACCGCTTTGACGAACTGCAGACCGAGTTCACCCAGATCAACCTGACGGGCGAACACCAGTTCACGGACAACTTCTTCCTGTCGGGACTGATCGGCCATTCGAAGTCGGACTTCTCCAACCCCCTGCAGACGACGGTTCAGTTCGACCAATTCAACGTCCAGAATTACTCGTACGACTACCGTGGCGGAAACCTGCCGACCATCAACTATGGTTCTGCGGCGCTGACGGATCCGAATGCCTGGGTGCTGACGCAGATCCGCATCCGGCCCCAGACCGCGGTCAATACCTACGACGCGGCGCAGCTGGACGGGCGCTACGAGAACCTCGGCATCTTTACCCTGACCGCCGGCATCAATTACAAGTCCTATTCTTTTGAAACGACGGAACTCCGTCGTTCGAACGGAACATCTACCAACCGGGAGCCCACCGTGCCGGCGGCGCTGGCCGCGATTTCTCGCAGCCAGTATTCGCAGATCGTGAATCTGGGTGGTGTGAACGTTCTTATCCCGAACACCTTTGTGGCTGCCTCGGTGCTCAGCCTTTACGACCAGGCGGCCTACGATGGCGCGTTCCGGCTCGGCAATGAGCCTTCGCTGGGCAACAATCGCGGCGTCGATGAAAAGGACTCCGGCGGCTACGTCCAGGCCGACTTTGACACCGAGGTCTTCGGCATCCCGTTCCGAGGCAACTTTGGCGTCCGCTACGTCAAAACCGAGCAATCGTCCTCCGGCTACACCTACGTCAGCGGCCAGCCGGTCGCGATCACCGCGGATCGGTCCTACGAGGACACCCTGCCGTCGATGAACCTGGTGCTGGAGCCGCGCGAGAACCTGCTGGTGCGCTTCGGGGCCGCCAAGGTCATGGCTCGTCCCGACTTGGGCAGCCTGACCCCCGGCGCGACGATCAGCGTCTCCGGCGCGGGCCGCAGCGTCACCGCCGGCAACCCCAACCTTGATCCATTCCGGGCCAATGCCTACGACCTGGCCGTGGAATGGTATTTCGCGCCGTCTTCGCTCCTCTCGGTCGCCCTGTTCCGAAAGGACATCGACAGCCTGGTCCAGTCGCTGCAGACGAACACGACCTTCACCGGCAACTCCTTCGGCCTGCCGGACTCGGTCGCCGTCGCGGCCTGCGGCACGACCAACGGCTGCAGCCCTTCGGCCCAGTGGACGTTCACTGCACCGACCAACACCCCGGGCGGCACGCTGGACGGGTTCGAAATCAACTACCAGCAGCCGCTGCACTTCCTGCCGGGGCTGCTGTCCAATACCGGCCTGCTGCTGAACTACACTTCGGTCAGTTCCTCGATCGAGTATCTGAACGGCGCCGGCGCCGTGGTCGCCACGCGCGATCTGACCGGGTTGTCGCGGACGTCCTACAACGCCACCCTTTATTACGAGGACGACAGCTGGAGTGCGCGCGTCTCGGCCGCCTATCGCGACGACTACCTGACTCGCATCCCGGGGTCGGAAGCCGGCACTGACGCGGATGGGACCAAAGCAACACTGAACGTCGACGCCTCCATCCAGTACACGGTCAACGACAACTTCCGTGTCACCTTGGAAGGGGTCAATCTGACGGATGAATATCAGGATCAGTTCAACGACTCTGTGGCCGAGCGCAGCTCGTTCTATCACCACACGGGCCGCGAGATCACACTCGGCCTGCGTTACACCTATTGATCCAACCAGCTCCATGAGACGATCTTCCTTCCGAAATCGTCCATTTGCGCGGGAGCCGTTTCGGCGGCTCCCGCGCTTTTTTCTTATCCTCGCCCTGACCGTTTCGGCGGTACCGTGCGTGGCCCAGATCGCCGTCTCCGCCCATGACGGAAAGCAGGTCCTGATCGACGGCGTGCAGACGGTCCCGGCCAACCCCGCGCCAGACGGAGTCATGGTGCTGGATCTGTCCGGTGCCTTCCCGCGCGTGATCGGCATGGTCGCCTTGCCCACCAGCGTGATCGGCCCGCCGGCCAGCGTCGCCGTGGCGCCGGATGAAAGCTTCGCCCTCGTCACCGCATCGCGCCGCATCCCGGCGGAGGCTCCGACGACCATAGTTGCCGACGACCAGATCTCCGTCATCGACCTGACGTCCTCGCCGCCGCGCGTGACCGCGACCCTGCATGCCGGCGCCGGAGCCTCGGGCGTGTCGATCAATCCCGCCGGGACCCTGGCCCTCGTCGCCAACCGTTCGGAGGGAACGGTGTCGATCTTCACCATCGCCGACGGCGTACTGACCGATGCGGGCAAGGTCACGATCGGTCCGGCGACGACCTCGCCTGCGCATGTGATCTTCTTCGATCAGGGACGAAGGGCGCTGGTCTCGCGCGACGGCGATCACAGGATCTCGCTGCTGACTATCTCGGGCACCGAGGTGACGGTCGAGGCCCAGACCCTGGCTCCCGGATTGCGGCCTTACCAGATCGACTCGACCGGCCCCCGCACCTTCGCGGTCAGCGCCAACATCGGCGGGGGCGGGCGCGACACGGACACCCTGGCGCTGATCGATCTCCGCGAGGTCCAGCCGCGCGTCGTCGATGTGGTCGCAGCCGGGCTGACGCCGGAAGGGGTGAAGATGTCGCCGGACGGTCGCTATGTCGCCGCCACCGTCAATGACGGGTCGAACGCGCCGCCGACCTCGCCGCGCTGGCATCGGCAGGGTCAGATCAAGGTGTGGCGCATCGAGGACAGCCGCCTGATCCCGGTCGCCGAGGCGCTCGCCGGGGCCTGGGGGCAGGGGTTGGCCTGGTCTAGCGACGGACATACGTTGCTGGCCCAGAGCGCGGCCGACAACCGCATCGACGTCTACCATTTTGATGGCTGGCGACTGACACGCGCCGGTGAGATTCCGACCCCCGCCGGACCGGCCGGAATCCGAACAGCGGAGCCCTGACGCCATGCAGACCGGGCATCGACATCTTCCGCAACAGCATTGGCGGCCTGACCGATCGCTGTCGTACCGCTTGGCCCATCTGGAGGCCCAATGCGCATAGTAGACATCCGCGAGCAGACCGTTTCGATCGCCTCGCCCATCGCCAACGCCTACATCGACTTTTCGAAGATGACCTGTTCGGTCGTCGCCGTGGTCACCGATGTGATCCGCGATGGACGCCCGGTCGTGGGCTACGGCTTCAACTCCAACGGCCGCTATGGCCAGGGCGCCCTGATGCGCGAGCGGTTCCTGCCGCGCCTGCTGGAAGCCAAGCCCGACAGTCTGATCGATCAGCAAAACGACAACCTCGACCCCTTCGCCATCTGGAAGACCCTTATGTCGAACGAGAAGCCGGGCGGGCACGGCGAGCGCTCCGTCGCCGTGGGGACGCTGGACATGGCGGTGTGGGACGCGGTCGCCAAGATCGCCGAACGCCCCCTGTATCGGCTGCTGGCCGATCGCTATCGCAGCGGCGTCGCCGACGAGAGGGTCTGGGTCTATGCGGCGGGCGGCTACTATTACCCGGGCAAGGACGACACCCGGCTCAAGGCCGAGATGCAGTCCTATGTCGATCGTGGCTATCGGGTCGTGAAGATGAAGATCGGAGGGGCCCCGCTGGCCGAAGACCTGCGTCGTATCGAGGCGGTTCTGGAGGTCGTCGGATCGGGCGACCGGCTGGCGGTGGACGCCAACGGTCGGTTCGATGTCGGGACGGCCATCGCCTATGCCGAGGCGCTGAAGCCCTACGGCCTGTTCTGGTACGAAGAGGCGGGCGACCCGCTGGACTATGCGCTGCAGGCCGAGTTGGCCAATCACTACGACCTGCCGATGGCGACCGGCGAGAACCTGTTCTCGCACCAGGACGCGCGTAACCTGCTGCTGTACGGCAGCATGCGGCCGGATCGAGATTTCCTGCAGTTCGACTGCGCCCTGTCCTATGGTCTGGTGGAGTATCTGCGGACGCTGGACGTGCTGGCCGAACAGGGCTGGTCGTCGCGGCGGATCGTTCCGCACGGGGGACACCAGATGTCGCTGAACATCGCTGCCGGCCTGCACCTTGGGGGCAATGAATCATATCCGGACGTGTTCCAGCCGTTCGGCGGGTTCGCCGACAACATCGCGGTCGAGGACGGCTACGTCGGCCTGCCCGACGTGCCCGGTGTCGGCTTCGAGGCCAAGTCGGCGCTCTATGCCGTGATGCGCGAATTGGGCGAGCCGGCGACGACGCGGCTTTCGGTCGCCTGAATGGTCCACCTTTGAACGCGCCCTGGCTGCGCTGGCTGAAGCCCCTATACGTCCAGGTTCTGGTCGGGATGGTGCTAGGCATCCTGCTGGGCGTGCTCTGGCCCGAGATCGGGGCAGCGATGAAGCCGTTCGCCGACGCCTTCATCAAGCTGGTGAAGATGATGCTGGCGCCAGTGATCTTCGGTACGGTGGCCTTGGGGATCGCCCGGATGGCCAACCTGAAGGAGGTCGGGCGGATCGGCGCGCGGGCCCTGATCTACTTCGAGATCGCCTCGACACTGGCCCTCACTATCGGCCTGGTAGTCGTCAATCTGGTAAAGCCCGGCGTCGGCATGAACGTCGATGTCGCCAGCCTCGATGCCTCGTCAATTGAGACATATGCGGCGGTGGCCCATGACAACAGCCTGACGGGCTTCCTGCTCGACATCATTCCGAACGCTTTCCTCGGTGCCTTCGTCGAGGGAAAGATGCTGCAGGTCGTGCTGCTGGCCGTGCTGGGCGGGGTCGCCCTTACCCAGATGGGCGAGCGGGCGAAGCCTCTGCTCGACGGCGCAGACCGCGCCATGGAGATGCTATTCAAGATCGTCGCCATGGTCATGCGACTGGCGCCGATCGGGGCGGGAGCGGGGATTGCCTTCACCGTGGGGCAGTACGGGCTGGACAGCCTCCTCTCGCTGGGTCGGCTGCTGATCGCCCTCTATGTCACGACGGGCCTTTTCATCGTGGTGGTGTTGGGCGGGGTGCTGCGGTGGGCCGGGTTCCCGTTGCTGAAGTTCCTGCGCTACTTCCGCGAGGAGATCCTCGTGGTGCTGGGCACCTGTTCGACCGAGGCGGTCCTGCCGCGAATGGTCGAGAAGCTGGAGCGAATGGGGGTCGAGAAGACGGTCGTCGGGCTGGTCCTGCCGGCCGGCTATACGTTCAACGCTGACGGGACCTGCATCTATCTGACCATGGGTGCGATCTTCGTGGCCCAGGCGACGAACACGCCGCTCGACCTGATGGACCAGCTGCTGATCCTCGGGCTGCTGCTGCTGACATCCAAGGGGTCGGCGGGGGTGGCGGGGGCCGGGTTCATCGCCCTGGCTTCGACCCTGTCGTCGGTGGGGACGGTGCCGCTGGTGGGGCTGGTGCTGCTGCTGGGGGTAGATCGGTTCCTCAACGAGGCGAGGGCGGTGACCAACTTGATCGGCAATGCGGTGGCGACAGTCGCCGTGGCCAAGTGGGAGGGCGCGCTGGACAAGGACAGGGCCGATGCCGCCTTGAACGGCGAGCCCGCTGCGGCGGTCGCGCCGTGAAACGGGCGCTGGCCGGGCTGGGTCTGGCGGCCGCGCTGCTGTCGAGCTGCGCGGCTCAGGGGCCTGCGCGGATCGACGTCCTGTTCGCCGGCGGGAGCTACAACGCCGACCAGAGCCGGATGACGGGTCAGGCCCACGTCCTGAAGCTGACGCCGCGCCATGCGCTCCATGCGACGCCGCTCGTCTTCGTTCCGGGGCAGGGGCAGACGATCGCGAACTTCCTCGGAACGCCGGACGGGCGCGAGGGCTGGGCGATGGACTTTTTACGCCGGGGCTTCACGGTCTATCTGATGGATCAGCCGGGGCGGGGCGCGTCGGGCTATGACGTCGCTTATGGTCCCGCTGAGCGGCAGGGACCGCTGGTGCTGGAACAGAGGTTCACGGCACCCGAGACGTTCGAGGCGGCGCCCGGCATGGCCTATGGCTGGCCACAGGCGGTGAGGCACAGCCAGTGGCCGGGGACTGGACTTCCGGGCGACCCGGCCTTCGACCAGTTCTTCGCCTCGCAGGTCGGATACGTCTCGGGATCGGTGTCGGCGGTGCTGGTCGCGGAGGCAGGCGCGGCCCTGTTGGACCGCATCGGTCCGGCGGTGGTCGTGACCCATTCCCAATCCGGCCCCTTCGGCTGGGGAATCGGCGAGCTGAGGCCGAAACTGGTGCGGGCTATCGTGGCGGTGGAGCCAAGCGGGCCGCCGTTCGCCAGCGCGCCGCGTCCGTGGGGCGACGGCGATCCGGAGGCGGTCAGCAAACCCTATGGCCTGACCGTCACGCCCCTGACCTATGAGCCCGCGCTGAACAATCCCGCCGATCTGGTGCGGGTGTGGGAGCCGTCGGAGAACCCGGAGCTGACCGGCTGCTGGTTGCAGGGCGGGACGCCGCGTCGGCTGGCCCATCTGGCGCCGGCGCCGGTCCTGGTCCTGACGGCGGAGGCCTCTTACCACGCCGGCTACGACCACTGTACTGCCGCCTACCTGAGCCAGGCCGGGGTGCAGACCGAGTTCGTCCGGATGGAGGATTGGGGCCTTCACGGCAACGGCCACATGGTCATGCTGGAGAAGAACAGCGCCGCCATCAGCGGCCGGATCGCCGACTGGCTGGAGGCCGCGCAGCGGCCCGACGGCGAGCCGGTGCTGCAGTAGCCGTTCCGCGTTCCAAGGAGTCGAGATGATCCCGAACCTGTCCCGCAGAGGCCTGCTGCTGACCGCCGCCGCAACCGGGTTGATGGGCGCTGCGCCGGGTCTGGCGCGCGCCGCCGACCGGTCCGCCATCCTGGCGACAATGAAGCGGGCGACGCGGTTCATGACCGATACGGTCGCGGTCGGTGACGGCTATGTCTGGTCCTATACGCCCGACCTATCGCGGCGCTGGGGCGAGCTGGAGGCCTCTCCGACGATGATCTGGGTCCAGCCGCCCGGCACGGCGACGATGGGGAACCTGTTCCTGGACGCCTATCACGCCACGGGCGACGAGGATTACTACGCCTCCGCGACGCGAGTCGCCGACGCCCTGGTGAGGGGGCAGTTGCCGAGCGGGGGGTGGAACTACGTCATCGACACGGCCGGCGAGGCGTCGCTTGACCGGTGGTACGACACCTTTGGCAAGAACGCGTGGCGGATGGAGGAATTCCAGCACCACTATCCCAACGCCACCTTCGATGACGTGACGACGCAGGATGCCGCCAACTTCATGCTACGCATCTGGCTGGAGAAGCGGGACGCCCGCTATCGGGGACCGCTGGACAAGGCGATCGGCTTCGTCCTGGAGAGCCAGTATCCGAGCGGCGGCTGGCCCCAGAGGTATCCGCGTGTGCCGGACGGCGGGCTGCACGGCAATGCCGACTACAGCGGCTACATCACCTTCAACGACGACGTTTCTGCCGAGAACATCAAGTTCCTGACCTTCTGCTACCAGAGCTTGGGCGAGCGACGGTTCCTAGATCCGATCCGGCGCGCGATGGATTGTTTCATCGCCACCCAGCAGCCGTCGCCGCAGCCGGGCTGGGCCATGCAGTACGAGGTCGGCGACCTGGAGCCGGCCGGCGCCCGCTCCTATGAGCCGCGTGCGCTGGCGACCCACGGGACGGCGGGCAATCTCGACCAGCTGATGGATTTCTATGTCCTGACGGGCGAGCGGAAATATCTGGCGCGAGTGGAGGAGGGGATCGACTGGTTGGAGGCCGTGACCCTGCCTGAGTTGCTGTGGCGCGACGGCAAGAAGCATTCGACCTATGTCGAGATCGGCACCAACGAGCCGCTGTGGGTGCATCGGCGCGGCTCTAACGTGGCCAACGGCGAATACTATGTGAACAAGGATCCGCGCGACATCGTCGTGCATACGGGGGGCCTGCGCAGCATCGATGTGGCCGGTTTGCGGGCGCGATATGCGGAGCTGGCGGCCAAGACGTCGGCGCAGGCCAGCGCAGGGTCGGCCCTTCTGGCCGAGCCGGGCGCGGTGGCCTTGCCCCGGTATTTTACGACGCAGGCAAGGCGGGTGTCGGACTTGAACAGCGGGAGCCTGCGCGCCACCGCGTCTCGAACTTCGGCGGAACGGGTCGACACACTTGTCGCCGAGCTGAACGCCGAGGGGTACTGGCCGTCGTTGCTGGCATCGACCAGCAATCCCTATGTCGCCGACTCGACCGGGACGGTGGCCCTGGGCGAGTTCCGCATCACCCGGGTGGGCGATGCGTCGGACACCTCGCCCTGGCTGACCGACTTTCCCCAGGAGGGGATTTCGACCGGGGTCTACATCCACAACATGGGCGAGCTAATCGAGGCGCTGGGCCCCGCCTGATCAGGGCAGGGCCACCACGTTGTTCCACCAGTTGATCTCGGCCGGGTCACCCGCCAGAACCAGACGCACGCGAAGGCCGCTCGTCGAACCCGAAGTTAGGGCGACGCGGACGGTCGTGGTCTTGGGCAGAAGGTCGGCGGGAGCGGGCAGGGCCGCAAAGGCCTGACGACCCACGACGCGGCCGTCGGCAGTCTCGACGATCACCTCGCCGGCCGGAGCGTCGACGCCGCCGAGGCTGTGGACCGTGACCTCCGCGCGGCGTCCGTTGATGCGGACATCCGACGGATCGAGGCCGACGTCGGGACGGCTGCTCATCGGGGCACCCGCTTCGGTCAGCGAGAACTCCAGCACCGTCGCCTGGCGCGGGGCGAGGGTCAGGGCGACCTCGGCGTCGGGCTCGAAGGTCATGTCGCTCGATTGCGTAGCGTCGGCGGAGCCGTCGTTGTCGGCGTCGATGCCTTGCGTGACGCGCCATTGGCCGGGGGTGACCTCCGCCCCGCGCAGGGTTGCTTGCACAGGGTGTTCCTCGAGGTTGTAGGCGATGACCTTGAAGCCGGTGCGGGTCGCGCCGGAGACAAGGATGGCGACGCTATCGGCGCTGTCGCCCTCACCGAACCGCCAGGTGATGACATGGCCCGGCATCGTCTGGCCGCGACGGGAGGCCACGCCGCCAAGGCGGGACCGCTGGAGCATCTCGCTGGGCACGGTGACGCGATCCGTCCACCATTCGTCAGTGGTCATCAGTCGCATGCGCTGGGTCGAGGACTGGATTTCGTCCTCGTAGAGCTGGGCGAGGAAGCGGGTGTCGCCGGTGATCTGCCAGGCACCGAAGCGCGACAACGCCAGGGGCGTGGCAAGGCGCGCGCCGGTGGCGCCGGTCGTGGAACCAGTGCTGGCCGCCTCGGCCATGGCGATCATGCCTGGACCCCATTCGCCCGACTTGTCGAGCTCCGACATCATGTCCGGGCCCAGGGCGGCCATGCCGGCGATTCCCCCGGGCATCAGGGGCGCGAGGTATCTGGCGTCGCCGGTCCAGCGGTAGGCGGCTAGGAAGGTTGAGGTTGAACCGCCAAGACCCGCGCCGCCCGCTCCGCTGCTGAACCCGCTGGCCCCGAACACCTGGTCCGTCGGCCAGTCGATCTGGGAAGGCAGGTTCACGCCGGAGCCATCGGCCGTAGCGACCCCGTGAGCCATGAAACCGTCGGCGGTCTGCAGGATCAGGTCCCGCGTCGTCGGATTTCCGTTCCACTGGACCAGAAGGATGCCCGGCTGGAAAATGAGGAAGTTGTTCCCCTTCTGCCGTTGCCACGGGCCGTCGCGCCACATGTCGTCACTGGCGAAGGAGTTGGAGACGAAGTGGCGGTGTCCAGCCGGGTTGACCTCGGTCAGGTCGCCATAGCGGCGCGCGGTGGCCATCAGTTGCTCGATCGCGCGCGGACTGCCCCAGTTCAGCTGGGCGTATTGGGCGACCGTGTTGATGCCTTCCTCATAGGAATGCAGTTCGTCGGCGCGGATGGTGTTCAGGCCATTCGTCATCATGTCCGAGCGGTAGATGGCGTCCAGCGCGGCGGCCTGGCTGTCGCGGATCTTGTCGGGGTCGGCTCCCATCAGAGCCAGCCCCGGCCACTGGTTCAGCAGGTCGGAATCGTCGGACAGGCCGCCGCCGAACTCGCCGTTGATCTGACGATGGTCGATCCACCAGTTCACGAAATGCTCGACCTGACGCAGGTCCTCGATTTGGCGCTGGGCCCAGAGCGGAATGCCCGGGATGGGTTCGGCCTGGGCGAAGGACGGATAGGGCTGTTCTGGGTTCTGTTCGGCCCAGTACAAACGACCTACGACATTGTCGGGATCGACGCGCAGCAGGTCGGCGATGTCGCGGTCGAACCGCTCGTATACGGGCAGCAGCCGGTTGTTAGGCTGTTCCTCCACGAACCAGGCGGCATTGGCGCTGACCTGCCGCTCCCGGTCGGCGACGTGTTCGACGGCGGCCTCGGCCCGCGGCTTGAAGACCAGGCGCACGCCCATGCCGTCCAGCGAGGCCGCGCCGAAGTCCGGACTGGCTGAGGCGACGGTCATGTAGAGGCTGCGGTCGTTGGGCAGGATGCGATCGCGGGTGTCCAGCCACAGGGTGCGGGCCTCGCCGGCCTTCACCGAGACGTTGATGTCCAAGAGGTCGCGGTCGGGCCAGAGCGGGTCCTTGATCCGGATGTTCAGCGGGATCAGGTCGCCGTGCGTTGGGGTGGCGGTCAGGGCCGGGATGCTCAGGGCGATGCCGTCAAGGCCGTCGCGCATATTGTCCCAGCCGTAGCTGAACCGGGCGGGGGCGCCGCCCGGGCGGATATCCCGGAAGTCGGCGGGGATCAGGACGTGGACCAGCGGCATCGACGGAGTCGTGGCGGCAGGTCGTGTGGTCTGGGGCGCGCCTGCGGGCAGGGCGACGACGGTCGCGCGCTCGTCCGCCGTGAAACGTCCGGCGATATAGCCGGTCAGTTCCGACAAGGTCGGATAGGTCGGCGGGGCACCGGAGCGCACGACGTAGGATAGGCTGGACGATCCGGCGGGAGGGTCGGCGGGTCGGACGTCGTAGACGCCGATCTCGCGGATGGGGGTTTCGGGCAGGCGGTTATCGAAGCGGATAGCGCCGCCGGTCGCCTCGTTCGTCAGCTGGAGGGTGGTCCGTTCCTGGCCCTGGGCGCGGGTGCCGATGCGGGTCTCGCCGGCGACGCCGATGTGGGTCAGGGTTCCGTCGGCGGCGCCCTGGATCTCGATGCGGTTCCACGGCTGGTCCGGCATGGAGAGCGTCAACGCGCGGCCGCCGGTCTCGTAGACGTTCCAGTCAGGGAGGATGAAATAGTCGGTCCGACCCGGCAGGCGCGAGCGGTTGTAGACGCCGGGCCAGGTGCTCTCGCGCAGGCCGTCGTCGCCTTTGGAGAACAGTTCGTTGAGGTCGCGGGCTTCGGTCGCACGGACCACCCGCAGCATGGTCGAGGGCGCCGCCAGATAGGGCGGGGGATCGTTCGGGCGGTTGAAGCCGTAGCGCAGGTTCCAGGCCTCGCGGACTGCTGCGTCATTCACGTCGTGGACAGGAGCCTCGGCGGGCTGGCGGCGTTCGGCTAGGGCCGCAACGTCGGCGTCGGTCAGCATGCGGTCGAAGGTCGAGACTTCGTCTACATCGCCACCGCGCTGCCAGTCATAGGCGTTCTGGACCTGATAACCCGAGATTATCCGCCCGGCCTGACCGAAGGCGTAGAGGCCGTTGTCGAGGACGGCCGTCTTTTCGGTCTTCGCCGCCGGCTTGCCATCGACATAGAGGGTCAGGCCCTTGGTCTCGTCCCAGGCGAGGGCGAAATGGGTCCAGGCCTCGACGTCGGGCGCCGGGGCGTCGAACGACACCCGCACGCGCGACAGGTTGGCGTCGGTGACGAAGGCGTCGAAGCCGTGACCGTTCCAGTCCAGCCTTAGGAAGGTCATGTCCCAACTGGTGTGATCCGGATAGCCGGCGCGGAAGATCACGAACTGCCGGCGGCCAATGGGCTGATGCGAACGCCAGAAAAAGGACAAGGTCCCGCGCTGGGCATACAGATTTCCGGGCGCGCTCCAGGCCATGACGCCGTTGTCGCCCCCCCGAGCTGCGCCGCCGGCCACGCCATCAGGGACGATCGTGACCTGGTCGACGAAGACAGGAACGGCAAGGCCCGCCGCCTGAGCCGCGACGTAGCCGGTGTCGAGCGGGGCGTGGAACAGACGGCCGTCAGGGGCGGTTGCGCCTTCCGTCTGAGCCGCTGCGGATGTGGCGATGAACAGGCCGGCGGCAGCCGCCAGCGTGCGATAGGAAATCATGTCCCGAGCTCCTGAAATCCTCCCTTATGAAGGCCGGCAAATCTTACGCCGCCGTGCCCGTAGATAACTTTTGTTGCAGCCTGACCTATCGTTTCGGAGCGATCCTGGCGCGATAGGCAACCGACATTGACACCGGTTTCCGGCCAACTGTCCGCCCTCTTTCGCGGGCCGTCAAGTCGGGCGCGGTGATGTCTTGTTGGCATGGCGATATGCGTATTCGGAGTTCGACGCGGGCAAACCGACACGCCAAACTAGGGCTGCGCAACCGATAGATCATGAGAGCGCGGCAAGGTAATTGCGGCGGTCAAATGCAGGCCGCCGATCGCCCGACGAGCGCTTTGATCGATCGGGAAAGTTTGGACCAACGCATGCGGATTTCAATCGGGCTCCACCTTGGCTCAATCGCCTTGAGAGCCGGTTGCGCAGCGCTAGCGCTCTGCACTATCGCATCGACCGCCCAAGCGCAGACCAATGAACCGACGCGAGTGATTGTGTTCACCGTTCCCGCCTCGCCGACCATCCTGGTAGACGCGCCCGCTCCGATCCCCGCCTGGGCCCTGGCCGAGCGTGCGGTGATCGCGGCCAACGCCGAAGGGGTTCAGGCCTTTCTGGCCGCCTTCGTCGACGGACGCGGCTATACGCGCGGCCTGGAGCATTACGGCATTACCGACGGCGCCGACGACGCCGTCGAGCCCATCCGTAATTGGCCCATCGCCCACGCCTTGGGCGGCGACGATGCGATCATCGAGGCGTGGTCGACCGTCTGGGAGAACCACCTGGACCAGTATTCCCGCGCTTGGGTGCCGGAAGTCGCCTCGGTGTCGGAGGGAATCTACTACCGCGAGTTCATGCCCCAGTTCGACTGGGAACATATCTCAGAAGGCATGGCCGGCTTTTACTTCTACGGCCTCAGCCGGCCGGACGATCCACGCTATGCGATCCGGCTGCGTCGTTTCGCCGGCCTCTACATGAACGAGGATTCGACGGCGCCGAACTACGACGACCAGCACCACATCATCCGCAGCCTGTTCAACGGCAGCCGTGGCCCGCGCATGACGCCTCCGAACGCGACTGACTGGGACGGTCCGGAGATTCCCGGCGGTGCGCCCGGTCGTCGTACCCGCTTCTTGAACTCTGGTAATATCGTCGGCGATCACCCGCTGAACCTGAACAGCACTAACCTGGCCTTTCACGCCTATCTGGTGACGGGCGACGAAAAGTATCGCGACTGGGTGCTGGAGTACGTCGACGCCTGGAAGGAACGGATCGACCAGAACGGCGGCAACATCCCCTCTAACATCGGCCTGGACGGCAAGATCGGCGGAGAGTGGGGCGGCAAATGGTATGGCGGCGTCTTCGGCTGGAACTCGCCCGACGAGGGCGTCCGCAACTATGTCTTCCGGGGGCCGCCCGAGGCCTTCGGTGACGCTCTCCTGCTGACCGGCGACCAGTCCTACACCGGCGTGCTGCGTCGCCAACTCGACAATCTCTACGCCGAGCAGCGCGTCGTCGACGGCCATGTCGAGATCCCGCACTACTACGGTGATCAGGGCTGGTACGGCTATGTCGACGTCAACGGCCGCTCGCCCGGGCTGGGCAATCGGCGTCGGGGCGAGACCGATATCTACATCTGGGGCCTGCAGGACCACGACCTGGCGCGCCTGCCCAAGACTGGCTGGATCGGCTACCTCGAAGGCGATCAGCCCGACTATCCGCTGACGGCGCTGCAGGAGGCGCTGGAGGAGGTTCGCGAGGCCGGCCAGCGTATCCACGACGACGACACCACCCTGCAATATCCGACCGGGATCACGCGGTGGGAACGGTCCAATCCGGTCGCGACCGAAGCCCTGGTCAACCTGACCCTGGGCGGCGCCGATCCCGGCGGCTCGGGCCACGGCCCCTTGCCTCTGCACACCCAGGTTCGCCATTTCGATCCCGTTGCGCGCCGCGCTGGCCTACCGCCGGATGTCGCCGCCCTTGTCGAAAAGATCGAGGCGAACTCGGTCGTCCTGACCTTGGTCAACACCAGCCCGCTGACGACCCGCACGGTCACAGTCCAGCTCGGTGCGTATGGCGAGCACCAGTGCAACTCCATTCGCACGCGCGCCGGAGCGACGCCGTGCAACGGACGGGCATTCACCGTACGTCTGACGCCTGGCTCCAGCGAGACGCTGACCATCGGCCTGGAACGCTACGCCTATCGCCCGACACTCGACTTCCCTTGGGATCAGGGAGCGCCGGAACCGATGTGAGCGCAGGGCGGGGCGCAAGCCTCGCTGCCGAAGTCCAGATTACACCTACTAGATACCGCACCGGGGCTGTCTCAGCCTCGCCTCCTCCCGAGACTGCGGTGGTGAGCGCCGCTTCGCGCGGCGCTCACCCTTTCTATTCACTGGACTCGCGTCCACGCCGGGTTGCAGATATTCTAATTTGGAAGACTTGACGCCAGGCCGAAGCGGTAGGGCGGATCGGCGGTGACGACCTCCGCCGGACGCTCGATTGGCGCCAGTCTCGCGGCGCCCTCCGGCCCCCCAGCCTGTGACATTGTCCAGCGCCACCTTCGGAACACGCTACCGTCGATGCCCTAAAGAGTGGCGCTGCGGGTGTTGGCCAGGCTCTTCCCCTTGCCCGACGTCCCCGTGATCCCGAGCATAGTCAAGCCGTCCAGCGGATTGTCAGGATGGAACGGTAGGCCTCGACCAGGATCGGCACATCGACGACGTGGATGCTTTCTAAGGTGAAATTGCGCACGGTCGGGATGCCGTCGAGGCCCCCGACGGGAAACTGATCCTGCTTGCCGCTGTCCAGGATGTTGATGCGCAGGAAGCCGTAGTCGGCGTCGCGGACCTCGAGGTCGCGCACGACGATGTCCTCGATGAAGGCACCCTCTTCCCGGCCGGCTCTTGATATAGATCGCGAAGGTATTGGCGGCCAAGCACCGGCAGCGCTCGACCAGGACCCGACGGATGCCGCCCGAGGTCTCGGCCCCGATTTCGATACAGGCCCAGCGCTGGTCGCGGAAGACGCAGTCGGGGATGGTTAAATCCTCGGTCGGCCGGGCGATTATATTGCCCTCCAGGCCCCGCCCGGACTTCAGCGAGATACAGTCGTCGACGGTGTCGAAGTCACAGCGGTCGATGGCGACGCGACGGCAGGAATCGACGTCGCTGCCCTCGGTGCCGCCCTTCACCGAGACGTCCCGGAACAGGACGTCGTCGCAATAGACCGGATGGATTGGCCACATGCCGTTTTGCTCGATGCGGACGTCCGTGACGCTCAGGCTCTGGCCGTTGACGAATTCCAGAAGCGTCGGATTGCGCAGGCCCGTCGCCTCCTCGACTCGGCCGGCGATGTCCATCGAGGCGCGGATCAGGCCGGAGCCGGTCAGGGCGATCTCGCGCGCGCCCTGGGCCCAGACGAGGCCGATTTAGCCGGGGATCCAGCGACCCTTCCACCGCACCTGGACGACGGGAGAGTCGGCGCGGTCGGGCGTCCGCTGAAGGATGCCGTCCGTCTCGATTCGCAGGGTAGTGTTCGAGCCGATGCGGATACAGCCGAGCAGGCAGGTCTCGCCGGCGATGACCACTCTCCGCCACCGGGGGCGGCGCAGCGGTCGAGCGCCTCTTGGACCGCGTGGGTATCTTTGGTGACGCCGCCGACCTGCGCTCCGAGCTCGCGTGGATCGTTGCGGAGGGCGGTAGTTAGCGTCGGGGCGGGAGGGTCTGGCTCGAGGCGCCGTTTGTGGCGAAGACCACGAGACCGGCGGCGAGGGCGGCGAGCGAACGGAAGGTCATGGGTTGCCCCGGCTCATCCGTGCCGGTTCGCGGGCCGTACCGCTGCGCCCGGCGTCGGCGCGGTCACGGCCTGCTGATTGCGGCGCACACGTTCGTAGGTGATGCCCTCGACGTGGGCGATGATGTCGGGCTCAGCCGCCCGGGTGAAGTCGCAGTCGCGCAGGGTGATGTTGCGGATCGGCGCGTTGGCGAAACCCTGCAGGTCCAGCACACGCTCGCACCGGCCGACGGTCATCCGCTCGATGGTCAGGCCGTCGAATACGGGGATGAAGCTGCCGTTCGCGCCCTCGGCGTAGTTGTAGTCGATGGTGATCGCTGCGTGGGCGACTTGTCCGACCGTAATGTCGCGGATGTTGATATTCGTCAGCGTGCCGCCGCGCATGGCGTTGTTCTTGAACCGGATGGCGGTGGCCAGCTCCGGGCTGTCCATGCGGCAGTTCTCGACGAAGACGTTTCGGACCCCGCCGCTGATCTCGCTGCCGAGCGTCATGCCGCCATGCCCATCGACCATTGTGCAGCCCGAGATGATCACATTCTCGGTCGGGATGTTCAGGCGCCGCCCGTCGGCGTTGCGGCCCGATTTTACCGCGATGCAGTCATCGCCAGTGTCGAAGACGCAGCCCTCGATCAGTACGTCGCGGCAGGATTCCGGATCGCAGCCGTCGTTGTTCGGGCCGTGAGATGAGATCGTCAGCCTACGGATGGTCACGTTCTCGCACTCGACCGGATGGATCTCCCACATGGGAGAACGAATGATGGTCAAGTCCGAGATCAGCACGTTGCGACAGCGATACGGCTGGATGAACTGGGGCCGAATAGTGCTGCCCGGGCCGAAGATGCGCTCGGCGACCGGCACGTTGTCCTCGGCCATGCGACGCAGACGCTGGTCGTCGCTGTTGGGGTCGTCTGCGCCGGCCTTGTGCCGCCACCAGGTATCCATGCTGGCCTGACCATCCAGTACGCCATGGCCGGTGATGGCGATGTTCTCCTGACCGTAGGCGTAGATGTAGGGGGACGGCCCCATGAGCTCGTTGCCCTCCATCCGGGTAAGGACCGGCGGGAAACAGGCGGCAGGATCGCGCGAGAAGCGGATCGTCGACTCGCGTGACACATGCAGTTCGACATTGGACAGCAGGTGGATCGGCCCGGTCAGCCAGACCCCGCCCTCGACCACTACCCGTCCGCCGCCCGGAGCGCGCGACGCGGCTGCGATGGCCCGCCGAAAGGCGTCGGTCGCGTCCGTGCCATAATCAGGACGACCGCCGAACTGGTCCGGGGTGAAGCGGTTTTCCCGCGGGAAGACGGGCGGGCGAATTCGGGCGCGGATGGCGCGAACCATATCCCATGGGTCAGTCTCGGCTGCCTGTGCCGAACTTGCCATGACGCCCGGCGTCGTCAGTGCCAGAGCGCCGATCCCCAGTCTCGCAAGGTCGCGACGCTGGGGACGGGCGAGGGCGTAGGTCATTCTTGCGTTTCCCTTCCGCGCGGCGGGCTGCTTTCGAGGGGCGCCCGCTTCGAGCCGGATAGTTATCATCCGGGAATAGAGCCGAGAAGGAATAGGGCGATGCCGAGACGGTATCGAAAAGTTGTCAAGGAGCGGTAGAGGCAAAGAACTCAGGCCGATTTCAGAGAATGCGCTTAGACGCGAACCAACGCGGGACCGAGGCGCCTTGAGGCGCGATCGGGCCACAGGGCCCATAGTGTAGATCGACGCAAACGCACTGACCGGTCGGACGGAGGTCATTGGCCGCTCCTGACTCATCTGAGACGTTCGGAACGTCCGCTTTCAGCTCGGCAAAAGAGCCAACCGCGGTGATAATGCCACCGACGGAGATAGACGCGACTACAGATATCCCCCGACCTGCCAGGGCTCGAATTCGTTGTCGCCGATGCCGAGGGCCTCGGATTTCGATGGAGAGCCCGACGCGACGGCGAGCATGCGGGCGAAGATGATCTCGCCCATGCCGTGAACGGACACGCCGTCCAGAATTGGCGAGGTGTCTATGTCCATGTCCTCATCCATCCAGGCCGCGACGTGGGCGTTGGAAGCCAGCTTGATCGACGGTGCCGGCTTCGCTCCAAAGACGGATCCTCGTCCGGTCGTGAAGGCCAGCAGATTGGCCCCTGATGCAATCTGGCCCGTCGCCGAGCAGGGATCGTAGCCCGGGCTGTCCATGAAGGTTAGTCCCGATGCCGTCACCGGCTGCGCGTATCCGATGACCGCATTCAACGCAGAGGTGCCGGACTTGGCGACCGCGCCCAGCGATTTTTCAAGAATAGTGGTCAGGCCGCCCGAGAGATTGCCGGGTGAGGGATTGTTGTTTAGCTCCATCCCGTGCCTGTCGGCATAGCCGCGCCACCAGGCCAGCCGGGCCAGCAACTGCTCGGCGACCTGCGGAGAGGTCGACCGGCGCAGCAGCAGGTGTTCTGCCCCCCAAATCTCCGGGGTCTCGGACAAGATCGCCCGACCGCCGTGCGCGACCAGGATATCGACGGCCGCGCCGAGGGCTGGATTGGCTGTGACACCCGACCAGCCGTCCGAGCCGCCGCACTGGAGTCCTACGGTCAGCCCAGCTGCGGACACGGTCTGACGGAGCGCCGTCGCGGCCTCGGTGACCATCCCACGAACGAGATCGATGCCCGCCTCGATGGCCCGGCTGGTGCCCCCGGCTTCCTGGATGGTCAGGGTGCGCAGACGGGGACCGGGTTGCAGACCTTCCCTGGCCAGCCAATCAGGGATCTGATTGGCCTCACAACCCAGACCGACCATCAGGATCGCCGTGAAGTTCGGATGACGGGCATAGCCTGCCAGGGTGCGTTGCAGGACGACGGTGTCCGTACTCAGGGAAGAGCCGCCGCAGCCGCCCTGATGCGTGAAGGCCACCACTCCATCAACTCCGGCGGGCAGAGCCGCCACGGGGAACGCGTCGGCGATCCGGCGCGCGACGCTCGCCGAACAGTTCACGCTGGTCAGGACGCCGATGTAGTTGCGGGTGCCGATGCCCCCGTCAGGGCGAAGAAAACCTTCGAAGGTCGCCCCGGAGAGGGTTGCCGGGGCGCGCGCATCAGTGCCGACTTCCGGGCTTGCGCGAGCGTGGCTCATGGCCAGGTTGTGGGTGTGGACGTGGGCACCGGCGGCGATGTCGGTGATCGCCTCGCCGATGACTTGACCGTACCGGCGGACCACCTGGCCAGGGGCGATGGCATGTCGGGCGATCTTGTGACCGGCGGGTACGGGCTCGACGGCTGTCAACCCGAGGCCGGCGACGGTCACGCCCGGCTCCAGCTGCTCCAGCGCGATCGCCACGTCATCGGACGGGTTGAGCGTCAGGGCGCGGGTCATGCCGCCCGATCCAGCCGCAGGGCCGCCGCGCCGACCGCCCCCAGACGACGGAGGTCCACAAACGCCTCCATGACAGCCTCGCGGAATACCGGGTCGGCGGAGAGGGCGGGCTGGAACACCGTCTGCAAGTCCAGCAGGGCGGCCACCCTGGCCCTGTCGTCGGTCGCGGCGGTCAGTCGGCGTGCCGTCTCACTCGCCAGAGGATCCTCGACCACCACGACTTCACCGGCTTCCGTGCGACCCTCCTGCCAGCGGATCCAGGCGGCGATGCCCAGGGCGAGGGCCGGGATGGGAAGACCGGCCGACAGGCGCGCCGAAGCTGTCGCCAGAAGTCGTTGCGGCAGCTTCTGGGAGCCGTCCATGGCGATCTGACGGGTCCGGTGACGCAGGGCCGCGTTCGAGAACCGCGCCATGAGCTCTGCGCGATAGGCCGCGATGTCGAGGCCCGGCGGCGGATCGAGCGTGGCTTCGGCCTCGTCCCACAGGCGGTCGACGAAGGCCTTCAGAACGGGCACGGCGACGGTCTGGTGAACGTATTCCAACCCCGCCAGGGCTCCGAGGTAGGCGAGAGTCGAATGCGCTCCGTTTAGCAGACGCAGCTTGGCGTCTTCCCAGGGACCGACCGCCTCCGTCAGCCGGACCTTGAAACGGGCGAAGTCGGGCCGCTCGCCGGCGAACCGATCCTCGATGATCCATTGGGTGAAGGGCTCGGTCTTGACCATGCCGAGGTCGACGAAACCCAGTTCGGTGCTTAAGATCTCGATGTCGGCGGGCGTCGTGGCCGGCACGATCCGGTCGATCATGGTCTGAGGAAAGGCCCCCTCGGCCGCGATCCAGTCGTGCAGGCGCGGATCGATCCGCGCCGCCATCTCGAGCACGGCCGAGCGGATGCGCGCGCCGTTGTGCGGAAGGTTGTCGCACGAGATCACGGTGAAGGGTGAAAGGCCCCGGTTGCGTCGCAGCCGAAGCGCTGCGGTCACGAAGCCGGGCGCGGTGACGGGAGCCGACAGGTCCGCCAGATCCGCCGAAATCCCGGGGTCGTCGAGCTTCAGCTTTCCGGACGCCGGATCCAGACAATAGCCCTTCTCCGTCACCGTCAGGGTGACGATGTGAACCTCGGGCGACGCCATCGCCTCCACGAGCGAAGCGGGATCGCGGAGCGCGACCCGCACCTCCTGGACGGCACCGACGATGCGCAGCGACCTCTGCCCGCCGTCCTCGATCACCATGGTATAGAGCCCGTCCTGCGGTGCCAGCTGATCGCGCACGTCCGGCGATCGCAGCGAGGCGCCGAGCACACCCCAGCGCAGGTCTCCGGCGTTCAGAGCGTCATCGAAAACGATTGCCTGATGCGCCCTGTGAAACGCGCCGATGCCCAGGTGGACCACGCCGATGCGGACCCGGCTTCGGTCATAATCCGGCTTCGCCACGTGTGGAGGCAGCGCCGCCAGCGCTATCGAAGCGAGCCGCGTCCCGTTCATAGCTTGTAGGTCGCTTTCACGAGATCGTAGGTCAAGGCCCGCGCCAGATCGTGGGCCTCATCCTCCTCCAGCCGGTGCTCGACCACCAGCCTGGCCAGGAACCCGCAGTCCATCCGCCGCGCCACGTCGTGCCGGGCGGGAATCGACAGGAAGGCGCGGGTGTCGTCGTTGAACCCGACGGTGTTGAAGAAGCCCGCAGTTTCGGTGACCTGTTCGCGGAACCGGCGCATGCCCTCCGGGCTGTCGTGGAACCACCAGCTGGGTCCCAGTTTCAGCGCGGGATAGTGACCGGCCAACGGCGCCAGCTCGCGGCTGTAGGTCGTCTCGTCCAGCGTGAAGACGATCAGCGACAGGCGAGGGTCGGACCCGAAGCGGTCGAGCAGGGGCTTCAGCGAGCGGACGTAGTCGGTGCGCGTGGGGACGTCCGCCCCTTTGTCGCGCCCGAACTGTCTGAACACGGCGGCGTTGTGGTTCCGGAAACTGCCGGGGTGCAGCTGCATGACCAGGCCGTCGTCCACGCTCATCGCCGCCATCTCGGTCAGCATCTGGCCTCGGAACAGCTCTGCGTCGCTCGCGGTCACCGGACCGGTCGAGACACGTTTGAACAGGGCCTCTGCCTCGACGGCGGGCAGATCTGCAGTGAACGCTGTCGGGTGGCCGTGGTCGGTCGAGGTGGCGCCCATCGCGGCGAATACCGCCCGCCGGGCGCGCAGCGCGTCGAGGTAACCCAACCAGCTCAAGGTGTCTCGCCCGGTCAGTTCGGCCAGGATCGCCAAGTTGGCATGAAAGCCCTCGTAGTCCGGATCGAGCACCGGGTCTGGCCGGAACGCGGTCAGCACCCGCCCCTTCCATCCGGAGGTTCGGATCGCCTGATGGTGCTCGAGGGTGTCGATCGGGCTCTCGGTGGTGGTCAGAACCTCGATGTCGTGACGATCGAACAGCGCGCGTGGACGGAACGGGTCCGTCTTCAGCGCCTCGTCGATGACGTCGTAATAGTGGTCTGCGGTTTCCGCGCCGAGCCGCACGTCGATGCCGAAAACCTCAGCATAGACCCAGTCGTGCCAGATGCGGGACGGGGTGCCGTGAAACAGGTGGTAGCGTTCGGCGAAGCGACGCCAGATCGTGCGCGGATCGGTCTCCACCGGCCCGCCGTCGACGCGCGGCACGCCCAGATCCTCCATCGCCACGCCCTGACTGAAGAGCATGCGAAAGACATAGTGGTCCGGGGTGATCAGGAGCTCGGCCGGGTTGGCGAACGGCGCATCACCGGCGAACCACGATGGGTCCGTATGGCCGTGCGGGCTGATGATCGGCAGGTCGCGGATCTCGGCATGCAGCCGCCGCGCGATCGCGCGCGTGTCCGCATCGGAGGGAAACAGCCGGTCGGGGTGAAGGTGGAGCGGTTTGATCACGACGGGGTCTCGCAGAGGATAAAGAACGGGCAAGGTCCTCCTGATATCGCCGATCGAGCCGAGAAGACACCGGTTACCACGACACGCCACAGGCCTGTCGCTCGCGGGCTTGTCGGGCGACTGAAATCCGTCATCGCTTAACCCGCCGCCGTGTAGGCGGTCTTGATCTGGGTAAAGAACTCGACCGCGGCGAAGCCCTGCTCCCGAGAGCCGTAGCTGGAGCTCTTCGTGCCGCCGAAGGGCGCGTGATAGTCCACCCCGGCGGTCGGCAGGTTGACCATCGTCATCCCGGCGCGGGTGCTGTCATCTGTGGATGGCCCCTGCGCTGGCACTGTCAGGTTAAAACCACAATTGGTGCCATTGGTTGAATTTCGCACTAAGGGGGCGAGTTCAGCAGGCTGGCAGAGGATGAGCCTGTCGCAGAATTTGCTCGGCTTTTTGATCGTTGCCCAACGGGGGATGCACACCAAGTACAGCCTTCAAAAGTTTCCCTGACAGCGCCTTGCGGGGCCTCACATGTCAGCTGGATGCCGCCGATTGAAAAGATCGATTCCGAGAATGAACAACGAATACAATGATGAATATAACTCAGAGATGTCGATCACGGTATTTGATCAAATCAGGGACGCGATCACCTTATTGAGCCCCTCATAGGTGCCGATTAACAGTAAAAGACCGCGTAGAAGAATTGATTCCTAACTCGATACTGATGCTTCTAATGAATTAGAATTGGAGGGGGATATGATGGGAATTGTCTTTAACCTCTTGCAGGAGGTCGTCACCCAGGGCCACGGCGAAGACGTTTGGGACGAACTTATCGACGCCGCTGGCGTCGATGGCGTCTATACCTCAGTTGGCAGCTATTCCGACGGCGAGATGACCGCCCTGGTCGGCGCCACATCGGAAATGCTCGGGCTGCCACCAGCGGCGGTGCTGCGCTGGTTCGGTCAGCAGGCTATGCCGCTCCTGGCCCAACGCTATCCAGGCTTCTTCCAGGGGCATGCCTCGGCCCGCTCCTTCATCCTCAGTGTTAACGACATAATCCACGTCGAGGTCCGCAAGCTCTATGCAGGCACACAATGCCCCTACTTCCCGTTCAGCGAGCAGCCGGACGGCAGCCTGAGGATGGACTACCGATCGCCCCGGCGGCTCTGCGCGTTGGCGCAAGGCTTCACTGAAGGGGCCGGCAGTTACTACGGCGAGAACATCGAGTTCCAGCATGCCCAATGCATCGACAAGGGCGATGCGGCCTGTGTCTTCCATATCCGATGGCCGCAACTGGCGGTCGCATGAGGTCATATCATGCAAGACCGTAGCGACCTTCTTGACCGCTTGGAGCGGCGCCTGCAGCGAGAGCACGCCACTCGCTTGGCCGCTGAAGCAATCGCCGAGATAAGCACGAGAGAGCTCTTCGTCCATGCTGAGCGGCTGCAGCTGCTGGAAACCATCGCAGCAGCCTGCAACCTCTGCCAGAGTCCCGCCGAAGCTCTGAAGATCACCCTCGAACAGGTCTGTCGCTTCACCGGTTGGCCAGTCGGTCATGCCTATGTCCGGCGGGGGAGGGGGCGCGGCGCCGTGATGGCGTCGGAGAAGCTCTGGTGGGCGCTTGACGAGCCCGAGTTCTGCGAAATCTCGGAAAGAAGCACCTTTCCCGCTGGCGTGGGGCTTCCCGGCCGGGTCATGGCGGACAAGGCGCCCATTTGGGTCACCGACGCGACCGTCGAAGCGACCTTCCTGCGGGCCGAAGCCGCCAAGCGCTGCGGATTACGTGCAGCCTTCGGCTTCCCGGTCCTGGTCGGAGAGGAGGTCGCCGTCGTTTTGGAGTTCTGTTCCTACAAGGTCGAGAAGCCTGACGAATCCATGCTTCGGATCATGACGCAGATCGGCGCCCAACTCGGAAGAGTGATCGAACGCGACCGCGCCGAGGCGGAGGCCAAGGTCCGCAACGCCAAGCTGGTGCGCTCTGGCAGGGAGGCGCAGGCCCAGCGCGTCGTCGCCGAGGCGGCTAACCGGGCCAAGTCTGTCTTTCTCGCGGTGACCAGCCATGAGGTTCGCACACCCTTGAACGCCGTCCTCGGCTTGACGGAAGGCTTGGCTCGTACGCCGCTCAGTCCCCACCAGCAGACCCTGGTCAACGGCGTGCTGGAGTCCGGCGGAATGCTTATGCGGCTTCTCAACGCGGTCCTGCACCTAGCCCAGATCGAGGCGGGCAAGATGTCTCCTCAGGTCGAGGTCTTCGATTTGCGCCGCACGATCGAGGCGACCGCGCGGGTCTGGAGGCCGCGAGCCCAGGAACTCGGCGTCGAGCTGGTCACCGCACTCGGCGCGCTGCCCGACGATTGCTGCATCGTCTCTGACCTGGGGAAGGTCGAGCAGACGATGATCAACCTGTTGTCCAACGCCCTAAAGTTCTCGCCGCCCGATAGTCAGGTTGTCCTGGCAGTGGGCGCTCGGCGAAAGGAAGGGCGGTATATGGTCTCTGTCGAGGTCATCGATCAAGGACCGGGCATCGTCCCCGCAGACCGCGCCAGGATATTCCAGGCGTTCGAGCAGACGGATGCAGGCCGCCAAGCCGGGGGCGCGGGGCTGGGCTTGGCCATCTGCGCCGGCAATATCGCCAGCCTTAACGGGACCATCGGACATGACCCCACCACAGCTGGCGGTAGCAGATTCTGGTTTGAATTCCCCGCTGACGTCGGCAGCATGGTGTCTGGGCCTATCCCGAAAGAACCCCCGGCCACCCAGTCCCACCGTCCGCTGCGCATCCTGGCGGCTGAAGACAACGCCGCCAACCGGCACGTTCTGCGGGTGCTGCTCGACCCCCTAGACGTCGAGCTGAGCTTGGTCGAAGACGGTGAGGAGGCCGTCAAGGCCATCTCCGCTGGCGTCTTCGACATCATCCTGATGGATGCCAACATGCCGCGCATGGACGGCGTCACCGCCGTCCGCGGCATACGAGCGTTGACCGGTTACGCCGGTGTGATGCCGATCTTCATGCTGACCGCGAACGTCTTTGAGGCAGATGTCCACCGCTATCACGCGGCCGGAGTTGATGGCGTTCTGAAAAAGCCCATCGACGTGGCCGAACTGTTCGCCGTGCTTGGCGCTGCCGCCGCCCGGATTGAGCCGTTGGACGTGAGTGTGTGGACCACCTCCGCCTAACGAGCCTTTCTGGAGCAGTCGTCATCAGGGACGTCACAAATACATTCGAAATACAGTGTCATTTGAAAGCATAGCGCCAATGTAACCCGTTGCATCTCGTCCAGATATATTAGCAGCCGACACAGCCCGGCTTTCGGAGCTGAGGGCGGTGTTGCGCGACAACAGTGGGTTGGCCGACCTATTGGAAAAGACGAAGGCATTTCAGGCGTTGCCATACCGATCTTATGTTCTTGACATCAAGATTTGAGCTCAGGACTTCATAGCCAGAAGAGCACGGTCGCCGCGAGAGGAATGGAGATGACCTGACCCCCGTTTCTCATCCGGCCATAACGAGAGTCCTGGGTTGATCTGATCCGTGATTGACTGTTTCGGCTAGGCAGCGGTCTTATACACGTCGCCCAATAGCCGACATTCCTGACCCTGCCAACGCCGTCGCGATGACTGCCCATAATGCGGTCCGCGAACGCGTCAACGCCATTCAGGAGCTTATGTCGGGCGGCAGACTTAGGAACAGTTTTCAGCTTCGACGATTGTTGGAAAATGCCCCGATATTACTTCGATACGCTAGACCGCGAACACGTCATTGATGACAAAGGTGAAATCCTCGCCGACGATCAAGCTGCCAAAGTTATGGCCGCAGAAATCGCTTCTGAACTATCCCTAGTTCGAGTCGCGCGCATATGGGCGGGCGAACAGTTTAAGATCGTGATCCGCGACGAAACTAAACTGGTCATCGGCTGGCTCGCGGTATTGGCAGACACGGCCTGAGCGGGGCCCGCAGGTCGCTACCGGGAGCGGACGTTCCCGACAACCGCTTTGGGTCGGATTGCGACATTGGCATCAGGCTCGAAACCGGACACTCACCGCCATGTCCCGGAAGCAGATCTCCGGAACCGCCGCATGGTGTGGACAGCGGACATGCGCCTGGAACGGGACCGGGGGCGGCTCAGTGCCAGACCCGGTCATCCCGCAATCCCCTCTTTGCCTTTAGGCCCCATTCCATGAAACGGCGCCGCGAGTGCCAAGGCGGCGCAGTCCCTCACCGAACTCCCAGAGCCAGCGCGTCCGGCCTGCGCGTGTCGGCGGCGCCGAAGAACCGGTCGCCTTTGATCATGATCGACTGGGTACTGCCCATGGTCATTGAGGGTCGAATCTCATGCCCCCGCGCCTCCAGCAAAGGCTCGATGTCCGGCGAGAATCCGCCTTCCAGTTCCAGTGGGCTGTCGCCTCCGCCCTGGTTCAGCCGCGGACGCATGGCTGCCTCAGCGATATTCAGTTGATGATCTATGACGTTGACGACCAGTTGCACCATCGTCGCGATGATGTAGCTGCCACCCGGCGTCCCTGTGACCAGCCAAGGCTTTTCATCGTCGAACACGATCATGGGCGTGATGGTTGATCCCAGCCGCTTGCCCGGAGCGGGTCTGTTGGCGATGGTGTTCTCGTCCGCGCTGCCCCAGGCGAAATTGTCCAGCGAGTTGTTCAGCAGGATGCCCGTCCCGGGCGCGGCGACATGCGCGCCATAAGAGTTCGACAGGGTGAAGGTATTGCTGACCACGTTGCCGTGCGCATCGGCGATCGAATAGTGGGTCGTGTCCTGGCTTTCGTAGGCATAGGGATTTCCCTCCGGGATGGCGTCGGCAGAGAGCGAACTGTCCATCGAGATGAGCTTCACCCGTTCTGCCGCGAAGGCCTTGCTGGCCAGGCCTTGCGCCGGAGTGGTCCATTGCGGCTCGCCGCCGATCAGTCGCCGGTCGGACGAGCTGATCTTCATCGCTTCGGAAATCAGATGCAGGCTGTCCACACTGCCCCAGCGAAGCTCGCGCATCGGGAAATGCTCAAGCAGGTTCAGCGTTTCGGCCACGCTGACCCCCGACGCCGTCGGCGGCATGAACGCGATCCGGTGATCCCGATAGGTCGACCAGATCGGCTCCGACACCACCACGCGGAAATCTGCCAGATCCTGCTCCGTCATGATCCCGCCGCCCGCGCGAACACCCTGAATGATGCGATGGGCGAGTTCCCCCCGGTAGAAGCCGTCTCGTCCGTTTGCCTGAACCTGGCGAAGGCTCCAGGCCAGTTGCGGCTGACGGAACAACTCTCCAGCCTGGTAGGGCGTGCCATCGGCCTTGAGGTAGGCTTCGCGGGCGCCGGGATCCCGCGCCAGAACCGAGGCCCGTCCCGCCGTCGCGGCGGCCTCCCCATCGGACAGGACAACTCCCCCCTCCGCCATCTCGACCGACGGCGCCAGAACTTCGGCCCAGGACAGTCTGCCGAACCGCCTATGCGCTTCCCACATCCCCATAACCGTGCCGGGAACGGAAACATTGCGGAACCCTGACGGCGCGCTGCGATCAAACCTGCCGTTGTCGTCCAGCAGCAGATCCGGCGTCGTCGCCTGCGGCGCCACGCCATAGTAGTTGATCGCAAGGTCTGCCGCGGGACGTTCGTCCGTCGCCGCCATATGGATAAGCATATAGCCGCCGCCGCCGATGTTTCCCGCACGCGGCAGGGCAACAGCTTCCGCGAACCCCACGGCCACGGCCGCATCCACCGCATTGCCGCCGCGCCTCAGGATTTCGACGCCGACCCGGGTGGCCAGAACACTCTGGCTGACCACCATGCCGCCGCGACCGATCGTGGGGCTGTGGATCTGGCCGTAGCTGACGACATCGCCGCCGCTACCCGCTCCGGGACGAACCGGTGCCGCAACCTCCTGAGCGAGGACGTGTCCAGAGAATACCATGGCCGCAGCGGCCAGGATCAGCAGCCTCGATCGTCCGCTCGACATAATGATTCCTGCCACAATTGTTCGAAAAACGGGCTGAGGATTGATCAGCTAGATTTTGAAAGCCACCTCATTTTCGCGCAGGGACGCCAGATCTCGGCAAAAAATGCTGCTCGCGGGGCATAGCGCGCCTGTGACAGCGAGATCTTTTTAAACGCCGACAATTTTCAACCTCCACCATTGACGTGCTGAATGTGGCGGCTTCTAGTCCTCGTCTCGGAGACGCGACGTCACTCGGTGGTCGTGTTCCAGGACGGGCGACCGCCCGGATTTTATGATGGCCGCCCGGAGGGAAATCGGGGCGGCCATTTCAAGCCTCAGGATTTAAGTTCATGCGCCTGTCCTTGTCTCGTCGCTCGACCCGGTCGTTCATGCTGGCGACGACCGCCATCATAATGGCGGGCTCGGCGGCGCCGGTACTCGCCCAGGAGGCTCCGGAACAGGCAACGGAGGTCGAGGAGGTCATTGTCGTGGGATCGCAGATTCGCGGTGCCAGGGTTACGGCGGCTCTTCCGGTCACGGTCGTGTCCGAAGAACAGATCCTGGCCACGGCCGCGACCTCGGGCGACGACCTGCTCCGATCAATTCCCCAGATGGGCGATGTCACCTTCAACTCCTCATTCCTGCCCGCCAGCTCGAACTCGGCGCGCGGTGACACAGGCTCGGTCAATCTTCGCAACCTCGGAATCGGGAATACGCTCGTCCTGCTGAACGGCCGGCGCGTGGTTGGTCACCCGACCTCCCAGGCCAATGAGCAGCTCGTTCCGGTCCTGACCTACAACACCAACGCCATACCAGTCAGCGGCCTCAGGCGCCTGGAGGTTCTCCGTGACGGCGCCGCCGCCATCTATGGCGCGGACGCGGTGGCCGGGGTGATCAACACCGTGCTGCGGGACGACATGAACGGCCTGACGGTCTCCGCCCAGTATGGCGCAGCCGAGGGCACCGGTCTGTCTGAAACCAATCTGAGCCTTTACGGCGGCCGCGACATTGCCGACGGACAGGGCAACATCTCGCTCTTCGTGAACTACGATGACCGGTCTGAACTCAAGACGACCGACCAGGACTACACCGCCTCCCTGGACAGGCGCGCGCTCTTCGCCGGCACCGGTTTCGAGAACGCCGCCACGCTGAACGGCCGCTCGTCGTTGACCGCCTGGGGCCTGTTCCGGCCGACCGGTGCAACGGTCCGTCTGGCCGGCGCCACTTCCAACCTGACCGCCTTCTCCAGGCAACCCGCCAGCTTCACGGGGTGTTCCGCCCCGGCCGCCGACGGCATCTGCGTGAGGTCCGGCACGGTTATCGATCCGCGGCTCTTCAGCAACGCCGCCGCCCAAGGCATTACCGTGGTGCCCGAAGTCAAGCGTCTGAACGCCTTCCTCACCGGGAGGTACAACGTCAGCGACAACGTCGAGGCGTTCGGCGAATTTGGCTACTACCATGCCGAAACCACGGCCTTCCAGGCGCCTATCAGCACCTTGTCGTCGGTCGTGGTCACGATCCCCAGGACCAACTTCTACAATCCCTTCGGCGCCACGCTGATCAACGGGGTCGTGAACCCGAACCGGCTGACCGGAATCACGGCGCCTGCGGCGGGCGTCGATCTTCTGCTCAGCGGCTATCGCTTCGAGGACATCGGTCCGATCGAGGTCAACGTCACCAACGACCAGTACCGACTGTTCGGCGGGCTGCGCGGAGACTGGAAAGGATGGAACTGGGAAAGCGCCCTCGTCTATTCGGAAGCGAGCGCCGAAGACATCAGTGACAACGTCTCCAACACCGCCCTCCAGAGGCAGCTCGCCCTGTCAACGGCCGATGCCTACAATCCGTTCAACGGCGGCGACCTGAACAACTTCAGCTTCGGCGACGGAACCCCCAGCAGCACCGCGGCCCTCAACGCCATCCGCGTCAAGATGCGCCGATATTCCGAGACCACCCTGGCCCTCGGGGACTTCAAGGTGTCGCGCCCGGACCTGTTCCGGCTGCCCGGTGGCGATCTTGGCTTTGCCGCCGGCGTCGAGGCCCGTCGTGAAACCCAACTGGACGACCGCGACCAGCGTATCGACGGCACGATCACCTACACGGACCCGTCTGGTTCCGTTTACAGCGACCTCGTAAACTCTTCGCTGAGCCCGGACACCACGGGCGAACGCGATGTGTATTCGGCCTATGCCGAGTTCGCCGTGCCAATCGTCTCGCCCGAAATGAACATTCCCCTGGTGTATCGCCTGGAAGCCCAGATCGCCGGTCGCTTCGAGCGCTATTCGGACTTCGGCGACATCGCCAAGCCCAAGGTCGCCGTGGCCTGGGACATGGTCGACGGCATCCGCCTCCGGGGCTCCTGGGCCCAGGGATTCCGGGCACCCAACCTTGAGCAGATCAACGCCACGATCGTAACGCGTTCCAACTCCAGCACCGACTGGGTCTATTGCGAAGCCTTGATCCGTCGCGGGGCCATGGCCTCGTTTGCGGGATGCGGCGCGTCGCCCACCCTGGTTCCAGGCTTTGCCGACACCGCCTCGATCAACACCGTCCGGGTGCGCCGCCTGGTGGCGGAACAGCGCGCGGGCAACCCGAACCTGAAGCCGGAGGAATCCGAAACCCTGTCTTTCGGCACGGTGATCCAGCCCGATTTTTCACCGGCAGGCATCGGAGACTTCACCTTCACGGCGGACTGGTGGCGGGTCGAACAGACCGGGCTGGTCGGCGTCTTCCGCGGCCAGAATGCGCTGACGTTGGATTATTTGTTGCGCAAGCAGAGCCTGACCAACACCAATGTCGTTCGTGCCGCCCCTACAGCCGATGACATCAGGATCTTCGCCGGAACGGGCCTGACGCCGGCGGGCGAGATCCTTTACGTCAAGGACCTGTACGACAACCTGCAACCCCAGACGGCCGAGGGCTTCGACTTCGGCGCCATGTGGAACCTTCACGGCACGCGCTTGGGGGACTTCAACGTCAATCTGAATGTCTCGCACCTGCTCACCTTCTATCTGGAGCCATCGCCAGGCATCCAGGGGCTTATCGACGCCAAGGCCGAGGGACAGCTCGATCCGCTGATTTCATTCGCTGGCAGCGCTGGCGACCTGATCCGCAACAACAGCCGCCCGGCATGGAAGTGGTCGCTGTCGGCGACATGGAGCTACGAAAACATCACCGTCGGGGCCTTCACCTCCTATACCGGCAGCGTCGAACAGGACTTCCTGCTCGACCCCTCGAACCAGATCTGGGTCATCGACTCCCTGATCACCGGCAATCTGTACGGCCAGTACGAGTTCGACCAGGGCGGTGCGATGGACGGCACTGCGGTTCGCGTCGGCGTGCGCAACCTGACCGACGAGCAGCCCCCGCTGGCGTCGGACGGCTATCTGGGCACCGTCTACACCCCCTACAGCCGCTACTGGTATGTGAACCTGCGGAAGTCCTTCTAGGGCGGAGCGAAAGGATCAGCGCTGTCATCTGTGGATGGCCCCTGCGCTGCAAGGGTGAATCAAGTTTGATGTTGAGATCTGTCGGGGTGCGGTCATCTGTCCGGCCTGTTGGCGCGGCACCGATGTCCGCGGGCCCTGATGGTGTCCGCTAACCGGTCGGACGCAGGTCGTTGGTCGCTTCAAACTCAACCCGGTCCTTCGCAAGGTCTGCTTTTCGGCTGCGCGCCAATGACCGTTCTTGGCGCAGAACAGACTCTGAGCTGGCTCTCGATGAAGAGGCCCAACCAACACGAACATCTCTAGAAACTCAGACGGTCACTCCACAGTACGTCCCCCAATCCTCCATGAGGATGCGCCGCTTTGCGAGCGCATCGCCGCGTCGATAGGCCAACTCGGCTGAGTTTCCGACAGTGTGAGCGAGCGCAGCTTCGGCGACTTCTCGAGGCGTATTGGTCATCTCGCCGGCCCAATCCCGAAAGCTGCTCCTGAATCCGTGGACCGTTACCTCGATCCCCATGCGTCTTAGAATCATGTCCATCGCCATGTTGGACAGAGGCTTGCCGAACTTCATGCCTGGAAAGACCGGACCGCGTCGGGACGGTAGTTGTGCGAGAAGGGCCAACGCTGGTTTGGACAACGGCACCCTATGCTCTTTGGCCGCCTTCATTCTGATGGCTGGGATAGTCCAGAGCGCCTTTTCAAGATCGATTTCGGTCCAGTCTGCCTTCAGCGTCTCGCTTGTTCTCGCAGCGTTTAGGATCGTGAACTCCAAGGCTCTCGCTGCCGTGGAACGGTTATCGTTGAGCTGGGCCAGGAACGACGGCACTTCGACAAAGTCCATCGCCGCATGGTGACCTCTGCTGAGACGTTGGCGAGCTGGCAGGATGTGTTCGAGGTGCCCAGACCATGCGGCAGGATTGTCCCCAGATCGATGGCCGCTGACTTTCGCGATGTTGAGCACGCTTTCGATATATCCGCGCAGCAGACCCGCACTAGGTGGTGTGGACAAAGTGTCTGATCCACAGTCGGATGGATGCGACGACGACGAAGCCGAGGAAGCTGTCGGCGGTCTTGTCGTATCGGGTAGCCAGTCGTCGGCTGTGTTTGAGCT
>NZ_JAFCVJ010000024.1:0-39677 GCF_049896985.1 Brevundimonas sp. SL161 | reverse complement strand
ATCAGGACTACGGCCCATTCCTCGGGGGAGAAGTCGTTCAGATGCGCTGGCTGCAGCCTCTCGGGCCTCGAAGCCATACGGTCCAGCTCCCGCAGTTCAGGCGTAAAGTCGTCAGCGTTAAGGTAGAACACAATTTCAGAACCTTACTCGCCAAGTGGAAAATTCCATGAGGCATCGCAAGATATAAGGGTTTGGCATTCATCTTAAGTAAAAAAACGTCGGCACGTAAAATCGTATTCGACAGAACGATAGATTTGAGAATCAATTGGATAGATTTAATATTTTTTGGACACAATCATGTCGACTCACGATCTATTCATAGTGAGCAAATTTTAATAGAATTTAGCGTTAGGGAAATGACACGTGAGATTGTTTCAGGGCCAAGAGCTGAGTCTTGAGATATTCGTGCTGTCCGCCCGCCAGAAGGCAGTAGTCTGTTTCGTTCATCAGATCAGCGACGATTTGATCGATCAGGGTTCGCTCTAACATTGTCAAAGTGATCATGTTTACACGGCGATCTGTCGGATGAGCGATGCGCACAACGATGCCGGACTTCTCCGAAGCATCGACCAGCTTGGTGATGACGGAGGGTGAGATGCTGGCCAGCCGCGACAGGTCGATCTGTGAGAGGCCGCTTCTGCCAGCATCGGAAATGAAGCGCAGTCCGAAATAGCCAATCCCGTTGCCGTCGGCACATCGCAATCGACGGTCCAGGGCCTTGGTCAAGACGTCGGCGGCGACTACGATCTCTCGCATCGGCGAAAGAATGTCTTCCGCAGTTGGATTGTCGGCGACGCATCCCATCGTTCTGGTGCTTTCGACAGGACCGGGGCAGTCCAGCGCTGAACCGAAAGATGCAGGCGTTGAATGGCAGTCTGTCGCGCCCCAATAGAGCCTGCAACCGTTAATGGACTGTGTCGTCTGATCGACTTATGCGCCGCCTGCACCCCGGTCTGGCCTCGCCGGGGTTCAATCGGGATGGCCCTCAGGCCGCGCGGCCCTTGCGGGCTGGCGTGGCGGCGACCTCGACCTCTGCGGGTTCAGACAGGGCGGCGTTCATGGCCATGCGCAGGCGTTCCGGCTTGATCGGCTTCTCGACCACGGCGGCCATGCCGATCGAGAGATAGTGTTTGGCGTCGTCCGGGTCGGCGTTGGCGGTCAGGGCGACGATGGGGATGTCGCGCTCCGGGCCGGGCAGGGCGCGGATGGCCTTGGTCGCCTGGACGCCATCCATGCGCGGCATCTTGATGTCCATCAGGATCAGGTCGAACGGTCGTGCCTGGACGGCCTCGAGCGCCTCGACGCCGTCCTCGGCGGTTTCGGACGAGCAGCCGAACATCTCGCACAGGGCCTGGGCGACCACGCGGTTGGTGGCGTTGTCGTCGACGATCAGGATGTGCGGATTGGACTGCAGTTCCAGGTCGGCGAGAGCCGAGACATTGGTGGCTTCATTCTCCACCGGGGCCGACAGTGGCGCGAAGACGTCGAAGGCGAAGGTGGCGCCACGACCGGCGTTGTTCTCGGCCCAGATGCGGCCGTCCATTCGGTCGACGATCTGGCGGCAGATCGACAGGCCGAGGCCCGCGCCGTCGGGGCCGGAGCCGTGTACGAAGGGTTCGAAGATGGCGTCGACACGGTCGGCGTCGACGCCGGGACCGTCGTCGCGGACGCGGGCCTCCATGCGGACCTGGCCGTTCTCGGACCACGCCTTGAGGCTGGCCTCGACCACCCCGTTGCGGGCGAACTTCAGGGCGTTGCCGATGAGGTTGTTGAACACCTGTTTCAGGCGCACGCCGTCGATGTCGGCACAGAGTTCTGTGTCGCCCTCATAGCCGACCATCAGGCGGACGGCGTCCTGGGACGCGCGCGGGGCCCACATCTGTTCGATGTCGTCCACCAGGGCGCGCAGCGGGGTCGGAACAGGGTTCATCTCCAGCTCGCCGGCCTCGGCGCGCGAGAGGTCCAGCGCGTCCTGAAGGATGCGCAGAAGCGTCTCGGAGGAATCGACGATCGTCTGGACGTGGGCCTGGGCCGCCGCATTGAGCGGCTGGCGACGCAATAGTTCGGCGACCGCGAGGACGCCGTTCAAAGGCGTGCGCAGTTCGTGGCTCATGATGGCCAGGAACTGGCTCTTGGCGCGGGCCGAGGCGAGGGCCTGGGTACGGCTGTCGGTCAGGGCGCGGGACTGTTCCGCCAGTTCGGCATTCTGGCTGCGCTGTTGCGCGTTGACGGCCTGAAGCAGTGAGACAGCCGTGCCCACGCCGCGGTAGCGACCGCCGCGCGTGACAATAAACCCGCGCATCAGGGCGCCCTGGCCGCTCTTGATCAGGATGTCGCAGAAGGCGTCGATGCGGACACCGGCGTCGACGACGGCCGGCTCCGGATCCATGGCATGGGAGACGGGGCGATTGGCGTAGAGGGCGTGGCCAAAGGGACCGGCGATCTTGAGGAGGAAGGCGTTGCGTTCGATCAGACCGACCGGGCGGTCGTTCTCGACGACGGGGATGACGAGCGTGTCCGGCTCGCGCTGGAAGCGTGCAAAGATCTCGGCTGCCAAGGTCGTCGGCAGCACGGGCTCGGCGCGTTCCGTCAGAACTTCGATCGTCGGCATACTGGCCGAAACTCCCTGATACCGGTGGACAATGCGGGATAACCGTTTGCAAAAGGGTTAAGTCCAAAAACAGTCCGTTTCGCCAGTTATGCGGTAGTGCTTTTGCCGGATCGCCCGGTTGCGTGTAGAAGGCGGGCAACCCTTCCATTCCTGCCCACCAACTGATGCGCGCGGCCTTTGGGCCGACCGCAGGCCCGTCATGACCGAAGCCCAAATCACCGACACCGCCCACGACGCCCTGGTCCTGTTCTCGGGCGGGCAGGACAGCGCCACCTGTCTGGCCTGGGCGCTGGAACGCTACGAGCGGGTCGAGACGGTCGGCTTCGACTATGGCCAGCGGCACGCGGTCGAGATGGCCGCGCGGCTGAAGGTGCGCGAGGGCATGATGGAGGTCCTGCCCAGGTTCGCGGACCGGCTGGGGCCGGACCATGTCGTCGACCTGACCGGCTTCGGCGCCATCGGCGAGACGGCCATGACCACGGATCGCGCCATCGAGAGCGGCGCGCGGGGCCTGCCAAACACCTTCGTGCCGGGGCGCAATCTGGTGTTCCTGACCTGCGCCGCTGCGCTGGCGGACCGGCGCGGGCTGGCAGTTCTGGTGGGCGGCATGTGCGAGACGGACTTCTCAGGCTATCCCGACTGTCGACGCGACACGATCAACGCCATGGAGCGGGCGCTGACCCTGGGCCTCGACAAGCCGTCGCCGATCGAGACGCCGCTGATGGATCTGACCAAGGCCCAGACCTGGGAACTGGCGCACGGGATCGGCGGCGACGCCCTGATCGATTTGATCGTGGAAGAGTCCCACACCTGCTATCGCGGAGACCGCACCCACCGGCACGAATGGGGCTACGGCTGCGGCGACTGCCCAGCCTGCGCGCTGCGCGCCGCCGGCTGGCGCGAGTGGCTGGCCTCGCGATGACCTATTCGGTCAAGGAGACCTTCCTGACGGTGCAGGGGGAGGGCGGTCAGGCGGGGCGGCCGGCGGTCTTCCTGCGCTTCGCGGGCTGTAATCTGTGGAGCGGACGCGAGCAGGACCGGGCCACAGCCGTCTGCACCTTCTGCGACACCGAGTTCGTCGGCACGGACGGCGACGGGGGCGGCAAGTTCAGAACGGCGCTGGCGCTGGCGGATCATGTCGCGTCGATGTGGATCGGCCGCGAGGGTGATCCGAAACTGGTCGTCTGCACGGGCGGGGAGCCGCTGCTGCAACTGGACTCGCCCCTGATCGCCGCCCTGCACGCGCGCGGCTTCGATATTGCGGTGGAGACCAATGGCACCCTGCCTGCGCCCTACGGCATCGACTGGATCTGCGTCAGTCCCAAGGCCGCCGCGCCCGTGGTCCAGACCTCGGGCCAGGAGCTGAAACTGGTCTATCCGCAGGCGCTCGCCATGCCAGAGCGGTTTGACGAGCTGGAGTTCGAACGCTTCTGGCTTCAGCCCATGGACGGACCGGATCAGGCGGCCAATACGGTGGCGGCCCTGGACTATTGCCTGCGCCACCCGAAATGGCGGCTCAGCGTCCAGACGCACAAATACATCGGGGTGCGCTAGGACGAATCGGGCCCCCAGGGGGCTCCGGGCCTTTGATCGCTGAAGGCTTCACGCATAACGGCGGTGTTTGTGGATTGACACTACGTGGGGTTGTCCTTCAGATAGTCTGGGGGGCGATGATGAAAATCCTGGAAGTCCAAACCGCGTTGGCGAACCTTGGCTACCGGCCAGGGCCTCTGGATGGAGTCTGGGGCCGACAGACTGCGGCGGCGGTCAAAGAGTTTCAGACCAGACACGGCTTGACGCCGGATGGCGTGCTGGGTCCGATCAGATTGCAGCGCTGCTTCCCAGCGCTGTTCCGGGCAAGGACCTGGAGCAGGACGGTCTGGTCTGGTTCAAGGAGGCGCGCCGGCTGATCGGAACGAAGGAGAAGCCGGGTACGGGCTCCAATCCGACTATTCTGGACTGGGCCCAGAACATCGACGTTCACTACCCCGGCGACGACATACCGTGGTGCGGCCTGTTCGTCGCTCATTGCATAACATCGACGCTGGATCGCGAGCCGACGCCGGCAAATGTTCTGTCCGCCCGAGCCTGGCAGAGCTTTAGTATCAAGACCGGCCCCACGGCCGGTGCGGTAATGGTCTTCTGGCGGAAGTCCCGGTCGAGCGGACTGGGACATGTTGGCTTCTACGCCGGCGAAGACGGGGACGCCTACCGTATCCTGGGTGGAAACCAGAGTGACTGCGTCTCTCTGGCCTGGGTGGGCAAAGACCGATTTGTCGGCGCACGATGGCCGGCGACCATTCCGCCGCCTGTTCCCAAAGCGGTCCGGGTATCGAGAACCGACAGCCTATCGTGGAATGAAGCGTGACCGATCCGTCGCCGTCCCTCTCCGCATCGGAGCCCATGGCGCTCACATTCAAGCAACGCGTGGCGATCGTTAACCTGCTGGACAAGCAGAACAAGCTCGAGCGGAGCTTCTACCTTTACCTAACGGTCGTTTCAGCCGCCGCTCTGGTCGGGCTGGCTATCTACTGGACGGTTACGGAAGAGCTCAGCGTGACTAATTTCCTCCTTCTGATGACGCCGACCGGGGTTATCTCGGTGACCCAGGCCCGAGTTCTGCAGCTCTGGTACGCCAGCCGTGACATTCTTCTGGGCATCGTAAAGCCTCATGCAAGAGCGGCCGAATGACCGATCAGCCTCCGTTGACTCCGGCGCAGATTGCGACCCTGACAAGCCGGTCCCGCTGGATCGGCGTCGCGTTTCTGCTCGGCGGCCTGGCTATTCTGGGAGGCTTCGCAGTCAGTCTGATCAGTCTGAGCCAGGCTCGTGATCGCCTGCAAGCCGAGGTTACCCGACTGGATCATGAAATCGCTGCACGACGCCGGGATATGACGCAGGTCGAGAGCCTTGAGCGGACCGTTCGTGAGGCACGGTCGAGCCTCGACGGCGGCGAGACTGCCCAGGCTTCTGAAATCCTGGGACAGGCGGCTATTGAGACGCCTGCGGCAGCGCCGCCCTCGGCCGCACCTGATCGCGTTTCGCCCGGCCGAATTTACTTTCAGATCCGCGCTGAAGGCCAGGTAGCGATGTATCGCGCGTGTTCGGGATCTCTGCGTTCAATGGGTTACGACGTGCCCCCCTACGAACTGCTGGGTCGTGGGCCAGGTCGAACGGAACTTAGATATTTCCGCCCGGAGGACGCGGTTGGCGCAGGCTCGTTAATAACCGTGCTGGAAGGCTGTCTCGGCGAAGATGTGTCCGCCGTCGAGGTCCCGATCCGCGGCGTGTCCCCGCAGCAGTTCGAAGTCTGGCTCGCCGAATGATGTCCTGCCGGCTGCGACCCTCCGCACCGGTCAGCCGTCAGCAGCGCTGGCCGTTGGCGCGGCGCTGTTCGCAGCGGCGCTGCTCACGCTCGTAGTCGCGCTGTTCGCGCTCGCGGCGAGCGCGGGTTTCCTCGTCCGAGGTGGTGACGGCGTCGACGCCGGCGCCGACGACCGCGCCCGTGGCCCGGGCCGTTCCGCCGACGATGGCGCCGGCCGTGCCGACCACGGCGCCGACCAGACAGCCCTGCAGCATCAGCGAACCGGCCAGGACGGCGGCGAGGGCGGCAGTGCGGGACAGCATCTGGATCATGGCGCGCATCTAGCCCGAACAGGGTGAACGGAAGATGACCCTCTTTTGCGGCCCGCTCTTGCGGAAAACAGCACCACCCTCTTCCGGATCAGGCCGTTAGCCGACCTGGGCGCGGTGCCTCAGCATGGCGTCAGCCAGGACGCATGCGGCCATGGCCTCGACCACCGGAACGCCGCGCAGGGCGACGCAGGGGTCGTGGCGGCCTTTGGTGCGGACATCGATCTCGAGCCCGTCGCGGGTCACCGTCTGGCGGGGCGTGAGGATGGAGGAGGTCGGCTTGAAGGCCACGCGGGCGGTCAGGGGCTGTCCCGTCGAGATGCCGCCCAGCACGCCGCCCGCGTTGTTCGAACCGAAGACGATCTGGCCGTCCTCGCCCAGTCGCATCTGGTCGGCATTGTCCTCGCCCGACAGCTCGGCTGAGCCAAAGCCCGCGCCGATCTCGACACCCTTGACCGCATTGATCGACATCATGGCGGCGGCCAGTTCGGCGTCGAGCTTGCCATAGAGGGGCGCGCCCCAACCGGCAGGAACGCCCGTGACCTCGAGCGCCACGACGGCCCCGATGGAGGAGCCCGCCTTGCGCACCCCGTCGAGGTAGGCTTCCCACTCCGGCACGGCCTCGGCCGAGGCGGCGAAAAGGGGATTGTCGTAAACGGCCGAGAAATCGACCGCTTCGGGCGCGATCCTGTGAGGACCCAACTGAACGACCCCGGCGCGGACAACGATGCCGTCGCCCAGCACCCGACGGGCCACGGCCCCGGCGGCGACGCGGCTGGCGGTCTCGCGCGCGGAGGAGCGACCGCCACCGCGATGGTCGCGGACGCCGTATTTGGTCTGGTAGGTCAGGTCGGCATGGCCGGGGCGATAGGCCCGGGCGATCTCGCCGTAGTCCCTGGAGCGGGCGTCGACGTTGTCGATGTGGATGGCGATGGGGGCGCCGGTGGTCACCTGACCCGCGCCGTCATCGAAGACGCCGGACAGGATGCGGGCGACGTCGGTCTCCTGGCGCTGGGTGACGAAGCGGCTGCCGCCGGGCTTGCGCCGGTCCAGCCAGGGTTGGAGGTCCGTCTCTGTGAGCGGAATCAACGGCGGACATCCGTCCACGACGCAGCCGATCGCCGGCCCGTGGCTCTCGCCCCAGGTCGTCACGCGGAAGAGGTGGCCGAAGGTGTTGTGAGACATCGCGGCTCCCGCTTAGGCCGCCAGGCGGTCCGGCGTCCAGACGCGGGTGAATCGGGCCAGCAGGTCCTCGGCGGCCGAGGGGGCGTCCTCGGACGGCTTCAGCGACACGAACAGATGCCCCTCCGGCCGCGCGCCGCGCGCCGGCAGGCCGAGACCGCGCAGCCGCAGACGGACCGGATCGGTCAGGCCGGGCGCGACCCAGGCGCCGCGAACCCCGGCATGGGTCTCGATCTCGACACGGCCGCCGTCGGCCAGCAGCCGCTCGGGCACGGGCCAGCTCATGTAGAGGTCGTCGCCCATGGCGGCGAGACCGTCGGCTGCGCGGATCAGCACCGGCAGATAGAGGTCGGAGCCGTCCGGCGCCGCAGCCCTCAGTCGAAGATGTTCGCCGGTCCGCATTCCGGCGGGGGCATGAACGCGCAGCTGTCTGTCGCCGAGGCGCAGCATCGTGCGGGCGCCTGCGAGGGCCTGCAGCGGGGTCAGGCCCACGACCGGAAGCGCGACGGGGCGTTGGACGGGCGCAGCGAGGGCGGCGCGGGCGGGGCCCACGGACTGGATCAGGCGATAGGCGGCGATGACCCGGCGGAAGCGGTCGGCGTCGCCGCCGGGCTGGTCGGGTCTGGCGCTCTTGACCGCGAGGCGGAAGGCGCGCGTCACGGCGGCCTGCTCGGCCGGACCGTGCAGGCCCAGGACGGCGAAGGCTTCGTTCAGACTGGGGCCGGGCGCGATCATCCGCTCTATAGGCCGTCGCCATGGTCAATGCCGGGTTAACCGTGCAGGTCGGCCCAAGCCTTGCTATAGGCGCGGCATGACCAACGACGCCATACCGCCCAGCCCGACGCGCGAAGAGTACGCCCGCGACTATGCCGCCGCCCTGGCCGCCAACGGCGACGAGATGGTCTTCGAGCGTGAGGAGCCGATGGGCCTGTTCATAGAATGGCTGACCGATGCCAGGGGGCATGAGCCTAACGACGCCAACGCCATGGCCCTGTCGACGGTCGATACCGACGGCGCGCCGGACAGCCGGATGGTATTGCTGAAGGACGTCGATGGGCGCGGCTTTACCTTCTATTCGAACCGGCAAAGCGCCAAGGGTGTCGAGTTGGACGCCAGGCCACGCGCGGCCCTGTTGTTCCATTGGAAGTCGCTGCGCCGTCAGGTGCGGGTGCGAGGGGCGGTGGAGCCGGTCAGCACCGAAGAGGCTGACGCCTATTTTGCCAGCCGGGCGCGGGAGAGCCGCATCGGGGCCTGGGCCTCGGACCAGTCCCGGCCGCTGGCGAGACGCGCCGACCTAGAGGCGGCGGTGGCGCGCGAGACGGAGCGGTTCGAGGGTCAGGACGTGCCTCGCCCCGAACGCTGGACCGGCTGGCGGGTGCTCCCGGAGACGGTGGAGTTCTGGCGCGACAGGCCGTTCCGCCTGCATGACCGGCTGCTGTTCACGCGTGACGGCGACGGCTGGGCGCGGAAGCGGCTTCAGCCCTGACGTCTAGACGCCGTAGCGGGCGAGGAAGGTTTCGACCGCGTCCTCGGCGATCGATTGCGGGCTGCGCGCGGCCTGGACGTCGTCCCCGGTGACGAGGGGCACGAAGAAGACCGGGTGCTCGATCATCCCCATGAGCTGACCGGCGGACCAGGAGGCCTTTTCGAAGCGCAGGTCGCCGCTCGCGGCCAGGGCGGTCAGCGCCTCCATCAGCGGCAACCCGAAGTCGTGACGGCCGCGCTCGAAGAAGCCCATGGCCACGTCGCGGAAGCGCGGGCGCTCGGCCATCACCAGCCGGAACACCGACCGTACGAACGGATCGCCCATGAAGCCGGCATAGGCGAGGGCGAACCGGGTCAGCCGGGTCCGCGCGTCGCCCTCGTCACAGCGAACGCTCTTCATCTGCTCGGAGAAGTCGTCCGACGCACTGGAGATCACCGCCGCGAACAGATCGGCCTTGGACGGGAAGTAGCCATATAGCGTCGCCGTCGAAACGGAGGTCGCCCGGGCGATCGGCTCGATCCGCGTCGCCGCATAGCCCTCCGACATGAAATGGCGTCGCGCCTCCCGGACGATATTGTCTCGCCTCGGGTCGGTTTTCGGGCCCGGCAGCGCACTCGCGCCGCCCCGTTCGAATTCTGCATGTGATTGCATAAGGCCGTCAGCGATAGCGGATATGCTGCGGCCGGGGACGATCGGCGAGGATATCGTCAGGTTTCGACAGGTTTCAGACGCGCCAGCAGCGGATGGGCCAGAACTGGCGCCGCCAGCCGGATAACGGCCTGCGGATCGTCAAGGCGAACGGCCGCCGTCGCGTCGGCGATGATGAAGTCCGCGCGGGTCCGCGAGGGCTCGGTCAGCCGTTCATGCCCGGGTCGCACCGTCTTCAGATACTGGTCGATCACCGACTGCGCCGTGCGCCCGCGTTCGGCCTGGTCGCGCAGCAGGCGGCGAATGAAACGGATGTCGGCGGGAGTGTCGACGAAGACCCGAATGTCGAACAGGTCCGCCAGCGCCGGGGTGCAAAGAACATGAGTCCCTTCCACGATCACGACGGCCGCGGCCGGGATCGCCTCGCCGTCGGGCTCGCGGCCGTGGTGGATGAAGGAATAGACCGGGGCCGTGACCGGCTTGCCCGCCTTCAGCCGGGTGAGGTCGTCGATCAGCAGGTCGTGATCGCGCGCTGCGACGTCGTCGAAGTCGAAGGTCGCGGCGTCGAAGCCGGGCAGGGACGCGGCGTCGCGATAGTAGGAGTCCTCGCGCATAAGGGCGGCGACGCCCGGCGGCAGCGACGTCAGCAGGGCCTCGGCCAGAGTGGACTTGCCCGAGCCGGAGCCGCCGGTGATCGCGATCAGAATGGTCATGGCGGGCCTTCTAGAGGCCCGCGAGACCTAGCGGAAGAAGCAGGTCAGTCCGGCATACATGCTGGTGACCGGGCTGTCCGCGGCGGTCGAGGCGAAGAAGCCGCTGATGTCGCCCGCCGAGAACTCGGCTCCGAGCGTCGAATCCTCTTGCATCTCCACGGTGCGGTTGGCGCTGAGAGCCGCGCGGCTCATGCCGACCTCGACGCCGTCGACCGTGCTGAGGCCCTCCTGGTCCAGGGTCCAGCCGGCGAACTTGCTGTCCTGGAAGGCCAGTTGCAGGCCGTTGGCGAACCGGGCGAACTGGACCGGGCCGGCGCCGCATTCGCTGTTGGTGATGACCTCCGGCGCCGCACCGCCGACCGATGCGGCGACAGCGGCGATCACCGTGGCCTGGGGCGTCTCGAAGGGCAGGGCGCGCGGGGCGCCCGCGGCGTCGAAGATGCGCAGGCCTTCGCCCTCGATGGCCAGTCCGCCAATCGACTGGGCCGGAAGCGCCGGGCCTTCCGCGCGCACAGGGTCGGCCGGGGTCGGGGCCGCGGCGGCAGGGGCCTGGGATCGGTCGCACGCGGCGACGGCCACCAAGGCGGCGAGAGCGAGAGCGAGGGCGGTGCGAGGGGCGATACGCATGACCGGGCATCCTTACGGTGTTTCAGGGGCGGGAACAGACGGCAAAAGTCGGGCGGGTGCAACGGCAAAGCCTGGACGGGTGTTCGTAGCCCGGGCTCAGGGTGACCTAGCGTCACGTTGCTTATCGCCGGTCACCTCGGCTAGCGTGATGGCAAGCTCCGCATCCAGCCGGAGCAATGAGGGAATGCGATGCTCGGTTTGATGCAGGACTGGCCGCTGACGGTCGACCGTATCCTGGACCATGCCAAGAACTGGCATGGCCATCGTGAAGTGGTGACCCGTTCGGTCGAGGGACCGATCGTCCGCACGACCTATGCCGAGATCCACAGCCGGGCCCGCAAGGTGTCCAACGTGCTCAAGGACTGGGGCGTGAAGCCGGGCGACCGGATCGCCACCCTGGCCTGGAACACCGGCAAGCATATGGAGGTCTGGTACGGCATCATGGGCATGGGCGCCGTGTGCCACACCCTGAACCCGCGCCTGTTCCCCGAACAGCTGATCTACATCATCAACCACGCCGAAGACCGGATCATCTTCGTCGACCTGACCTTCGTGCCGCTGCTGGAAGCGGTGCTGCCGCACTGCCCGAGCGTCGAGCGGGTCGTGGTCATGACCGACGAATGGCACATGCCGGCAACCAAACTGCCGAAGGCCGAATGCTACGAGCAACTGCTGTCGGGCGTCTCCGATGAGTGCGTCTGGGGCGGGTTCGACGAACTGACAGCCTGCGGTCTCTGCTACACCTCGGGCACCACGGGGAACCCCAAGGGCGTCCTGTATTCGCACCGGTCCAACTTCATCCACACCCTGATGGGGATGCAGACCACGGTCCTCGGCGCGACGCCGAAAGAAGTGATCCTGCCGGTCGTGCCGATGTTCCACGCCAACGCCTGGGGCATCGCCTTCGCCGGTCCTGCCTCGGGCGCGCGCCTGATCATGCCGGGCGCGCGGATGGACGGCGCGGCCATCTATGAGCTGATCGAGACTGAACAGGTCACCTTCTCGGCCGCCGTCCCGACCGTCTGGCAGGGCCTGTTGACCCACCTGCGCGAGAACAATCTGAAGATCCCATCGGTCAAGAAGGTGCTGATCGGCGGCTCGGCCGTGCCGGAGAGCCTGATCCGGGCCTTCCACGATGAGTTCGACGTCGATGTGGTCCAGGGCTGGGGCATGACCGAGACCTCTCCCATCGGCACCCTGTCGAACCTGACGCCCGAGCTTGAGGCCCTGCCCTACGACGAGAGCATGAAGTGGCGCGTCAAACAGGGTATTCCGCCCCTGGGTGTCGAGTTGAAGCTGAAGAACTATGCCGGTCAGGTGATGCCGCACGACGGTACAACCTTCGGCCGCCTGATGATAAAGGGCCCGACCATCGCCAAGGGCTATTTCAAGGACGAGGGCGGCGACATCCTCGACCACGAGGGCTTCTTCGACACCGGCGACGTTTCGACCGTCGACGAGCACGGCTTCATGCAGATCACCGACCGGGCCAAGGACGTGATCAAGTCGGGCGGCGAGTGGATCTCCTCGATCGAGATCGAGAACATCGCCGTCGGCCACCCCAAGGTCGAACTGGCCGCCGTCATCGGCGCGGCCCACCCCAAATGGGACGAACGGCCCGTTCTGGTCATCAAGCTGAAGCCTGGCGAGGCCCAGGACAAGCAGGAGCATCTCGACTTCCTGGTCGGCAAGATCGCCAAATGGTGGATGCCGGACGACGTGGTCTTCGTGGACGACATCCCGCTGGGCGCGACGGGCAAGATCGACAAGAAGACCCTGCGAGAGCAGCTGAAAGACTATCGGCTGCCCACCGCCGTCGCGCCCGAGCGAGGCTGAGCCATGGCCAGAGGCCCGCGACCGCGATTGAAGGGCGGCATGGCCAAGGTGCGGGTCGCCATGGGGCTGGCCGTGCTGGCTCCGCTGATCACGTTCATCGCGCTTCTGCTGACGCGCAATGGCATCGTCTCACTGGACTTCGGTCTGGACCTGCTGGCGATCCAGGTCGCCCAGATCGTGTCATGGGCGGCGCTGGCGTTCGCCATCCTGTCGCTGGTGCTGTCCCTGCCGCAGTTCCGCAGGCTGGGTCTGATCAGCGTCGCCATCGTGATCGTCTGCGCCGTCGTCTCGGCCGCCTTCTTCGTCCAGTCCCGAGCCATCGCGCTTGCGGGGCCGCTCGACGTCTCCACCGACCTGACCGAGCCCCCGGCGGTGGCGGGCGTGACCGGATCGCCCCAGGCCTGTCCGGGAACAATGGCGGTCATGACCCAGGTCGCGCCGGAACGGGCCACCGATGCGCTTCAGACCGCAGGCTTCTCGGTCACCGAATCCCAGCTGTTCCGCTCACGCGGGGTTCGCGACGGCTTCTGGTTCGGCATGGGGCACGAGGCGGTCATCCGCATCCGGCCGGATCGCACCGACGTCCGGGTCGTGGCGCGCTATGCCCACACCGACGGCGGCGCAACCTGCCGGATCGCATCCACGCTGATCGCCGCGCTTCAGGCTGCGCCGTAGGTCGAGCCGAGCCCCGGGGCCTCGTCGACGGTCAGCCGGCCTTCGTCGACCAGTTTGATCAGGTGGGCCAGCACGGACAGGCTCGCCGCCGGCCACAGCCGCTGATCGACGGCGGCGTAAAGGGTCGGCACCATTGCCGCGATCGTCCGGTCTCCCGCGCGCGCGCGGGTCAGGATCTGGGCCTCGCGCTCCAGCCGGTGCGCCCGATAGGCGGCGAGGAAGGGCGCGACGTCGGTGACGGGCGCCCCATGCGTCGGCCACAGGGTCGAAAACCCCGCCGCGATCACGGCGTCCAGGCTGCGCATATAGGCCGACATGTTGCCGTCCGGCGGCGCGATCACAGTCGTTGACCAGCCCATGACGTGATCGCCGCAGAACAGGGCGTTCTCCTCCTCCAGCACGAAGGCCATGTGGTTGGAGGCGTGCCCCGGCGTCGCCAGGGCCGCCATCGTCCAGCCGTCGCCCGCGATCCTTTCGCCGCCTGACAGGATCGTGTCGGGCGCGAACACCTCATCCTCCTCCTCGTCCAGCGTCCCTGACGCATGGGTCTGGCGGGCCGGAGGGCGCATGGCCAGCACCGGCGCCCCGACCCGATCGGCGAACGGCCGGGCGAGGGGAGAGTGGTCGCGGTGGGTGTGGGTCACCAGCACATGGCTGACGGTCCGGCCTTCGACCGCGGCCAGCAAGGCCCCCCGGTGCGAGTCGTCGATCGGTCCCGGATCGATCACAGCGACCGACGCGCCGTCCTCCGGCCGCCCGACGATGTAGGTTCCTGTCCCCGTGAAGGTGAACGGCCCCGGGTTGTCGCAGATCACGCGCTGGATCAGCGGCGAGACCTGATCGCGCCGTCCGTAGGCGAAGTCGAACGCGCGCACGAACGGGATCACGACGGGGTCTCCGAAAACCGGCGCAGACCTTGCCTTAACGAGAGGTAAATCCCTCCCGGAGCGTCCCCAGTGACCCGCAGCATCGTCTTCACTGTCTCAAATCGGCTCCAGCCCATCGCGGCGGCGATCCTGTGTCTCATGACGGCGCAACTTGTACTCGCGTCCTGCGGCGATCCTGAACCGATTCCCTACGCGACCCGGGTGGCGATCCAGCGCTAAAGAGGCCAGCGCTAGGGGGCCCGAGCCTAGAGCGGCAGCCGGCTGAGGTCGTAGCCGGCGTTCGCGGCGGCCTCCCGCAACGCGTCCGGCCCGGCCCGATCCAGCGCCCGCATCGCCAGCGCCCAGGTCACCGTCGAGCGCGTGCCCGATCGACAATACATCAAGACGGGTTCGCCGGCCTCCAGCGCAGCGGCCATGGCGCGGACTGCGTCCGGCCCCGGCATGCCCGCCACGGGCGCGTGGACATAGTCCAGCCCCGCCGCCCGGACCGCGCCTTCCATCTCGGCGGAGGACGGCTGACCCGCCTCCTCGCCGTCCGGACGGTTGTTGATGACCAGACGCACCCCCATCGCCTGGACCTCGGCCAAATCCTCAAAGGCGATCTGCGGGGCGGCCCAGATGCCCGGGGCTAGAGGGCGGGGTGAGAACATGATGGGGGCCTTTCGGTTCGGTGACCTGAAGGTGAAGTCGGGACGGAGTTAACGTGTCCTGAATGCGACACTGATGGGGCTGAAACATTACACAGAGGTAATAGCGGTGGCGCTTCAAAGTTCATCGGGCCTATCGTCGCACCAGTCCTGCGACAACTAGAGTTGCGCGATGACCAGTGGGTGCGGCGGAGGGCTGCGCCATCGTTTCAGGAGAACGATTTTGAGAATCCAATCCATTCGGCAGCGCATGCTCGCCACCACGATGATGGGCGGCGTAGCCCTCGCGGCTCTCGCAGCCCTGCCCGTGGTCGCCCTGGTCGCGCCGACCACCGCTCTGGCCCAGAGCCAGACCGGCTCGCTGCGTATCGCCGTGACCGGTGACAACGGCCCCCTGTCGGGCGCGACCGTGATGGTCAGCTCGCCGGACAGCCTGGTGCGCCGCTCCGGCGTGACCGACGCCGACGGCCGCGTCCGTATCGCTAACCTGGACCCCGCCACCAACTATACCGTCGCCGTCTCGGCTGCGGGCTATTCGGACTTCAGCGCCCAGAACGTCGCCGTCGTCACCGGCCGTGACCTGTCGCTCGGCTACGTGCTGATCGGCGGCACGGGCCCGTCGAACGCCAGCAACGTCGACGACATCATCGTGACCGGCACCTCGCTGGCCGCCATCGACGTGACCTCGGCCACCGTCGGCACCACCCTGACGCTGGACGTCGTGGAATCTCTGCCTACCGGCCGTAGCTACCAGTCGTACCTGCAGCTGATCCCGGGCGTGAAGCCGGGCGGCGGCAACCCCTCGTCGCGCTCGGGCGTCAACTATTCGGACGTCGGCGGCACCATCGGCACCTCGACCGACAACGTCTACTACCTGGACGGCGTGGACGTGACCGACCCGGCCACGGGCACCTTCGGTTCGAACTTCAACTCTGAAATCATTCAGGAACAACAGGTCATCGTGGGCGGCGTTCCCGCTCAGTACGCCGGTGGTTCCGGCCTGATCTCGACCGTCGTCACCAAGTCGGGTTCGAACGACTGGCACGGCTCGCTAAACTACTACCTCCAGAACGATGGTCTGGTCGCCAACGACCAGCACAGGACCTCGGGCGGCTTCAGCACATACGATTCGGCTGTCACCCTGGGCGGCCCGCTCCTGCGCGATCGCCTGTGGTTCTTCGGTTCGTACCAGAAGAAGCATCGTGAAGACGAAGTCCTGGATCCGACGACCGGCGCCGTTCGCCGTTCCGTCTCCAACGACTCCGAGCTCTATTTCGGCAAGCTCACCTGGCAGGTGACCGACGATGATCGGCTGAGCGCCAGCTTCTTCAGCGACCCGACGGAAATCTCAGGCTCCTCGAACCCGACGGTGCTGAACAATCGAGACCGCACCCAAATCCAGGGCGGCGACAACTACCGGTTCGACTACACTCGCACCTGGAACGACCTGCTGGTCAACGCCTACTACTTCAAGCACGAAGGCGAAGTCAGCCAGTTGGCGGCCGATCAATCGGTCCGGGACAACGTGACCTTCCGTGGGGCCGGCTCTACCCTGGCCCAGCGCTCGCTGGGCGGCTTCGGCTCGAACAGCGAAACCCATCGCGATCGTGCAGAGTTCGGTGTGAACCTGGAATACTTCCTGGACACGTCCTGGGGCACGCACACCTTCAAGGCGGGCTACACCAACTCGGAAAACACCTTCGCGAGCAACTCGACGGTTCCGGGCGGCGCGACCTTCACCTCGATCGCTCTCGCCAACTCCGGCGCGACCTTCCTGGACTACACCACTGCCGCCTCGGGCTGGACGGCTCGTCCGTTCGCCTCGACCGATGTGCCGCGGATCATCGCCGCTGCCGCAACCAATGCCGGCGCGCGCGCTGCGCTGGACACCGACAACAACGGCACGATCACGACGGCGGAAGTGAACGCCTATCGATTCACCAATACCGCGGGCAACCCGTACGGTAACGTCAACGCCTACCGCGCTGTGCGCTCGGTCAATGCGCCTTACTCGGTGCAGAGCAAGGGCCAGACCGCCTACTTCCAGGACACCTGGACGTTGAACCAGTTGACCGTGAACGCCGGCGTTCGCGCCGAGGAGTGGTCGCACTACAGTTCTGGCGGCGACAAGCTGTTCACGTTCGAGTGGGAACTAGCCCCGCGCCTCAGCGTGGTCTACGACCTGTTCGGCGACGGTCGCTCGAAGATCTTCGGCTTCGTCGGTCGCTACTACGACCCGATCCGCAATGACATGACCAACTTCGCGGGCAACCTGTCCGGCCCGATCACGGACGAGCAGATCAACATCGCCGGCAACTGGGTCACGTTCCGTACCCGCGGCGGCGCCGTTGTGCCGGACTCGGTCTTCGGTCCGTCGACCAAGACGCCCTATACCGACGAGTTCCTGATCGGTTACTCGACGACCTTCGGCTCCGACATCGGCCTGACCGTCTCGGCCACCCGTCGTCAGACGCGTGACATCTTCGAGGACTACGATCTGGCGATCTTCTCGGATCCGAACGCCCGTGCGATCGACGGCGACCCTGTCGATCCGAGAGCCTCGGGCGTCGCCTTCCCAGGCTCGCCCTTCTACCTGCCATACTCGTATTTCGGCTTTACCAGTGCTCCCAATGCCAACTACATCCTGGGCACTCTGGCTGGCGGCGAGCGCAACTACACCGGCTTCGAAGTCACTCTGACGAAGTTCAAGACCGACAACTGGAACGGTCAGCTGTCGTACACGTACAACGATGCTGAAGGTAACACGAACTCGGACGGTAACGCCGACTTCCAAGGCGATGTGATCTTCCTCGATCCGCGTGCCCCGAATACATACGGACCGCAACCGGGCAATATTGAACATCTGTTCAAGGCCTATGGTTCGTACGACTTCGACTTTGGCCTGCAGATGTCTGGTGTGCTCAACTGGAACAGCGGCGCGATCTACACGCCAGCTCAGTCGGTCAGCGGCCGTTACTTCGCCCCGCAAGCCTCGACTACCTCGGTGTTCGGCGGCGTGCAGGAATACTATCTGTTGCCAGGTGGTATCGGTTCGGAAACCGGACCGTCCTACGCCACCTTCGACATGCGCCTTAAGTATGTGAAGGATCTGCCGATCGGTGAAGCCGAGTTCTTCCTCGACGTCTTCAACGTGCTGGACCAACAGTCCGCCACGGACGAGATGAAGCTGATCAGCGGCGACGGCGTCTATCGGTTCCAGGAGGCAAACGCGTGGGTTGCCCCCCGCCGCGCCTACCTGGGCGTCCGCTACTCCTTCTAAGCGAAACTGAAGGGATGCCGGCCTCGTGCCGGCATCCTACGGGCTTCGGCCCGACTGGTTATGACTGCATGAGCATGACTGGGCGGTGGATCATCAGGTCCGCCGCCCTTTTTTTCAGGCAATCGGCGCCGCAGAAAAACCATTGCGACGCTTCAGGCGTTGGGTGGGGCGATACCCCTGAACACAGATCACGGACCGTCCATGCGCCTTCGTCTTGCCGCCTCGCTCCTCGTCCTGGCCCTCGCCGTTCAGTCCGGGGCCGCGGCGCCCGCCTTCGCTCAACAGGATGACGGCCCGGTCGTGACCGCCCGCGATGCCGGAGAGAGCGTCGATGCGCTGCGGGTGCGCGAGGCCATCGCCTTTGAGACGCCCCTGCCGCGCGGCGCGCCGGAACAGGACTATCCGCTGGTGGCCTGGTGCGCGGCCCTGGTGGAGGGCCATATCGCGCTCGGCCGCAGCCTGACGACCGCGGACGATCTGGATCGCGAAATCATCCGTCTGGGGGGACTGGAGGCGGCGGACTTCCGCGACGCGCTTCGCGCCGGTCAGGGCCGGCAGACCCCCGCGACGCTCGCCGCCGCCCGCGCGTCCGAGGCGGACGCTGCAGCCAAATGGGTTCCCTTGCAGGCGCAGGAGGACGAACGCGCCCGCAGCGAGGCCTTCGGCCTGTTCTTCGGCCTGCCGGGCCGCTGCGAACACGCCGCGCGGCGGGTGCGTGAGAACATCACGACCCCGCCGGTGACCCTGGATCAAGCCGGTCTGGATGAGGTGGGCGTACCGAAGGCGGAGTAACGCCCTTCTCCCGCAAGGGGAGAAGGATCCTCAGGCCGCCGCAACCCGCGGCGCGGCGCCCGGCTCGTAATTCAGGATCGGCGACAGCCAGCGTTCGGCGGTTGCGACGTCCCAGCCCTTGCGGGCCGCATAGTCCTCGATCTGATCCAGATCAATCTTGCCGACGCCGAAATAGTGGCTGCCGGGGTGGCCGAAATACAGGCCCGAGACCGAGGCCGGCGGCGTCATGGCGAAGCTTTCGGTCAGGGCCATGCCGGCATTCCGTTCGGCCTGCAACAGGCGGAACAGGGTGGCCTTCTCGGTGTGATCGGGCTGGGCCGGATAGCCGGGCGCAGGGCGGATTCCCTGATATTTCTCCTCGATCAGGTCCTGGATTGAAGCCGTCTCATCGGCCGCGTAACCCCACAGCTCGGTGCGGACCTCCTTGTGCAGCCGTTCGGCGAAGGCCTCGGCCAGGCGGTCGGCGAGGGCCGAGGCCATGATGGCGGAATAGTCGTCGCCGGCGTCCTTGAACCGCTTCGAGGCTTCCAGTTCGCCATGGCCCGTGGTGACCGCAAAGGCGCCGATATAGTCCTGACCGATCTCGGCGACGAAGTCTGACAGGGCGAGGTTCGGCTTGCCGTTCGATTTCCTGATCTGCTGGCGCAGGGTGTGGAAGCGGGCGATTTCCTCGGTCCGGCTCTCGTCGGCATAGACGGCCACGTCGTCGCCCACGGCGTTGGCGGGCCAGAAGCCGACCACACCCCTGGCGGTGAACCATTTCTCGTCGATGATCCGCTTCAGCATCTCCTGCGCGTCGGCGAACAGGTCCTTGGCCGCCTCGCCAACGATCTCGTCCTCGAGGATCAGCGGATAGCGGCCGATCAGCTCCCAGCTGGCGAAGAAGGGCGTCCAGTCGACATGGTCGGCGAGGTCCTGAAGGTCCCAGCTGTCGAACGCCTTCACGCCGATGAAGGACGGCTTGCCGGGCATGGTCTGGGTCGGGTCGATGTTGAACCGGTTCTCGCGGGCCTGGGGCAGGGTCGCGCGGGCCTTGACCTCCTGACCCCGGGCGTACTGTTCGCGGATGCGGATGTATTCGTCGCGGGTGAGCGCCTCGTTCCTGGCCCGTTCGGTCTTGGACAGCAGGCCCGATACCACCCCCACGGCGCGTGAGGCGTCGACGACATAGGTGGTCGAGCCGGCGGAATAACCCGGCTCGATCTTGACGGCCGTATGGGTCCGGCTGGTCGTCGCGCCGCCGATCAGCAGGGGAATGTCGAAACCGCGCCGCTGCATCTCTCTGGCGACGAAGACCATCTCGTCCAGCGACGGGGTGATCAGGCCGGACAGGCCGACGATATCGACCTTATGCTCGATCGCGGCGTCCAGGATCCGGTCGGCCGGCACCATCACGCCGAGGTCGATGACCTCGTAGTTGTTACACTGGAGCACGACGCCGACGATGTTCTTGCCGATGTCGTGCACGTCGCCCTTGACCGTGGCCATCAGGATGCGGCCGGCCTGTTCGCGCGGCTTGCCGGCCTTCTCGGCCTCCATGAAGGGCTCGAGGTGGGCCACGGCCTGTTTCATCACGCGGGCCGACTTCACCACCTGCGGCAGGAACATCTTGCCCGAGCCGAACAGGTCGCCGACCACGTTCATCCCGTCCATCAGCGGGCCTTCGATGACGTGCAGGGGGCGGTCGAACGACAGGCGAGCCTCCTCGGTGTCGGCGTCGATGAAGGTCGTGATGCCGTTGACCAGGGCATGTTCGATCCGCTTGCCGACGGGCTGGTCGCGCCACTTCAGATCGACGACGCGCGCCACGCCCTTGTCGCCCTTGTAGTTGGGGGCGAGGTCGACCAGCCGTTCGGTGTTGGAGACATTGGTCCGCTGCGGGCGATTGAGGATCACGTCCTCGACGGCCTCGCGCAGGGCCGGTTCGATGTCGGTATAAACCGGCAGGTCGCCGGCATTGACGATGCCCATGTCCATGCCCGCCGCGATGGCGTGGTACAGGAAGACCGAGTGGATCGCCCGGCGCACGGGTTCGTTGCCTCGGAAGCTGAACGAGACGTTCGACACTCCGCCCGAGATGCGGGCGTAGGGCAGGGTGGCCTTGATGACCTTGACCGCCTCGATGAAGTCGACGGCGTAGTTGTCGTGCTCCTCGATCCCCGTCGCCACGGCGAAGATGTTGGGGTCGAAGATGATGTCCTCGGCCGGGAAGCCGACCTCGACGACGAGGATGCGATAGGCACGGGTGCAGATCTCGATCTTGCGCGCGGCGGTATCGGCCTGGCCCACCTCGTCAAAAGCCATGACCACGACGGCGGCGCCATAGCGCAGGCATTTGACCGCCTGTTCGCGGAACTCGGCCTCGCCCGCCTTCATCGAGATCGAGTTGACGATAGGCTTGCCCTGGACGCATTTCAGGCCCGCCTCGATGACCTCCCATTTCGACGAGTCGATCATCACCGGCACGCGGGCAATGTCGGGCTCGGCCGCGATCAGGTTCAGGAAGGTGATCATGGCCTGCTTCGAGTCGAGCAGCCCCTCGTCCATGTTGATGTCGATGATCTGCGCGCCTGCCTCGACCTGTTGGCGCGCGACGGTGAGGGCGGCGGAGTAGTCGCCGTCGATGACCAGCTTCTTGAATTTGGCCGAACCGGTGACGTTGGTCCGTTCGCCGACGTTGATGAAGACAGGGCGCATCAGGCTACCAGTTCGAAAGGCTCGAGACCCGACAGGCGCATCGCCACCGGCCGCTCGGGGATTTCCCGCGTCGGCAGTTTCGCGACCGCATCCGCGGTGTGTTTGATGTGGTCGGGCGTCGTGCCGCAGCAGCCGCCGACGATGTTGACTAGACCGGACGCAGCCCATTCCTCAATCGAGTGCGCGGTCTCGTGCGGCTCCTCGTCGTACTGGCCCATCGCGTTGGGCAGGCCGGCATTGGGGTAGGCGGCGACCAGGGTATCGGCCACTCGTGATAGCTCGGCGATGAACGGCCGCATCAGGTCGGCCCCCAGCGCGCAATTGAAGCCGACGGCGAACGGCTTGGCGTGGCGCACGCTGTTCCAGAAGGCCTCGGCCGTCTGGCCCGACAGGGTCCGGCCCGAGCGGTCGGTGATGGTGCCCGAGATCCAGATCGGCAGGGCCTCCATGCCCTCGTCCTCGAGGTCCTTGATCGCCTTGATGCAGGCTTTGCAGTTCAGCGTGTCGGTGATGGTTTCGATCAGATACAGGTCGACACCGCCCTCGTTCAGGGCGCGGATCTGGTGGCGATAGGCGTCATAGACCTGGTCGAAGGTGACCAGGCGCGCGCCTGGATCGTTCACGTCCGACGACATCGACAGCATCTTGTTCAGCGGTCCGATCGAACCGGCGGCGAAGCGCGGCTTGTGCGGCTGCTTCTCGGTCCAGCGGTCAGCGGCGGCGCGGGCCAGTTTCGCACCATCCAGATTGATGTCCCAGACCGCCTGTTCATCGAGCTTGTAGTCGTCCTGGGCGATGATTGTGCCGGAGAAGGTATTGGTCTCCGAGATGTCTGCGCCGGCGGCGAAATACTGGTCGTGAAGGTCGGCGATGACATCCGGGCGGGTGATGCACAGGATGTCGTTGTTGCCCTTCATCTGGTCCTTTTCGTTATAGCCATTGGCCTCAACGAAGCGGTCGCCGCGGAAGTCGGCTTCTTCCAGCCCGACGCGCTGGATCATCACGCCCCACGATCCGTCGAGGACGAGGATGCGTTCCCTGGCCGCCTTGTGCAGGGCGGCGATGCGTTCGGCGCGGGTCATGCGGCGGCCTTCTGTTCGCGGACGCCGAGGACGCGGCAGATCGCATAGACCAGGTCGGCGCGGTTCAATGTGTAGAAGTGGAAGTCAGAGAAGCCCTCTTCCTGCAGACGGGCGCAGGTCTCGGCGGCGACGGAGGCGGCCAGCAGCTTGCGGGTCTCGGGGTCGTCGTCGAGGCCTTCGAAGTGGGCGGCCAACCAGCCGGGCACAGAGGCGCCGCACGATCCGCACATCCGCACCAGGCCGGCGAAGTTCGACACCGGCATGATCCCGGGGATCAGGGGGATGGTCACGCCCGCCGCCCTCACCCGGTCGTGGAAGCGCAGGAACGCGTCGATGTCGAAGAAGAACTGGCTGACCGCGCGGGTCGCCCCGGCGTCGATCTTGGCCTTCAGCACGTCGATGTCGTGGTCGATGGACGGGCTTTCCGGATGCCGTTCCGGATAGACGCCGACGGTGACGTCGAAGCCGCCGACGCGGCTGATCGCCTGGGTCAGTTCGGTCGCGTTGGCATAGCCGTCCGCGCGCGGCTGATAGGCGCCGCCGATGCCGTCCGCGCCCGGCGGATCGCCGCGCAGGGCCACGATATGGTTCACGCCGATGGACTTGTAGTCGCGGATGACCTCGTCGACCTCGCTACAGCTGGCGTCGACGCAGGTCAGGTGGGCGGCAGGCTTCAGCGTCGTCTCGGTCAGCATCCGCTGCACGGTCCGGTGGGTCCGCTCGCGCGTCGAGCCGCCGGCGCCGTAGGTCACGGACACGAACTCGGGGTTCAGAGGCTCCAGCCGGCGCACCGCCTGCCACAGGGTCTCTTCGGCCTTGTCGGTCTTGGGCGGGAAGAACTCGAATGAGACGCGCACCGGATTGGCGTTCTGGCCCGCACGGGCGACCGGTCCCAGCGGCGACAGCAGCAAGGCGCGGGCCTCGGCGAGCGGAGAAACTGTAGCGGCCATCAGGCGAGGTTCCTTAGGGCGGGGGCCCTTGATGCGACGGCGGGTCGTGTCGCGGTCCAGATGGTGACGGTCAGCCCGGCCGTGTCGGGGGGCAGGGCGATGGAGGCGGAGGCGTCCAGGCCGGCCTCGGCCAGCCAGCGCCCGATCTCGTCGTCGGCGAAGCCCAGCCTGCGATGCTGGTGCTCCTCGCGCAGCCGCTCGAGGTCATGCGGCGCGAAATCGACGATCAACAGCTTGCCGCCAGGCGACACCAGCCGCGCCGCCTCGGCCACCGCAGCACCCGGATCGGCGAGGTAGTGCAACACCTGGTGCACCAGCACCAGATCCGCCGAAGCGGCGGGCAGTCGCGTCGCGAAGATGTCGCCGTGGCGCAGCTCGACCTTCTCCAGCCCCGCCTTGACGACATTGGCCCGGGCGATGTTAAGCATGTTCTGCGACAGGTCGAGGCCGATCGACATCTTCGCCTTCTTGCCCAGCAGCGTCAGCATCCGGCCCGAACCGGTACCCAGGTCGACGACCCGTTCGAACGGTCCCGGCCCAGCGGCGCGCTCGATCGCGCTCTCCACCGCCGTCTCGGACACATAGAGGGAGCGGATGTGATCCCAGCTCGGCGCGACCTGCTCGAAATAGGCGGCGGCGGCGGTGGCCCGCTCGTCGCGCACGGCCTCCAGCCGCCCGTGATCCGCCTCGCCCTCGCCGTCGTCCAACAGGTCCAGCACCGTGTCGATCAGCCGCCGGGCCAGCAGCTCGTGCGAGACGCGGTAGAAGACGCGGGCGCCGTCCGGGAATCGCTCGATCAGGCCGGCGTCGGCCATCAGCTTGAGGTGACGCGACACGCGCGGCTGGCTCTGCTCCAGCACCCGGCCCAGCTCCATCACCGATAGCTCCTCGCCGGCCAGCAGCGACAGGATGCGCAGACGCGTCGGCTCACCAGCGGCGCGCAGGGCTTCGACAGTCTGATCGGCGGTCAGCGACATAGGATAATCATATAAGGATATCCTTATATGATGTGAAGACGGAAACCGTCGGTCAGGCCTTCCTCGTCGCGGTCCACGTCCTGAACCCGACGTGCGCCTTCGACGGCGGTGCGGGTTCCGCCGACGGGGCGTCGGGCAGGGGGGCAAGGCGGCGCTTGTTGACGTGTTCGACAGGCGCCTCGGCGATCCTGTCGGGGAACTCGCCGCGGAAATAGAACCGCTGCCACGCCTGTTTGATCGCCTCCGGATCTCCGGCGGCCATACGGGTATTAAAGTCGGTCCGCACCTCCGACCATTTCCGGTACTGCAGCGCCAGATCGCCCTCGGGGTCCATGCTGGCCCGGACGGGGACGAAGTCTTCGACCCGCCGATGCTGGATCGGCTGCAGGAAACAGAATGGCTCGTCCTTCTCGAACCGGATCACGCCGGGCGCGGTAAAACGCCAGTTCATCGTGAACGGATAGGGCAGCCAGTCGGTCTCGGTCAGACCCTCCAGCGCCTGGATCCCGTGCTTGAACCGGTTCGGCACGCCTGAGGCCCGCATCGCCCACCCCGGCGGCGTCCGAAACATCCAGCCGGTGTGAAACGTCAGCACCCCTTCGGTGAAGTGCGAGGCCGCGAAATGATCGAAATGAAGCGCGTCTGCATCAGGCCGGAAGGTGATCGAATCCGCCCCCATCCGACCGTCCCACTCGGCCTCGAACCCGAACGGGCACAGCAGCTCCCACCCCGTCGTGTTGGCCATGGTCAGCGGCAGGCAGCGATAAGGATGCCGCCCCGCGAATTCGTCCATCCAGTCGCGTTCGGGCCGGCCGGGAACCATGCGCGGCGGGTCGTCCCGCATCGGATAGCATTCCAGCGTCAGGGCTGTGGTCTGAGCGTCGGCGGCTGCGTCGGTCAATGCAAATGATCTCTGAGAGAGGATGGCGGCACCTTATCCATCCCGTGCATCCCCGCGAAGGCGGGGACCCAGTTCTTTTATGAGGCAGGATGTTTGGGGGCAGTGCTGCGCATGGCCGGGGGAGAGGCCAAAACCTGGGTCCCCGCCTTCGCGGGGATCCACAGGAAAAGAGCATGCTGACTAGCTGCGAACTACCGGCGTGACCAGCGGCTCTTCAGCAACGGCGGCGGCGAGGTTCCGCATCAGCAGCACCAGCATTCCCTGCACCGCCTCCGACGTCGCGCCCCCCGTATGCGGCGTCAGCAGGAGATTGGGCACGTCAGCCCAGCGCGCCGCCGGCGTCGGTTCGGTCTCGAACACGTCCAGCGCGGCCTGGCCCAGTCGGCCGGCCTTCAGCGCGTCGATCAGGGCGTCCTCGTCCACCAGCGAGCCGCGCGCCACATTGACCAGCAAACCGTTCGGCCCCAGGGCCTCGATCACTCCGGCCGAGATCAGCCCCCGGTTGGTCTCGTCCGCGCGACAGGCCACCACCAGCACATCGCTGTCCCGCGCCAGTTCCAGCAGCGACCCCGCGCGCGGCCAGGGCGAGTCCTTCGCCCTCGGGCCCCACCAGGCGACGGGACAGCCCATGACCTCGACCCGTTTCGCCACCGCCTCGCCGATCAGACCCAGGCCGACGATGCCGACCCGCCGCCCCTTCATCGACGGCGTGATCAGCCGCTCGTCCATCGTCCATCCGCCGGCCCTCAGCGTCCGGTCCCCGTTCACGATCTGGCGCACCGAGCCGAGGATCAGCCCCAGCGCATGGTCGGCCACATCCTCGTGGTTCACCGCCGGGGCATGGGTCACGGGCAGGGCCCGCGCCGCGCACCAGCCCAGGTCGATGCCGTCGTAGCCTGAGGTGAAACAGGCGATCAGCTTCAGATTCGGCAGCCGCTCGATGACCGCCGTGTCCAGCGGCGCCTCGCCGAGTACGACCGCCGCCTCGATCAGCCCCTGCGCCTCCACCGGCGGATGCTCCCACAGCCGGTGGACGTTGTAGGCGCCCTCCAGCACGGGCGTCAGCAGCCCGAGCGGCGAGTGCATGATCAGGATGTGCGGGCGATGGGGCATCCGTCCAACCTAGCCACCGAGCCGCCGCATGCAAATGCCGGCTGCTTCCCGACTGGTCTGTCACCATTTTTAGACATTTGACTTTGTCCGGCAGGAGACGAGGATCGCGCCATGACTAGTGTGCCCAGCCTGATGATCGCCTCCGTTCTCGTACTCGCCGCCTGCAACGCGGGCCCCGGCGAATCCTCATCCGCGGCCGTCGCTGCGACCGGCGATGTGCTGGGGGTTCGCGATGGGCGCACGACGCTGGCGGTCGGCCAGACCCTCCTGATCGAACTGCCGAGCAACAGCACCACGGGTTATCGGTGGCAGGTCGCGGAGACCCATGATGACCTGCTGCTCCCGGGCGCGCCCTTCGGAGACGAGGTCACCGATCCCCATTCGGCCGGCATGGTCGGGGTCGGCGGCGCCACGTCGTGGCGTTTCCGCACCGGACGACCGGGCACGACCACCCTGACCTTCACCTACAGCCGTTCATGGGAAACGAACGCGCCCGCCGAGACAGCGACCTACAGGATCACGGTCCGCTGACACCGGCAGGGACAGGCTGCCGCTGGCCGCCCGGGTCCTGATGCCGATCCTGCTCCAGATATCAGCGAGAGCCTGATTCACGCTTTCGACAGAAGCGCGGAGCGCTTCCGTCTCAAACGACCAGGCTCTAGCGCCCAAACTTCTGGAACTTGATCCGGTGCGGGATCAGGGCGTCGGTGCCGAGGCGGCGCTTCTTGTCTTCCTCGTAGGCTTCGAAGTTACCCTCGAACCATTCGACGTGGCTGTCGCCCTCGAAGGCCAGGATGTGGGTCGCCAGCCGGTCCAGGAACCAGCGGTCGTGGGAGATGACCACGGCGCAGCCCGCGAACTCCTCAAGGGCCTCCTCGAGGTTCTGCAGCGTCTCGATGTCCAGGTCGTTGGTCGGTTCGTCGAGCAGGATCAGGTTGCCGCCGGTGGCCAGGGTCTTGGCCAGGTGGACGCGGTTGCGCTCACCGCCCGACAACTGCCCGACCTTCTTCTGCTGGTCGCCGCCCTTGAAGTTGAAGGAGCCGACATAGGCGCGGGTGTTGATCTCGCGCTTGCCGACCATCATCACATCGGTGCCGCCCGAGATCTCTTCCCAGATGGTCTTGTTGGCGTCCAGGGCGTCGCGCGACTGGTCGACGTAGGCCAGCTTGACCGTCTCGCCGATCTTGATGGAGCCCCCGTCAGGGGTTTCCTGGCCGGTGATCATGCGGAACAGGGTCGACTTGCCGGCACCGTTGGGGCCGATGATGCCGACGATGCCGTTGGGCGGCAGTTTGAAGGTCAGGTTGTCGAACAGAAGCTTGTCGCCATAGGACTTGTTCAGCCCCTCGACCTCCAGCACCACATTGCCCAGACGCGGGCCGGGCGGGATCTGGATCACGGCATGGGTCTGGGCGCCGCGCAGGTTCTCCTGCTCGGTGACCATCCGCTCATAGGCGGCCAGACGGGCCTTGGACTTGGCTTGACGGGCCTTGGCGCCCGAGCGGACCCATTCCAGTTCGCGGGTGAGGGCGCGCTGGCGAGCCTCGGATTCCGAGTTCTCCTGCACGACGCGCTTCTGCTTCTGCTCCAGCCAGCCGGAGTAGTTGCCCTCGTAGGGAATGCCCTTGCCGCGGTCGAGCTCGAGCGTCCATTTCGTAACGAGATCAAGGAAATAGCGGTCGTGGGTGACCAGGATTACACAGCCCGGGAAGGCTTCGAGGTGGTGCTGCAGCCAGGCGACGCTTTCGGCGTCGAGGTGGTTGGTCGGCTCGTCCAGCAGCAGCATGTCGGGCTTGGACAGCAGCAGGCGGGCCAGGGCCACGCGGCGCTTCTCACCACCGGACAGGTTGGTTGTCTCCCAGTCGTCGGGCGGGCAGCGCAGGGCGTCCATGGCCATTTCGATGCGGCTGTCGATGTCCCAGACGTCGCCGGCGTCGATCTTTTCCTGCAGGGCCGTCATCTCGGCCATCAGTTCGTCAGTGTATTCCTCGGCCATCTCGCCGGCGATGGCGTTGAAGCGGTTGACCCACTGCTTCTCTTCACACCAGGCCTCGACGTTCTCGCGGACGTTCAGGCTGTCGTCTAGGTGAGGTTCCTGCTCCAGATAGCCGCGCTTGATCCCGTCGGCGGCCTTGGCCTCGCCGGTGAACTCCGGGTCGATGCCGGCCATGATCTTCAGCAAGGTAGACTTGCCGGAGCCGTTGACGCCGACGACGCCGATCTTGGCGTCGTTGTAGAAGCTCAGCCAGATGTTCTCGAAGATCTTCTTGCCGCCGGGAAAGGCCTTGGTCAGGCCCTGCATCTGGAAAATATATTGCTGCGCCATGAGGTGCGGTGCGCCCTGTCGTTCAAATCGAATGGGGAGGTAGGCGCGGGATGTAGCGACCGCCGCGCCGAAGGGCAAACCAGTAGGCCGTCCAGACGGCAGATTGAAGGCGCCGCGACGATTACCAGCGGAACACGAACCGTCCCGCGATCGCGCCGCCGACAACCGCCATTCCCATGCCGAGCGAATACCAGACGGCGACGAACGGTGCGGTGTGTTCGGGGCAATGCAGACCGTAGAGCGTCGCGGCCAGACCCGCCGTCAGCAGGCCGGCAGCCGCCCCCGCGAGGGTCGGCCGGGTCGGAGCGAAGGCTCGCGCGGCCCAGAACACGAACGGCGCGGCCAATGTGCTCAGCAGCAGGATGTTGGGGGCGCAGACCCTGGCTGAATCACCCATCAGGGCGGGCATCCGCTCGGGCATCGGCATGGTGATGATCTCATAGGTCGCCAGTCCTGCGACGCCCAGCAGAAGCGCGATCAGCGCGATCAGGGGCGCAGCGGCGCTCGCGCCCGGTCTCCCCAATCGGGTGAGCAGCCAGAAGGCCGTCACCGCGAGAGCCGAGGTATAGGCGGCCTTGGCCCAGAAGGCCGGACCAATCATGGCGGATGCCAGATCGCTGCGAAACCCAAGCCACAGGCCGACGCCCGCGACCACCATCAGGGCGGCGGGAATCATACACAGCAGGATGTTGCGTTCGATCTGGCGGTTGCCGGACGGCGGCAGGTCCACCGACAAGGCGTCGATCAGGTCTTCAGTCTTCATCATAGGCGGTCCCGGCCGTCTCGGCCGTGGCAGGTTGGGGGGCGTAGCGGGCGTTCAGCGACTTCAGCGAGCGGTGGATGCTGACCTTGGCGGCGGTCAGGGTGTATCCGTGGTTGGCGGCCGCCTCGGCGACGCTCAGGCCTTTCAGGCGGACATCCTCGATCAGTCGGCGCTGGCGCGTCGGCAGCAGGGACAGGCAGCGCGACAGGTCGGCCTGGGTCGCGCCGTCCTCGACCGTGTGATCGGCGAACAGCTCCGACGCCTCGTCCAGGGAATGGGTCGGACGACGACCCTGACGGCGCAGGTGGTCGATCAGCTTGTGCCGCGCGATGGCAAAGGCCCATCCGGTGAAGGCCTGGTTTCGGTCCCACGTGGTCCGCTTGGCATGGATGGCGATCAGGGTTTCCTGCACCAGATCCTCGGCGTCGGCCCCCCCGCCGAACAACCGGCGTGCGAAGAAGGGTCGAAAATGAGCGCCCAGATCGGTCAGCAGCACGCGCCACGCGCCTGCATCGCCATCGAGGCCACGCAGCATCAGGGCGCGAAGGTGAGCTTCTCGATCAGACACGGTCGTCCTCTGTTCGCCGGGCTCACAGTCAAAGTTACATTCAGGCGTAGTTGAAGCTGATCGAGATGCGGTCGGCCTTGGCCGCGTTCATCGGCACCTCGTGGCGCAACCAGCTTTCCCACATCAGCACCGTGCCGGCCCTTGGAGCGAGGTAGACGAAGGGCTGCTCCGCCTCGGACGCCTCCGGATCGACCGAGGGCCGGGCCATCATCATCGGCAGACGCGGGTCTTCCAGCTTCAGGGCCGAAGCGCCGTCCGGGACGTCGACATAGACGGTACCAGACAGGAAGGCGTGCGGGTGGATGTGGCCGGAGTGGGCTCCGCCGGGCTTCAGGATATTGACCCACATCGTGTCCAGCCGGGGCTTCCGGGCCAGGTCGAAGTTCAGCCCCCGTGCATAGGCCAGGGCGTGTCGGTCCAGATGTTTCTTGAGTTCCGCGAACTCCGGCAGTCGGTGGGGCAGATCGTTCAGCGAACCGTAGGAGGTGTAGCCGCGATAGCCATGCGCCTTGCACCAGGCGCGACCGGCGCCGTCCTCGACCGCCAGCATGCGGCAGGCCTCGGCCAGTTCGACGTTGAAATCGTCGAAGCCGGGTACGGCGGCGAGCGAAGCTTCATAGACCTGGGTGACGAAGAGGGGGCGCAGGGACATGGGGCAGGCCTCTAGCGCGCTGCGGTCCTCTCGTCGCGCGCGATCTGGCCGTCCTTGATCACCAGTCGCACCGCGCGGACGGCGGAGATGTCGGCGGTCGGGTCGCCCTCGACGGCGACGAGGTCGGCCAGCAACCCCGTCCGCACGGCGCCCCGGTCGGTCAGGTCGAAGATGGCGGCGTTGCCCGATGTGGCGGCGATCAGGACCTCGGCGGCGGTCATGCCCTGGGCGGCCATCAGCTCCATCTCCAGCGCGTTGTTCCCGTGCGCATAGACGCCGACGTCGCCGCCCATGCAGATCTCGACCCCGGCTGCGCGGGCGGCGGCGAAGGCGGAACGCTTGGTCAGGACGTTCTGCGGCGCGGGCTCGACGCCGTTCCAGCCGCGATAGCGGGTGATCTGGTCTGTAGCGGCGAGGGTGGGGCACAGCGCCACCCCGTGTTCGGCCATCAGGCGGAAGATTTCCGGCGTTCCCGCGTCGCCGTGCTCCAGGGTGTCGGCACCGGCAAGGATGGCGCGGCGCATGCCCTCGGCTGTGCCGGCGTGAACGGCGACCTGGCGTCCGGCGGAGTGGGCGGCCTCGACCGCCTCGGTCAGTTCGGCCTGGGAGAAGGTCGGACGGCTCGGCTCGCCCGGGCCCCAGCGGTAGTCGGCATAGAGTTTCACCAGGTCGGCGCCCGCCCCGATCTGGCTGCGGACCACGCGGACCAGGTCTGCGCCATCGGCCTCCTCGGCGCCCAGCGGGACCTCGACGCCGGGTTCGAAGCCTTTCGGACCGTAGGCGCCGGTGGCGACAATGGCGCGTGAGGCGATGAGCATGCGCGGGCCGGGCACGATCCCCTCGTTGATCGCGCGACGCAGACCGGCGTCGGCATAGCCCGCCCCCTCGGTGCCGAGGTCGCGCACCGTGGTGAACCCGGCCATCAGGGTGGCGCTGGCGTGGTTGACCGCCCGGGCGGTGCGCAGGGCCAAAGGCTCGTGCAGCACCTGATCGTCCCAGGACGTCTCGTTGTAGGGGTGCAGGAACAGGTGCGAATGTCCCTCGATCAGGCCCGGCATCAGGGTCTGGCCGGGCAGATCGATGACGCGGGCGTCGGCGGGAGCCCGTACGTCCGGCCCTGCAGCCTCGATCCGGTTGCCGCGCACCAGCACCGACCAGCCCGTGTGGGGCCGGGGATCGATCCCATCGAACACCCGGTCGGGCCTTAGCAGCAGGGCCTCCTGAGCTTGAACGGGCAGGGCGAACAACAGGGCGACGAGGGTCAGGATCAGGCGCATGAGGCACTCAAGCGCGGGTGAGGCGTGGCGGCAAGCCAATCACCATCCCAGATCGGCCTCGCCCCTCAGGATCATCTCGGCCTCCGGCGCATGCTTGGCCCCCGACCGGTCATGCAGGACGAGAGCAGGCAACAGCCTGAGCGGAGCCTTGCCGGAGCGGATCGCGTGGATCAGCACCCGTTTGGCCGGCTGATCCGCATACGGCTGCACCGGCCGGATCGCGAACGAGCCGCATCGTTCGCCGAGCAGGGCCAGCAGGTCCGCCAGCCGGTCGGCTCGGTGAATGACGACGATCCGGCCCCCGTCCCGCACCCCGTCGCTCAGGAATCGCGTCCAGGCGGCCAGCCCGTCGTCGGCGATCCAGGCTCCGCGCTTTGCCGGTGCCGGCGTCCGCAAGGTCGCCTCGTCGTCGAAGAAGGGTGGATTGGAGATGGCCCAGTCGAAACGTGGTCGATCCAGTGCGGCGAATCCTGCGGCGATGTCGGCGTTGAGCACCGCCATTCGATCCGCCAGATGGTTCAGCGCCGCGTTCTCGACCGCCAGTCCGGCCGCCGTTGCATCGCGCTCGACCCCTGTCAGCAAAACGCCTGGCCGCCGGAGCGCAAGCTGCGTCAGCACGCCGCCTACGCCGCATCCCGCTTCCAGCACCCGTTCGCCCGGCTTCGCGGTCACGGCGGCCGCCAGCAGGGCGGCGTCCATGCCCGCACGATAGCCGTCGGCGGCCTGGATCAGGCGAACCTTCCCATTCAGCAGCAGATTCGCCTGGGGCGGAGGCAACGATGCGACGGTCACGCGGCTTGACCCTTCATGGCGCGGTCACCATTGTCCGCCGGAACGCGCGGCGGCAAGTCGTCGTTGCGCCGATGCGATGCGATCTCCCCGTGCGTCGTGGTTTTTGAGAGAGTTTTCCGTTGGACGCCGTCACTCTGACCGCTCCCCGCGCCAAGGCCCCCCGGGCCCAGGGCGACGTGGACGCCCTGGCCGCTTTGGCCAGGGTCGATATGGCCGCGGTCGATGCGCTGATCGTCGCGCGCATGCAGTCGCCCGTGCCGGTTATTCCCCTGCTGGGCGAACACATCATCGCGGCCGGCGGCAAGCGCCTGCGCCCGCTCCTGACCATCGCAGCCGCGCGGGCCGCCACGGCCGCCTCGGCGGACGTTGATCTGGCCAATCCGGTGAAGCTGGCCGCCTCGGTCGAGTTCATCCACACCGCCACCCTGCTGCACGATGACGTCGTGGACGGGTCCGAGCGCCGCCGCGGCAAGGTCGCGGCGCATCTGATCTGGGGTTCGCCGACCAGCGTCCTGGTCGGCGACTTCCTGTTCGCCCGCGCCTTCGAACTGATGGTCGAGACCGGACAGCTTCGCGCGCTGGGCATCCTGGCCCAAGCCTCCGGCGTGATCGCCCAGGGCGAGGTGCTGCAACTGACCCGCGCCCACGACCTGAACCTGGATCAGGAAACCTATCTGCGGATCATCTCGGCCAAGACCGCCGAACTGTTCGCCGCCGCCGCCGAAGCCGGCGCCGTGGGCATCGGCGCTGACGAGAAGACCACCTCGGCGGTCCGGTCATTCGGTTTGAGCCTGGGTCTGGCGTTCCAGCTGGCCGATGACGCCCTCGATTACGGCGGCTCGTCCGAGGTCCTGGGCAAGAACGCCGGCGACGACTTCCGCGAGGGCAAGGTGACCCTGCCGCTATTGCTGGCCGTGGCCCGCACGCGCGGCCGGGAGGACGCCTTCTGGGAGCGCACGATCAACAAGGGCGAGCGGACCGAAGACGATTTCCGCCGTGCGCGCGAACTGATCGTCGGCACCGGTGCCCTGGCCTCGACGCTGGACGCCGCCGACGAATACGCCGACGCAGCCAAGGCGGCCCTCGCCGTCCTGCCCGCCAGCCCCTGGCGCGACGCGCTGGCAGGCCTGGCGGACTTCGCGGTCAGCCGCGCGGCCTAACCTGGATCGTCTCCTCCCTGCGCCGCAGGCGTGGGGAGGCGGCTCGTAGCGAAGCGGAGAGACGGAGGGGTTCTTGTCTTGCGGACACGAAGAACCCCTCCGTCAGCCCGCAAGGGCTCGCCGCCACCTCCCCATCCGCCAAGCGGCGAACGGGGAGGAGACATAGAGGCTCTAGCGCAGCGAGGCGGCGAACCTCTGGATCCGGTTGCACGCGTCTTCCAGCACCGGTTCCGAGGTCGCGTAGCTGATGCGGAAATAGGGGCTCAGGCCGAACGCCGCGCCGTGGACCACGGCCACGCCCTCGGCTTCCAGCAGCGCGGAGGCGAAAGTCTCGTCGCTGTCGATGACCGTTCCAGACTCTGTTTTTTTGCCGACGAGTCCGTGGATCGACGGATAGACATAGAAGGCGCCCTCCGGGTTCGGGCAGCGTATGCCTGTCGCCTGGTTGAGCATCGATACGACTAGGTCGCGACGGCGTTCGAACGCCTTGCCGCGCTCGGCGATGAAGTCCTGCGGCCCGTTCAGGGCCTCGACGGCGGCTGCCTGGCTGATCGAGGAGGGGTTCGACGTCGTCTGGCTGGCGACCTTGCGCATCAGGTCGATCAGGGCCTTGGGACCGCCCGCATAGCCGATGCGCCAGCCGGTCATGGCATAGGCCTTGGACACGCCATTGACCGTCAGGGTGCGGTCATAGAGGTCCGGCGCGACCTGAGCGATTGTCGTGTATTCGAAGTCGCCATAGGTCAGATGCTCGTACATGTCGTCGGTCAGGACCCAGACCTGGGGGTGACGACGCACGACGGCGGCCAGGGCCTCCAGCTCGGCCCGGGTGTAGGCGGCGCCGGTCGGGTTCGACGGCGAGTTGAGGATCAGCCACCGCGTCCGGGGCGTGATCGCGGCTTCCAGCACCTCGGGGCGCAGCTTGAAGCCGTCCGACTCCTCACCCGTGACGAAGACGGGTTCGCCGCCCGCCAGCAGGACCATGTCCGGATAGGAGACCCAGTAGGGCGCCGGCACGATCACCTCGTCGCCCGCGTTCAGCGTGGCGACAAAGGCGTTGTAAATCACTGGCTTGCCGCCCGAGGCGACGTGAACCTGCGCTGTCGTGTAGGTCAGGCCGTTCTCGCGGGCGAACTTGGCGACGATCGCGGCCTTCAACTCCGGTGTGCCGTCGACGTCGGTGTATTTCGTCTCGCCGCGCTGGATGGCGGCGATGGCGGCGGCCTTGATGTTGTCCGGGGTGTCGAAGTCCGGCTCGCCCGCGCCCAGGCCGATGATGTCGCGACCGGCGCGCTTCAGCTCCCGGGCTTTCGCGGTCACCGCGAGGGTGGCGGATGGCTGGACGCGGGCGAGGGCGGTGGACTGCAGGTCTGACATGGCGATTCCCGGGGAGAGGCCCGTTCCTTTACGCAGTCGCGAAAGACGGATCAAACAGTGAGGCTCGCGCACGCGCCGCTACAGGTGCTAAGCCGACGGTCCATGAAGGGCATCCTCGACTTCATCCTGAACATGGAGGCGCGGCGCTGGCGGACGGCGCTGGCGGCGGCCCTGTTGCTCGGCGCGACCGTGGGTCTGCTGGCCCTCGGCAAGAGCCAGTTTGGGCTGGCGGCTGAGGAAAACCTGGAGGGCTGGCTGCAAGGGTATCGCTGCAGTCCCTGGGCCTTTGCCGCGACCGTGGCCCTGTTTGTGATCGCAGCCTTCATCGGGGCGCCCCAGTTCATCCTCATCGCGGCCTGCGTCGTTGCCTTCGGGCCGTCGTTGGGGTTCTTCTACAGCTGGGCGGCGACGGTGGCGTCGGCCGGCGTGACCTACTGGCTGGGACGAGGTCCCACAGCTCGGATGCTGGACCGGTTCGGCGGCGCGACCCTGGACCGTCTGAAACGGTTCGTGGGCAAGAACGCCTTCTACGCCAGCTTCATGATCCGCAACGTGCCGTCCGCGCCGTTCATCGTCGTCAACATGGCGTTCGGCGCGACCCGCGCCTCCTTTCCCGCCTTCCTCGCGGGATGCGCCCTCGGCGTCCTGCCAAAGACTTTGCTGGTGGCCTTTTTTGGAGGCGCGGTCGTGGCCGCCGTCAGCGGCGACGGAGTTTGGACCTCGCTGATCCTAACGGCCGTCGCGGTGGTTGCCGTGGGGCTGATGCTGGGCGTGCGCGAGCTGGTGAAGCGTCGCGAGCGAGCGGGCGGCGCAGGGGATTGATCTCCGCCGATCCGACGGCGTGGAACCCCAAGCGGGGCCGTAACCTGGTCGTGATCGGAAGCGCGCGTTCGAGCCGCATCGGGGCTTGTATTCGCCTGCCCATGCGGGCAAACGGGCCACGACCGGTCAGGCGAGGACGATCAGGAAATTCGTTGCGTATGGGGATACGCGCCGGATGGGGCGTCGCCGGAACCGGTCCAACTGCAGCGCCTTGAAGGCCCCAACCGAACGGTATTCGACCCCCATGAGCTTCTCCCTCTTCGGCGCCATCTCGAACGACATCGCGATGGACCTCGGGACCGCCAACACCCTGATCTACATGAAGGGCAAGGGCATCGTTCTGAACGAACCGTCCGTGGTCGCACTGCGCAACGTTGGTGGACGGAAGATCGTTCACGCGGTGGGTATAGAAGCCAAGCAGATGCTGGGCCGCACACCGGGCCACATGGAGGCCATCCGCCCGATGCGCGACGGGGTCATCGCTGACTTCGAAGTCGCCGAGGAGATGATCAAGCACTTCATTCGCAAGGTTCACAACCGCAAGGGCTTCGTGAACCCCAAGATCATCGTCTGCGTGCCGTCGGGCGCCACGGCGGTCGAGCGTCGCGCGATCAACGATTCCTGCCTGAACGCCTCGGCCCGCCGCGTGGGCCTGATCGACGAGCCGATGGCCGCTGCGATCGGGGCCGGCCTGCCGATCCACGAGCCGACCGGGTCCATGGTCGTCGACATCGGCGGCGGCACGACGGAGGTCGCCGTGCTCTCGCTGTCGGGCATCGTCTATTCGCGTTCGGTTCGCGTCGGCGGCGACAAGATGGACGACGCCATCATCAGCTACATGCGCCGCAACCATAACCTCCTGATCGGCGAGACGACCGCCGAGCGCATCAAGAAGGACATCGGTACCGCCCGAATTCCGGCCGATGGCGAAGGCCTGTCGATCGAGGTCAAGGGTCGCGACCTGATGCAGGGCGTGCCCCGCGAGGTCCGCATCTCCGAGCGTCAGGCCGCCGAGGCCCTGGCCGAGCCGGTGTCGCAAATCATCGAAGCCGTGAAGGTCGCTCTCGAAGCCACGCCGCCGGAACTGGCCGCCGACATCGCCGACAAGGGCATCATGCTGACGGGCGGCGGCGCTCTGCTGCGCGGCCTGGATGCGGAAATCCGCGATCACACGGGCCTGCCGGTCTCTGTCGCCGACGATCCGCTGTCGTGCGTAGCCATTGGCTGCGGTCGGGTTCTCGAGCATCCCCGGTGGATGAAGGGCGTGCTCGACTCGGCCCTTTGATCCTCCCTGACGGGGGGAGCCATCGATGACGAACTGGTGGAGCGGCTCCGTCCCTGAGATCGAATTCTCGCTTGAATGCTCCGTCTCTTCGCTTCGCCTGGAGCCACCTCCCCCCGGCGGGGGGAGGATTCAGCAAATCCTTGTGATTCCGGCCTAATCGCCAGTTTCAAAGTGGATCGGTTTTTGCGATAGGCTGCATCCAGCGGCGGGTGGCGTCCCGCCGATTCTGACCTCTATTGGAAGGCTAGGCCGTGGCGTTTCGCGACGGACCGTTCGAGTCGCTGAAAGTGCCGCTGGCGTGGACCGCCGCGGTCGTGACCGTGGTCGCCATCATCGCATCGATCCTGATGATCCTGGGGGACCGTCGCCACGATACGACGGTCGAGGCCTACGGCCCCGTACGCGCGGGCTTCGACGCCGGCGCTGGCCCCGTGAACGGCATCCTGGCCTGGCCAGTGCGCTGGGCGGGCAATGCCACCGACTATGTTAAGGGCTATTTCTTCGCCGTGTCGGAGAACCGCCGTCTGCGCGCCGAACTGGAAGACCTTAGGCCCTGGCGCGACCAGGCCATTGCCCTGAAGAACGTCAACGGCCGCTACGAAGCCATGCTGGGCCTGCGGACCGAGCCGCCCGTGGCCATGGCGACGGCGCGTTCGATCTCGGAATCGCGCGGACCCTTCATCAATGCCCGCCTGCTCGACGCCGGCACGTCGAAGGGCGTGCGCATCGGCAATCCGGTGATCAACGAGGACGGGCTCGTCGGGCGTATCGTCGGTGCGACCGGAGGGGTCAGCCGCATGCTGCTGCTGACCGACGTCGCCAGCCGAACTCCGGTTCTGATCGATCGCACCGACGCCCGAGCCATGCTGACCGGTGACGGTTCGGGCAATCCGCGTCTTGAGTTCGTGCGCGGTCAGGACTCGGTCCAGGCCGGCGACCGTATCCTGAGTTCCGGCGACGGGGGCGGCTTCCCGCGCGGCCTGCCCATCGGGGTCGCCGCCAAGGGCATCGACGGGTCGTGGCGGGTCAAGCTCTTCAGCGACCGGGGCGCCGTGGACTACGTCCGTGTGCTTCTGTTCCAGGATTTCGGCCAGCTGGTCACGCCCGATGCCCTGAACGCGCCTCCGCTGGCCGGTCTGGGCGCGGCCCCGGCCCCGACCGCAGCGGCTGCCGCCGCCATCGGCGACGCCGCCGCACGCAGGGACCGCGCCGCCGCGGCCGCCACTCCAGCCACAACGCCGACCGTTCCGTCCCCCGCGCCGGCGAGGCCCGCCGAGTGAGACGCCAGGTTGCCATGCGGGTGGTCGGGCCGACCCAGTGGGTCTTCTATCCCGCACTCGTCGCGATCGCCCTGACTGTCCTGCTGGCCACGCCGGTCGAGCTGTTCGGTCTGAAGCTGCCCGAGCCGGTCCTGCCGCTGATCCTGGCCTTCGCCTGGCCGCTGATCCGTCCGTCGATGATCGCGCCCGCAGTCCTCTTCGGCCTGGGTCTGTTTCTGGACATGTTCTGGGGCGGGACCCTGGGCCTTTGGCCGCTGTGCCTCCTGTCGGTCTATGGCGTCGTCCTGGCCTCCCGGAACCTGCTGGCCGGTCAGGAGACCCAGATCCTGTTTGTATGGTACGCGTTGTGCGCCCTGGCGGCCTTTATCGTGGCCTATCTGGTGGTCACACTGGATGCAGGCCGGGCGCCCAGCCTGTTGTCCCTGCTGGGACAGGTCGTGCCGACCCTGCTTCTTTTCCCTGCAGCCGACTGGATGATCCAGCGGTTCGATGATGGCGACGTGCGGTTCCGATGAGTGGCGAACCTTCGATCTTCTTTGCCGATGTGAACGAGCGCCAGGGCTCGTTCCTGCGCCGTACTTTCGTGGTCGGCGGGCTGACGGCGCTGGGCGTTACGGCCCTGACCATCCGACTGGCCC
>NZ_JAFCVJ010000023.1:0-40792 GCF_049896985.1 Brevundimonas sp. SL161 | reverse complement strand
AGAACGCCCACTCCGCATCCGACATCAAACCACGAACCATGGCTGCTCTCCGCAAAGAACAGCCTTGAATCAGCGATCAGCTGATTTGGGAATCCACTTTGTCCACATCACCTAGGTCGTAGGGTTGAGATGGCGCCGGACGCGTCACTTCCCCACGTGCCTTCGCGCGCGGAGGGGTGATCGTCAGCGCCTGCTCATCGAATACGGCCGCGCCGCCTCTCCCGCGTCCCATGTCCGGTTCGGCTCTGAACCCATGACGAAATGCAGTTCGCCGCCGGCGGTGATCTCGTCGTGCCCGATCCAGGTGCGGTCCAGCGGGCGGCCGTTCAGCGTGACCAACTGGATATAGCGGTTGGCGTCGCGCAGACCGGCTGTCGAGATCACGAACCTCCGACCATTGGGCAGGTTCAGCGTCGTGCGATCCGTGAACGGGCGGCCGATGACGTACTGGCCCGAGCCCGGCGTGACCGGATAGAAGCCCATGGCCGTGAACATCAGCCAGGCCGACATCTGGCCCACGTCGTCGTTGCCGGCCAGGCCGTCGGGACGCGAATGGTACTGGCTCTCGACGATCTGCTTCAGCCGTTCCTGAGTCCGCCAGGGCTGGCCCGCATAGACATAGGCATAGGCCGAGTGGTGGCTGGGCTCGTTGCCGTGGATGTACTGGCCGATCAGGCCGGCGATGTCCTCGGCGTGGGAGTAGTCGAGGCCGGCGTTGTCGTAGTCGAACATGGCGTCGAGCCTGGCGACCGTCGCCGCGTCCCCGCCCATGACGGCGACCAGGGCCGCCATGTCCTGGGGCACGAACCACGAATACTGCCAGGCGTTGCCCTCGGTGTAGTCGGAGCCGTAGTTGATCGCGACGGGATCGAACGGCTCCCGGAACGAACCGTCAGCCAGACGGGCGCGCACGAACCGGGTCTCCTGATCCCAGGTGTTCCGCCAGAAGCCGGCGCGGCGATCGAACTCGGTGGCGACGTCCGCGCGGCCCAGACGCTCGGCCATGCGGGCGATGGTCCAGTCGTCATAGGCGTATTCGACCGTCTTGGACGCCGCCTCAGGCTCCCGGTCGATGGGGACGTAGCCCAGGTCCATATAGTCGCCGAGGCCGCCGTAGGGGCGGTATGTCGCCGAGGCGACCATGGCGTCCAGCGCGGCATTCCCATCGATGCCGGGAATGCCTTTCAGGTAGGCGTCCGCGATCACCGGGACGGCGTGATAGCCGATCATGGTCCAGGTCTCCTGACCGTGGAACGACCAGACCGGCAGGATGCCATAGGGGCTGACCTGCTGCGCGGCGATCAGCGAGTTGACGATGTCGGCGTTGCGCTGGGCCGGGGCCAGCAGGGTCAGCAGCGGATGCTCGGCCCGGAAGGTGTCCCACAGGCTGAAGGTCGAGTGGACGGTGAAATCGGACCTGTGCACCGCATTGTCCGGGCCGCGCCAGCGACCGTCGACGTCGGAGTGGACCGAGGGCGCGATCAGGGCGTGATAGAGGGCGGTGTAGAGGGTCGTGCGCAGTTCCGGCTCCGCCTCAATGTCGACGGCGCCGAGCGCCTCGTTCCACGCCGCCCGCGTCGCCGCGCGCTGGGCGTCGAAGGCGAAACCCTCGCCTTCGGATTCCAGATTAGCGATGGCCCCGGCCTCATCGACCGAGGAGATGGCGACCTTGACCAGCAACGGCCCGTCGATCTGGCCGAAGTCGAACGCAGCCTCCAGCGCCCGGCCCTGGACCTGTTGCCGGTCATCCAGCGCCCGGCCCGGCTGGCGGAAGCCGTTGTAGGGGACGTCGGTCTCGCGGTTCTGGATCTGGTGACCGACCATGGGCGCGGAAAACCGCATGGCGAAATAGAGCTGACGTCCCGGCGCCCAGCCGCGCAGCTCGCGGAAGCCCGTCACCGTCCCGTCCTGATGGACCCGGATTCGCGACCACAGGACCTTGCCCGGATAGTCGTAGATCGAGTTCCTCAGATCCAGCAGCAGCCTTGCCAGCGCGCCGTCCTCGAAGGTGTAGCGGTGCAGGCCGGTGCGGACGCCGACGGTCAGCTCGGCGCGGACCTGGGTGTCTGTGAGCTGGACCGAATAGTAGCCAGGCTCGGCGGTCTCCGAGGCCTTGTCGTAGCGCGAGCGGTAGCCCGAGCCGGGCGTGGCGACGTCGCCCACATCCCATTTCACCGCGTCGCCCGTCTGCGGCGTGATCAGGACGTCGCCCAGGTCGGAGTGGCCGGTGCCGGAGAAATGGGTATGGGAAAAGCCCATGATGGTCGGGTCGTCGTTGCGATAGCCCGAGGCCCAGTCATAGGACTGGCGGAAGGCGCGATAGTCGGTGTCGGGGCTGAGCTGCACCATGCCGAAGGGCGCGACCGGGCCGGGAAAGGTGTGGCCCTTGCCCGACGTGCCGATGAAGACGTCGACGGCCTCGACCGGATCGGACGCCTGCGCCCATCCAGGCCCCGCCAGACACACCGCCATCGCCGCCGCCAGACCGATACGCCGCATCAGGATACTCCCCGCCACCGTTTCCCGACCCTATCAGCCGGGATTCCCCCTGTCGCCCAAGGCGCCGTGACACCGAACGCGGATAGAGGCACTTGCAAATCATTCTCAACGTATGGCACAGGCCGTGTGTGACCGACGCCGCTGCAAAACCTGTCGCCAAGGCCGCCGCCCGTACGCGGTCGATGAACGGCGCACGCGCCTTCTGGCTGAAGGAACTGCACCGCTGGCACTGGATCTCGGCGGGGCTGTCATTGGCCGGAATGTTGCTGTTCGCCATCACCGGCATCACCCTGAACCACGCCGCCCAGATTCCGGCCGAACCGGTGACGATGGAGCTGACGGCGACCCTGCCCGCCCCCCTGCTGGACCGGCTGTCCGACTTCCCTGACGAGACGACCGATCCGGTCCCCGACGCGATCGCCCGCTGGGTCTCCTCGGAGCTGGACATCTCCATCGCCGGCAAGGCGACCGAAACCGCGCCGGACGAGATCTATGTCGCGCTGAAGGGCCCCGGCTCCGACGGCTGGGTCACCATCGACCGGGGTACGGGCGAGGCCGTGCGCGAGACCACGACGCGCGGCTGGGTCGCCTACATCAACGACCTGCACAAGGGCCGCGACACCGGCCCCGTCTGGTACTGGTTCATCGATGTCTTCGCGGTCGCGTGCATCGTCTTCACCGTCACCGGCCTGACCCTGCTCTGGCTGCACGCCCGGACGCGCGCCTCGACCTGGCCCCTGGTCGGGCTGGGCATCGCCATCCCGGTCATCATCGCCCTCATCTTCATCCACTGACGAGTTCCTCTCCATGTCGTCGCGTATCCGCCCCCTGCGCCTGATCATCGCCGTCGGCGCCGCCTCGATCGCCGCCCCGGCCCTGGCCGCCGACCTGACCGTGACGCTGGAGGTGCCGACCCTCTCGACCGCCGCCTATCACCGCCCCTATGTCGCGGTCTGGATCGAGCGGCAGGACACGGCCCAGACGGCCGTGCGCACCATCGCCCTGTGGTACGAGGCCGGCGCCACGGCGCGCGGCGAAGGCGACGGCGAACAATATCTGAAGGACATCCGCACCTGGTGGCGCAAGGGCGGCCGCGCCATGGCCCTGCCGATCGACGGCGTCACCGGACCGACCCGCGCGCCGGGCCGCCAGACGGTCACCGTCTCCGGCGCCCGCCTCGCCAGCCTGCCGGCCGGTTCGTACAACATCGTCGTTGAGGCGGCCCGCGAACAGGGCGGCCGCGAGATCGTCCACCTGCCCTTCACCTGGGGCGGCGCGGCCAATAGCGCTTGCGCCGCAGGAACCTCCGAACTGGGCGCCGTGCGCGTCGCCGTCACCCGCTAGGGATCAGTCGCCATGAAGACCTTCATCCTTCCCACGAAAGCCCTGGCCGCCCTGGCCGTCCTGGCCGCCGTCGCCGCACCGATGTCGGCCACCGCCCACCGGGGCTGGCTCATGCCCTCGCACACCGTTCTGTCGGGGGACTCCTTCTGGGTCTCGTTCGACGCCGGCGCCTCGAACGGCGTCTTCATCGCCGACCACGCCCCGCTGCGCCTGTCGCCCCAGAGCCTGTCGATCACCGCGCCCGACGGCTCGGCCGGCGCGGCCGCCAACCTGATGCAGGGCGCCTACCGCACCACCTTCGACGTCGAGGTCAACAAGCCCGGCACCTGGAAGATCGCCAACGCCTCGGCCGGCATGACCGCGACCTGGACGCTGAACGGCGAACAGGGCCGCTGGCGGGGTCCGGCAGCCGAGATGGCGGCCAACGTTCCGGCCGGCGCCACCGAAGTCGCCTCGGCCTTCAGCGCCAGCCGGCTGGAGACCTTCGTCACCCTGGGCGAGCCGACCACCACCGTCTTCACCCCGAGCGGCGTCGGCATCGAGATGGTCCCGGTGACCCACCCGAACGATCTGGTCGCCGGCGAGGCGGGCGTGTTCCAATTCCTGAAGGACGGCCGGCCCTACGCCGACGCCGACGTCGTCGTGGCGCGCGGCGGCCTGCAGTACCGCGACAACCCGGACGAGATCACGGCCAGGACCGACGCCGAGGGCCGGGTCTCGATCGCCTGGCCCGAGGCCGGCCTGTACTGGGTCAACACCTCGTGGCGCGACCCGGCGGCCCCGGCCGGCGGCGGCCGCAACGGCCCGCCGGTCGCCTCGGCCCAGTACACTGCTGTCCTGCAGGTCCTCCCCTGACCCTTCGCGGATCGCGCGGAACCCCGCCGCCGCTCGATCTCCGCGAGGCGGACGACCGGTCGGCGACCCGCGTCCTGATCCCGCCCATGGGCGCTCCGCCGTCCAGACCGCCAGGCGACGACGTCCGGCGGCTGGGCGGCGAGACCATGGGCACGACCTGGTCGGTCCGCGCCGTCGCCCCGGCCGGGATCGACGACGCGGCGCTGATGGTCGCCGTCCGGACCGAGCTGGATGCGATCATTGCCGCCTTCAGCCCGTGGGACCGGACCAGCGAGATCTCCCGCTTCAATGCCGCGCCCGCCGGAATCTGGGCCCTGTCCCAGACCTTCTGGACGGTGCTCGACGCCTCGATGAACCTGGCCGACGACACCGATGGCGCAGTCGATCCGACCCTTGGCGCGCTCGTCGATCTATGGGGTTTCGGCCCGTCCGGAGCGCGCGTCGGGACCGTCCTTCCGTCGGACGACGAGGTTGCCGCAGCCCTGGCCGTCAGCGGCTGGCAGAAGCTGCGCCTGAACCGCGATGCGCGCGGCGCCATGCAGCCCGGCGGCATGAGGCTGGACTTCGCCGGCATCGTCAAGGGCCATGCGGTGGACCGGGTCTCCGAAGCCCTGACGCGTCTCGGCGCGACTTCCCACCTCGTCGAGATCGGCGGCGAGATGCGCGGCCAGGGCGTGAAGCCGGACGGCCAGCCGTGGTGGATCGGTCTGGAGGAACCGCCGGGCGCCCCCTCCGCCCGCACCGTCGCCGCGCTGGTGGATATCGCGGTCGCCACCTCCGGCGACTGGCGCCGCGCCTTCGAGCACGACGGCCGCCTCTATCCGCACACCATCGACGGCCGCACCGGCCGGCCGATCGACAACGGCGTGACCTCCGTTACCGTCTTCCACGCCAGCGCCATGACCGCCGACGCCTGGGCCACCGCCCTGACCGTTCTCGGCCCCGACGCAGGCCCTGCGACGGCCGAGGCCTACGGCCTCGCCGCCCAGATGGTGGTTCGCACCGCCGACGGCGTCGTCGAACACCTGCCCCCCGCCTTCGTCGCCATGATGGACGAGGACGAAGCCGGGTGAGCGACGACCCGATCCGCTGGATCTGGGCGGCCCTGACCGTCGTCGCCTGGCTCGCCTTCACCGGCTGGAAGATCCGGCGGGTCCGCGCCAGGCCCACGGCGGCCGCGCAGCCGGGCTCGACCCTGATCGCCGTCGCCAGTCAGACCGGCTTCGGCGACGAACTGGCCGAGATGACCCGCAAGGCCTTCGCCGACGCCGGTCGCCCCGCCCGGGTGAAGTCGTTCGCGGACATCGAGCCGACCGACCTGATCGCCCCCGCCCGCGTCCTGTTCATCGCCTCGACCACCGGCGAGGGCGACGCTCCCGACAGCGCCTCCCGCTTCGTCCGCCGGATCATGACCGATCAAACGCGCCTGGCAGGGCTGGAGTACGGTCTCCTCGCTCTCGGCGACCGGACCTATGTCGAGTTCTGCGGTTTCGGTCGGGCGCTGGACGGCTGGCTGAAGTCGGCCGGCGCGCGATCCCTGTTCGATGCGGTCGAGGTCGACAACGGCGACGCCGCCGCCGTCCGCCACTGGCAGGGCGAACTCAGCCGCCTGACCGGCTCGGTCGCCGCCCCCGACTGGGCCCCGCCCGCCTATGCCGACTGGCGCCTGGCTGAGCGCCGTCTGCTGAACCCCGGCAGCCCCGGCGAGGGCGCCTGGCATCTGGCGTTCGAGCCCGTCGCCGGCGCCCTGCAATGGGTCGCCGGCGACATCGCCGAGGTCGGCGCCCCCTCGCCGGAGGGCGGCCTGGCCCACCGCGAATACTCCGTCGCCTCCCTGCCCGCCGACGGCCGCGCCGAGTTCCTGATCCGTTTGATGCGCCGGCCCGACGGAACGCCCGGCCTCGCGTCGGGGTGGCTGACCGAGACGCTGGAAGTCGGCGAGATCGCGCCGATGCGCATCCGCGCCAACCGCGCCTTCCACGGCCCGGAGGCGGCGACTCCGATGATCCTGATCGGCAACGGCACGGGCATCGCCGGCCTCCGCTCGCACTTGAAAGCTCGCGCTGCCCAGAAGGTGAACGCCGGCGCCTGGCTGATGTTCGGCGAGCGCACGGCGGCCCATGACAGTTTCCACGACGCGGAACTGCGGCGCTGGCTGGCTGAAGGAACCCTGACCCGTCTCGATCGCACCTTCTCGCGCGATCCCGGCGACGGCCGCTATGTCCAGGCGGTGATCGAGGCTGAAGCCGGTTCCGTCCGCGACTGGGTCGCACGCGGCGCCGCCATCTACGTCTGCGGCAGCCTCGAAGGCATGGCCGGAGGCGTGACCACGGCGCTCGAATCCGTCCTCGGCGCCGACGCCCTGCGCGACCTCGTCGAGACCGGCCGATACCGTCGCGACGTCTACTAGGCGCTCAGGCAGGCCCGGGTGTAGCCTCGCCGCGGGAATCGGGGAGACGACGATGACGAACTTCAGGGCGGCGACGCGCGACTGGCTGCTGACGCCCGTCATGATGCTTATGGCCGCCCTGACACTGGGCCTCGCGGGCTGTTCCACCGTCGCAGCACCCACGACCTATGCCGCCCCCGCTCCGGCCGTCCTCGTCGAGGCCTGGGTCGGACCGGTCGAGGAGGTCCGCACCGATCGCGTCCTGACTTTCTACCGGGCGTACGGGGGTGGCGCGAACCGCCTCGGGGCCTGGCTGTCGCCCGTTCAGCCGACGTCTTCGCAAGGCGTGCGCGAGGCCATGGCCCTGCCGCCCGCCAACACTGCGGAGTTCTACTCCGTCGTCACTGTCCCCGCGGGCACCCTGATGAAGGTCGGAATCGCCGCCCCCGCCTTCGACCAGCCCGGCGGCGGATCGCAGGTTCAACTGCTAGAGCTGATCCCGGCCGAGAGCTTCTCCGATCCCATCCCCCTGCCCCCCGCGCGGCCGTGACCAGCATCGATCTGCCCGATGGCGACCGCCTGATCCTCCACGGCCTGTCCGCGCCCGAAGGCGAGCGCGGTTCCATCGTCTGTCTGCATGCGACCGGCCGCCGTCGCTGGATCGCCCATCCGCCCAAAGGCGACGCCCAGGACGCCTTCGTCGCCATGCGGCTGGAAGACGGCGTGCTGATCGCTGACAGCTTCCAGGGGCTCCGCATGCGCATCGACCTCGGCACCGGCGCGGTGCGGCCCGACACCTTCCTTAAATAGCGGGCGCGCGGTAGCCGAGCCGCACCCAGACCGCGAAGCTGATCATCAAAGCCGCCAACAGACCCAGCCACACCGGCCCGATCACGCTCCACAGCAGATAGACGTTCAGCGCGGCGATGACTGCGCAGATCGAATAGCCAACAACCTGCACCAAGCGCCCGTTCGCGAACTGGCCCATCCTCGCCTTGTCCGACGTCAGCATCATCAGGGGGAAGATCGCGAACGGCAGCTGCATCGACAGCACGACCTGGCTGATGACCAGCAGCTGGACCGTGTCCCGCCCACCAGTGGCCGAGACGATCACCAGGGCCGGAACGATCGCGATACTCCGGGTGACCAGCCGCCGGATCCACGGTTTGATGCGGATCCTGAGGAAGCCCTCCATCACGATCTGACCGGCCAGGGTCCCTGTAATCGTCGAGGACTGGCCCGAGCACAGCAGGGCGACCGCGAAGGCCGTGGCCGCCGCTCCGCCCAGGGCGGGTTTCAGCAGTTCGTGCGCCTGGCGCAGGTCGTCGACTTCGACCCCAGCCTTCCAGAACACCGCCGCCGCCAGCACCAGAATCGCTGCGTTGACGAAGAAGGCGGCGCCCAGGGCCACGATCGTGTCGACCGTATTGTGCCCGATGGCCGCCTTCAGGTCGGCGATCCCCCGGCCGTGCGCCCGCGTCTGTACGATCGACGAATGCAGATAGAGGTTATGCGGCATGACCGTCGCGCCGAGGATGCCCAGCGAGATCAACAGCGCGCCTCCGCCCGGCAGGCTGGGAAGGAGGGCTCCGTGCGCCGCTGCGGCCCAGTCGGGTTGAGCGAGGAAGATCGACCAGGCGAAACAGGCGCCGATGGTCGTGACCAGGGCGATGACGATGGCCTCCAGCCAGCGGAAGCCGAAATTGATCAGCATCAGCAGGATCAGCACGTCGAAGCCGGTAATCAGCACGCCCCACATCAGCGGGATGCCGAACAGCAGGTTAAGCGCCACCGCCGCCCCGACCAGCTCGGCCAGGTCGCAGGCGATGATGGCGATCTCGCACAACAGCCACAGTGCGATCGACGTCGGCTTTGAGTAGGTATCCCGGCAGGCCTGGGCGAGGTCCTGGCCCCTGACCAGCCCCAGCCGAGCGCACAGGACCTGCAGGAAGATGGCCATCAGGTTGGAGGCCAGGATGACCCACAGCAGGGCGTATCCGAACTGGCTGCCGCCCGCGAGATCGGTGCCCCAGTTGCCGGGATCCATATAGCCGACCGCAACCAGGAAGCCGGGGCCGGAGAAGGCCAGCATCCGCCGCCACCAGGGCCGCGCCACACTGCCTTCGGTCCACACCGGGATGCTGCGATGGGCCTCCGGCAGGGAGCGATTGTGGTCAGCGGCGCCTGGAACGACCATCGATATCTCCCTGTCCGGCAAGAATTCAGCCTCGGCTGAATCTATATACGCGACAAATCGTCACCGGATGCGAGGGAAATCAGCCCCCGTCGCGCAGGCGCCTGGTCAGGCTTTCGAACAGGGTCAAGGTCTCGGGGCTGACGTGGTGCTCTATGCCCTCCGCATCGGCCTCGGCGGTCTCTCCCGTGACGCCGAGCGCGATCAGGAATTCGTGCACGATCCGGTGCCGTTCACGCGACGCCGCCGCCATCGTCTCGCCCGCCGGGGTCAGGGCGATGGAGCGATAGGGTTTGGTTTCCACCAGCCCGTCCCGCTGCAGCCGCTGCAGGGCCTTGGCCGCCGTCGCCGGCGCGACGCCGAGGCAATCGGCCAGGTCGGTCAGCCGCGCCGAGCCGGTTTCCGAAATCAGGTCGCCGACCAGTTCGACATAGTCCTCCGCCACCTCGCTGGAGCGGGCGTCACGCATTCGGCGAAAGGCGGCGGCGCGTCGGGCGGCGCCGGGAACCTGGACCACATCGGTCTCCTGAAACGCACGGGCGGTCTGTGCGCGACCACCCTAGACCAGGCGGCGAGCGATTTCATCGTCCTGTCGTCCTAGGTCCGCATGAGGTCGGCATGGTATCGAGGCCTCCGATGCGTCTGTTCCGCCCCGCCCTTCTGGCCCTGATGCTGGTCGCCGCCCCGACGCTCGCCCAGGCGCCCGCCGCACCGCCGATCCCGGCTGCCGCGGAGCCGGTGCAGTTCTATGTCTTCAGCTTCACCGACACGCCCGTCGCCGAGGCCGCCGAGGACGTGGTGGGCGGAGCCCTCGCCTGGGACCTGACCATCGATCCGGCGGTCGACGGCCTCGTCACCTTCCGCGCCGACGGCTGGTACACCGGGGAGGCCCTTCTGAAGGATTTCGGGACCGCCCTGCTGGATCAGGACATCGCCCTGATGCGCACGGGCGCCGGCGCCTACGCCGTCATCCCGCGCGCCAATGTGCCGATGATGCTAGCGCGAGGCGGCGTGCTGATGACCCTGGCCGAGCCGACGACAGCGCGCCCGCCGGTCCCGGCGCCTTCAGCCACCGCGCCGACCGCAGTCTATGGCAAGGACCGCTGGTGGGACGGGGCCTTCACCGCCCTCTTGATCTTCTTCGGCGGAGCCCTGGCGGGCGGCGCCGCCCTGTTCGGCGGCCAGACTGTCTATCGCCGGGCGGAGGCGCGGGGACGTATCGCGGCGCCCCTGCTGCGTCTGACCGACCAACGCCAGCCTGTCTCTCGCCCGCCCGAGGGCGCCGAGGCCGATCCTGATCTGATCATTCCGCGGTTCGCGCCGCGCCGAAACGGCCACTAATCCCGTCCATCCCCGCCTTCGCGGGGATGGACGGAGTGGGGCGGTCTAGAAAACCTCGTCCACCTCTGGCTGAAGCCGGGGGTCGCGCGCAATCGGTTCCGGCCGCGTCGGATCGAGCCGCACCGGCTCCGAGCGCCGCAGCCGGTCGTAGGCGTCCTGCGCATCCTGCGCGACCGAGGCGCTGTCGCGCAGGATCGTCGGCTTGAGGAAGATGAACAGGGTCCGCCGCGTCTGGCTGTCACGCCGCGAGCGGAAGGCCGCGCCGATCAGCGGCAAACTCCCCAGGCCCGGAACCCGGCTATTTGCGGTCTGACGGTCGTCGGTGACCAGGCCGCCCAGCACGATCGTCTCCCCGTCATCGGCCAGGGCCGAGGTCTGAAGGCTGCGCCGGTTGGTGACCAGATCCGCCGCCCCGATGATCGCCGTCGGCACCAGCGAGGAAATCTCCTGGCTGACTTCCAGCCGGACCACCCCGCCCTCATGCACGCGCGGCACGACCCGCAGGGTCAGGCCGACGTCCTCACGGCTGATGGTGGTGAAGGGATTGGTCGAGTTGCCGTCGGTGGCGAAGCTGCCAGTACGGAATGGCACATTCTGGCCAACCACGATCTCGGCCGCCTCGTTGTCCAGCACCGTGATGCTCGGGGAGGAGAGCAGGTTCGCCGCATTGTTGGTGCCCACGGCCTGCAGCAGCAGGCCGAAGTCGCCCTCCGACCCCGCCGCTAGCGACAGGCCCGCGCCCAGCAGACGTCCGGCCGGATAGCCCAGCGCCGTCAGCACCGTGCCCAGGTCGGTTCCCGCGTTGGAGAAGCCCGTGCCGCCGATGACGCCATCGTCCGGAACCGCGCCGCCGAGGCCCAGCTGTACCCCGATCTGCTCGCCCAGTTCGCCGGTGATCTCGACGATGGCGACCTCGATCTTCACCTGGGCGCGTCGCAGGTCGAGCTGGCTGATGACATCCTCAAGCATGTCCACCGTCGCGGGCGGACCGCGCATGACCACGGCGTTCAATTCGGGCGAGGCCTGCACCGTCACGCCTTCCAGGGTGAAGCCGTCGGCACGGGCCGGCGACCCGGATGCGGGCAACGAAGCCGCCGCGCCATCGCCCGATGTCAAGGCGCTGGCCGCCATGGCCGCCGTGTCCCGGTTGGAGGCGCTGAGGCTGGCCAGTCCGGTATTGCCCCGCAGCGACCGCGCCACCGGATTGTTCGCGGACGGCTCGCCGCCCAGAAGGCCGCGCACGATCTCGGTGATCGACTCGGCGTCGGAGTTCCTCAGACGCACGACCCGCGTGACCGGCGTCGCCCCGCCCGGGGTGTCGAGCGCCGCGACGATCGATCGGGCCTGGGCCAGGTCGGCCGCGTCGCCCCGGATCAACAGGACGTTGGAGCGCTCGTCGGCCGTCACGCGCGGCCCGCCGGCGTCAGAGCCCAGCAAGGCGCTGACCGAGGCCGCCACCTCGGTCGCGGAGGCGTGGCGCAGGGCGATGCTGTCGAACGAGGTCCCGCCGCCCTGATCAAGGGTCGCGGCCAGCTGCTGCACCCGGCGGATGTTCTCGGCGTAGTCGGTGACGACGACAGCGTTTGGTTCGGTCAGGGCCTCGATGGCGCCGAAGGACGACACCAGCGGCCGCAGGGCGCGCACGGCCTGATCCGACGGCAGATTCCGCAGGCGGACCAGACGGGTCACGATCTGCTGGTTGGAGCTGGCGGCCCCGGTCTCCGACGCCCCGCTCTGGACCACGGTCGCCTGGGGCACGACGCGCCAGAGATTGCCGCTGCGCACGGCCGCGAAACCCGAGGTCCGCAGCACCGAAAGGAACAGCTCCCACACGCCATTGCGGCTCAGCGGCTCGGCCGAGACGACGTTGACCTGGCCCTGCACCTGCGGGTCCAGCACCAGGGTGCGGCCGGTGATGCGGCTGACCTGTTCGGCGACATCCTTGATGTCGGCGCCGCGCATGTTGATGACAACGTCCTGCATGGCGACGGGCGCGGGGGCCACGGTCTGGGCCATGGAGGCGGTCCCGACCGGGCCGGCGGCGAGGCTGAGGGCCAGCACGCTGGTGGTGGTCAGGCGGAGAAACTTCGTCACGCCGGGCTCCTAGCGAAGGGGAAAGTTGAGGGTGAGACGGCGTCCGTTACGGACGACCACCACGCGCGCCTGTCCGGCGGACCGGGCGCGTTCGAAAAGCTGCTGATCCGAGCCCGCATCGCCGACCGCCTGGCCGTTCAACGTCTCGATCACATCGCCGGGCTGCAGGCCGAAGCGACGCAGCTCGGGTGAGGGATTTGGGCCGATACGATAGCCGGACGCCGTCGCTGTCACGCCTGCCGCGCCGGCGGCAGCGGCGACACTCGGCGAGGGTCCCGCGTCCGCGACGCGCGGCGCCAGCTGCGAGGCCGCCGCCGCCGCCGCCGCACTGGCCACGGGCGAGGACATCGCCAGGGCCGCCGCCGCTGCTGGCGATTGCGGCGGCTGGACCGGCATCACGGTGATCCCCGCGCCCGGCGTCGCGCTGGACACAGTGGCCGGATCGATCGCGACCGGCTCGGGGAAGTCTAGCCGCTGGCGCGCGCCGCCGGAGGACAGAATGACATGGTCCACCTCGATGGTTTCGATCACCGAGTCGCCGACCGGCGTCTGGCCGATGCCATAGATGGCTGCCGGGCCTTCGCCGATCGCGATCAGGGCCGTCGAAGCGCTGGACGGATAGGCCATCAGGATGCCTTTCAGCACCAGACCCAGGGTGGAGGCCGGCAATCCGCCGGGCGCCGTAGCCCCGCCGAACGGCGCCAGCGACACGATCCGAGCCACATCCGCATCGGCGCCCGGCGCTGCGGCACCGCCCAAAGGAGCGAGGCTTTCAGCCACCGCGACCTCGTCGCGTCCGTCGTCCCAGCCGGTCAGCCGCCAGGTGAGCCCCGCCAGAGCCAGAGCCAGCGATCCCACGATCAAGACGCTGACGACCCTCAGCGCGAATTCGTCCCTGCGTTCCGGGGTCATGCCGTCGCTCCCCGGTCAACGAAGCCCGACAGCCGCACAGCCTCGTTCCCTGACCCCGCCGGAGACACCGCGACATCCACGGCGACCAGATCGGGATCGTCCGTATTCCGCCGTGCGACCCGCACGTCCCAGTCGCGATCCATCATGCGGACCACCGACACGTCCGCCGTCTGCATCGGGCCTTCGAGATTCAGTTCGACCAGCCGGTTCTCGGCGACCCACTGGGCCACCACCCTCTGCTCCAGCCCGCGCACCCCGTCGACATGGGCCTGGGTCGCGCGCGTCAACCCCACCGTGGCGATGGCGAGGATGAACAGGGCGACCAGCGCCTCCATCAGGGAATAGCCGTGCTTCATGCCGGCGCCTCGTCGCTCACCGGTTCGGCCACGGCGTTCAGTCCGTCGAAGGTCACACGCCAGCGGCGGTCTCCCTTGGCCAGGCCGAAGGCCGCGACCGGCTGGGCGCCGTCGGGGTCGATCGACACGGGCGAAGCTACGCCCAGCCCGACCATCCGGACGCCCGCCGGCAGCGCATGCCGCCCGGCCAGGGCATCGACCACGCCGGTCGTGCCCGCGTCGCCGCGCACGAAGCCATAACCCTCGCCGTCAAAGGCCAGCGACAGGGGTCGGCGCGTCACCAGCACATCGTCGGCCGCCAGCCTCAACCGGTCCGCCAGACGGTTGGCCTCGGTCTCGACACCCATCCCGCGATCGGCCGCGCCGACGCCCAGGGTGACGACGCCCGCCATGACCCCGACGATGGCCACCACCACGAGGATCTCGACCAGGGTCATCCCGGAGCGTCGCTTCAGACTGTGTCCCCCGACACGGCTCATCAGCGCGTGCGTTCGTTCAGGTCGGCGTCGAGCTTCTCGCCGCCCTCCTCGCCGTCCTTGCCATAGGACAGCAGGTCGTAGGCGCCGCCCGTGCCCGGGCTGCGATAGACATAGGGCTTGCCCCAGGGATCGGTCGGGACCTCGGTCAGATAGGGTTCGGCCGGATAGGCGCGCGGCTCCGGCGGCGTGGTAGGACGGGACGCCAGCGCCTCCAGCCCCTGCTGCGTCGTCGGATAGTCGCCGTTGTCGAGGCGATACATGCGCAGAGCGGTCGCGACGGTCTTCAGGTCGGTCTTGGCCACCGTCACCCGCGCCTCGTCAGGGCGGCCGATGACATTGGGCACGATCAGCACGGCGACCACGGCGATGATGGCCAGCACCACGATCATTTCGACCAGAGTCAGACCCGCACGCCGCCCATCAAGACGACGGTCAAGCTTGTGACGCTTGGACAAAGTAACCATGACACTTTTTCTCGACGGCTTAGCCAGTGGCGACAGGCTTGTTTTCGCTGCTATAGACCGGGTCAACGCCTCCGACCACGCCATTCTATTGAGTTCCGCCAATGCTCGGTCGACCCGCCCGTTCGAACCTTCCGAGCCGAGGCTTATGGCGCATCGTCGATGACAGAATCATAGCAGTCGACCGGTCCTATGCCGGTCCGACGACGGTTCTGGTCCCTTCGGAAGACGTCCTGACCCTGACGGTCGACCTGCCCTTCCCGACTCGCGCCCAGCGCGTCACCAACCTCGCCTATGCGCTGGAGGATGCCGTCGGCGAGCCCCTGGCCACCCTGCATTTCGCCCTCGGCATGGAGGTCGCCCCGCGCCGCCACATCGCCGGGGTCGTGCGCCACACACGCATGCAGTCGTGGATCGCGATGCTGGCCGAGGCCGAGCTCGAGGCGGCGATCATGCTGCCCGACGCCCTGACCCTGCCGATGCCGTCGCCGGGCGCCTGGGTGGTCAAGGCAGAGGCGGATCGCGCCCTGGTCCGCACCGACAACGGTGCCGGATTCGCCCTGCCGCTTTCGGCCATCGACGCGGCCTGGACCGCCGCCGGCAAGCCCCGCCTCCAGACCATCGGCGATCCCCTGCCCGAGGCCCTGGCCGACGGCGTCGAGCACGAGGCCGCCCTGCTCGGGTCGATGGGAGAGACGGTCGCCGTCCTGCCGCCGCTCGACCTGCGTCAGGGCCCCTGGGCCGCGATCCGCTCCGGCGGGCCGAGCGCTGCCCGGACCCTCGCCCTGGTCGCCGGAATCGGCGTCCTGGCCCACATCGGCATCCTCGGCATAGACACCCTGCTGCTGCACAGCATGGCGGAGAAGAAGGAGGCAGAGACCCGCTCCCTGCTCCAGTCCGTCGCTCCGCAGATCGCGGCCGACGAAGATCTGATCGCCGCCGCCGGCCGCGTCCTGCCCTCCGCAGGCGGCGGCGCCCGCCCCTTCACCCGGCTGCTGGCCCAGACCTCGGGCGCCATGCCGGGCGCGGGCGCCGTGGCCTTCAACTCCGCCGTCTATGCGCCCGGTTCGCTCGACCTCGGCGTCGCCGTCTCGGACGCCGAGACACTGGATCGGGCGATCGCCGCCCTGAACGCCTCGGGCCTGACCACGACCGGAGCCCCCGCGGCCGTCGACGCCACCCAGGCGACCAACGGCCTCAACGCCACCATACAGATCACGCCGGGAGGCGCCGGATGAGGTCCCCCGCCCTCGACAACGCCGCCGCCTGGATGGCGTCGCGTTCGCGTCGCGAACAGGCGATGATCGCCTTCCTCGGCGGCCTGATCGTCATCGCCATCGTCTGGTTGGCCATCCTGCGCCCCCTGCTCGACGCCCGCGCCACGGCCATCGGCCGGATCGCCGCCTATGAGCAGGTCATGGTCGATGTCCGCACCGCCGGCGGCATCGTCGCCCCGACCGCCTCCCTGTCCGGCCCGCTGCAGACCGCCATCCCGACCCAGGCTGCGACGTTCGGCATCGTCCCCACAATCACCGGCGACGACAGCTCGGCGGAGGTCAGCGTGACCGGCGCCCGCTACGACGCCGTCATTCCCTGGCTGGCGACCCTGGAAGCCTCGGGCGCGACACTGTCCAGCGTCAACATCCGGCGCGGCGTCTCCGAAGGCGTCGTGGACGTCACCCTGCGCGTACTTCAACCATGAGCCTCGCCGAAGACACTGCGGCCCCGACCGCCAGCCTCGCCTATGGCTTCGCCCGCCGGCGGGGGGCCATGATCCTGCGGCCGTCAGGAGAGGGGGACGCCCCCCCCGTCTGCCTGCACCGCCGCAGCGCCACGCTCGAGACCCTGCTGGAGGTCAGACGCGTCAACGGCGCCGACATTGCCTTCGAGGCCGTGGACGACGACCGCTTCGACGCGATCCTGCGCGAACAGACCGGAGGCGAGGCCGCGCCCGCCGCCGACTACGCCGCGTCCGAGGACGACCTCGCCGCCCTGGCCGAGGACGCCGCCGCCGTCGACGACCTGCTCGACAGCCGCGACGACGCGCCGGTGGTGCGCCTGATCAACGCCCTGCTGCTCCAGGCCATCCGCGACGGCGCCTCCGATATCCATATCGAGGCCGAGGAAAAGCGACTCGTCGTCCGCTTTCGCATCGACGGCGTCCTGCGCGAAGTGTTGCAGCCCGCCCGCGCCCTCGCCCCGCTGCTGGTCAGTCGCATCAAGGTCATGGCCCGGCTGGACATCGCCGAGAAACGCGTCCCCCACGACGGTCGCGTGACACTGCACATCGGCGGTCTCGACGTTGACGTCCGCGTCTCGACCATTCCGTCCCAGCACGGCGAGCGCGTAGTCCTGCGCCTGCTCGACCGCGGCTCGACGTCGCTGGACCTGGCCCAACTGGGCATGAGCGACCGCGACCTCGAGACCTTCGAGCGGATGATCACCCGTCCGCACGGTGTCATCCTGGTCACCGGCCCGACCGGCTCGGGCAAGACCACCACCCTCTATTCCGCCCTGACGCGCCTCAACGACCGTCGCCGCAACATCATGACGGTCGAGGACCCGATCGAATACGCGCTGGACGGCATCGGCCAGATGCAGGTCAACGCCCGCATAGACCTGACCTTCGCCCGCGGCCTGCGCGCCATCCTGCGTCAGGACCCCGACGTGATCATGGTCGGCGAGATCCGCGATCACGAGACGGCCGAGGTCGCCGTCCGCGCCTCCATGACCGGCCACCTGATGCTGTCGACCCTGCACACCAATACGGCAGTCGGCAGCGTCACCCGGCTGATCGACATGGGAGTCGAACGCTATCTGCTGGCCCCCATGCTGTCGGGCCTGATCGCCCAGCGACTGGTCCGCCGCCTCTGCCCCCACTGCAAGTCACCCGCCGAGGCGACGACGGCCGACTCAGAGATGACCGGCGGCGCGGTCCCTCTCGGAGCCCGCATCTTCCGCCCCGTCGGCTGCCCCGAGTGCCGGGGCGAGGGCTACAAGGGCCGGCTCGGTGTCTATGAGGTCATTGAGATCGACGGCGAGATGCAGCAGGCCATCCATGACGGCGTCGCCGAGGCCGACCTGATCCGCCTCGCCCGCCAGCGCGGCCCGGGCCTTCTGGAGGACGGCGCCGCCAAGGCCCTGGCCGGCGAGACCTCCGTGCAGGAAGTCGCCCGCGTGGTCCGGGAAGACGTCTGATGCCCGTCTTCGCCTTTCAGGCTGTCGATGCCGAGGGCAGGCCGCACAAGGGGACCATCGAGGCCGCCTCCGACGTCGGCGCGCGCCAGCTGGTCCGCGATCGGGGCCTGCTCCCCACCGCCGTCGCCCTGGCCGGCGAGCGCCGCAAGACCGACCTGTCCAAGGGCATCGTCATCTTCCAGCAGGGCATCAGTTCCAAGACCCTGTCGGCCGTTACCCGCCAGCTCTCGACCCTGATCGGATCGGATATCCGCATTGAGGAGGCGCTGCGCATCGCCGCCCAGCAGACCGAGGGCCAGCCCATAGGCGTGGTCCTGACCGACGTCCGCTCCGCCATCCTTGAGGGTCGCAGTTTCGCCTCGGCCCTGGCCCGCCACCCCAAGGTCTTCCCCGAATTCTACCGCGCCTCGATCGCCGCCGGCGAGCAGTCGGGCAAGCTGTCGACCGTCCTGGCCCACCTGACCGAATTCGTCGGCAATCAGGAGAAGGCGCGCCGCAAGGTCCAGCTGGCCCTGCTCTATCCGGCGCTGTTGGCGGGAGTGTCCCTGCTGATGATCACCCTGATGATGATCTATGTCGTGCCCGACATCGTGAAGGTGTTCGTCTCGCGCGGCGCCGAACTGCCCTTCCTGACACGGGCCCTGATCGCGCTCTCGGCCTTCGTCCAGACCTTCGGCGTCTATGTCCTGATCGCGCTCGTCATCGCCGGGATCGCCTGGAACCGCTGGCTGGCCATACCCGCCAATGCCCGCCGCTTCGCCGAGTTCCTGTTGAAGACCCCGCCCTTCGCCGGCTTTGTCCAGCACCTGAACGCGGCCCGGTTCGCGGGATCTCTGGCCACGCTCGTCCGCTCCGACGTACCCTTGGTCGAGGCGCTTCAGGCGTCCGCCGCCGTCACCCCCAACCGCTTTGCCCGCGAACGCGCCATTCTCGTCGCCGCCCGGGTGCGCGAAGGCTCGTCCCTGCGCCGCGCCATGGCCGAGGCCGAGATCTTCCCGCCCCTGCTGCTGGCCATCGTCGCGGCCGGCGAACAGTCGGGCAAGCTCGGCCACGGCCTCGAACGCGCGGCCCAGGATCTGGAGCAGGAGCTCGACAGCCTCGTCCAGGCCCTCGTCTCCCTGGTGGAGCCGGGCGTGCTCCTGGTGATGGGCGGGATCGTTCTGTTGATGGTGCTGGCCATCCTCATGCCGATCGTGAACCTCAACAACCTCGCCGGCCTGTGACTATCCTCCTCCACCCTGCACCCCGGCGAAGGCCGGGGTGCAGATGGCGGACACCCTCCGTGGATCAGCAAATCAGGTGCGCGATCCCGGCCGTTCCGGTCTGTAATCTGGACCCCGGCCTTCGCCGGGGTGCACGGAAAGAGATACGGAGGGTTTCGAGACCCTACAGCGACGTCTCGATCGACACCGGTGCCCCGACGCCGGGGATCAGGCCGACGCCGCCCGGCTCGATGGAGGCCGTCAGCCCGCCGTCCACCTGCACCCGCGCCTTCATGACCTCGGCGGCCGTATCCGCCCGCGCGAACACGACCGTGGTCGCCGCACCGTCCGCCGAGACCGTCCCGTTCAGCGCCGGCAGAGGGCTCGCCGCCCCGCCGCCGGAGGGCGCGCAATCGCCGGGCGAGACCGGTATCGTCCCCGCCCCTTCCGGCCTCCCCTTGAGCGACAGCCGCGACACGTCAAACCGCATCACCGACGAACAGGCGAACGGCAGGCCCGGCGCTGCCGCATTGATCAACCGCATCGACGCCGTCCCCCCCAGGTCGCGCACCAGAACTCGCCCCGGCCGCGCCAGAACCTGCGCCGTCGCCGCCGTGTCCGGCCCGCGCAGACCCAGCCGCAGCGCCCCCGACAGATGCAGGATCGAGGAGAAGGGCATCACTGCCCATCGCGCCCCGAACCCGCCCGGCAGCGCCCGCTCTCCGGCCCAGACCGTCCCGACCGCCTGCCGCTCTCCGTTGGAGGACCGGGCGACGATGATCTCGGACGGCGCCATGGCGATCAGGCCGAGCGCATACGCCCCGACCGCGACGCCGCCCAGCACCACGCGCCAGCGCGTCACCTTCACCGTCAGCCGCTCGAACTGAAATGCGCCTGCAGCCCGGCCGCCTTCGCCCTCTCGCGTTCTCCAGACCTTCAGCATGGGCGTCTCTCCGTTCGCCCGTCGATACCACGCGCCAGTGGGAAGCGAAGCGCCGTCGCAAAGGTTTCACCCTGATCGAGGTGCTGATCGCCATGGCCCTGTTCGCCCTCATCGGCGTGGCCGGCTTCACCCTGCTGAACAGCGTCCTGCGCACCCAGGACGCGACGGACACCCGCCTCAGCCGGATGGCGGAGATCCAGCGCGCCATGCTGGTCGTCTCCTCCGACCTCGACCAGATCACCGGCTCGCTAGGCGGCGGCGTATCGTCCCTGTCGTTGCAGAAGGCGGACATCACCGGCGGCATCGTCAATGTCCGCTACGACCTCAACGGCGACGCCCTGACCCGCACGATCACCGGCGCGGACGGCGAGCGGGTTCAGACCCTGCTGACCCAGGTCTCTTCCCTGCGCTGGACCTTCCACCGCCGTCGCGGCGACTGGCTCGACGCCTGGCCCCAACCGCAGCAGCCCACCCTGCCCCTGACCGGTCCCGACGGCAGCCCCCTCTCGAGCGGCCCTGCGCCTGACGAAGGCGTCACCGCGGTGGCGCTCGACATCACCCTGACCGGTGTCGATGGCCAGCCGACCGCCACCCTGCGTCGGGTCGCCTCCATCCCGCTGATGGAGCCGGCGCCCCCGGCCGTTGCGCCATGAGGCTGAAGTTGACCCGACGCGAGGGTATGATCCTTCTCAACGTCCTGCTGGTCCTGGCCGTCGCCAGCGTCGCGGTCCTGATCATGGTCTCGACCCAGGACATCGAGGTCCAGCGCTCCACCCGCCTGCGCGACGCCGCGCAGGCCAGCGCCTACGCCCGCGCGGGCGAACTGTCGGCCATCACCACCCTGCGCCGTGACGCCCTCGTCGCCGCCGGCACCGACAACCTCGCCGAACTCTGGGCCCAACTGGGTCAACAGGACATCGCCGTCCCCGGCGGCCGTTTCGCACTGGCCATCGAGGACGAGCAGTCCCGCTTCAACCTCAACGCCATGCATTCGGGCGAGAGCGCGCCGATCACCCTGTTCCAGTCGATCGGCGCCGCGCTGAACATCGACCCCGTATCGATGATCCGTATAGCCTCGGTCGTCCGCGTCGCCGGTCCCCTGACCGACGATGGCCTCATCGCCGCCGGCGGTGTGCCCCGCGCCGATCTCGACAAGCTCCGACCCTGGGTCGCCATCCTGCCCGAGGACGCGACGATCAACCTGAACACCGTCGGCCTGCCGCTGCTGTCGCTGATGACCCGGGACCCCGAGGTCGCGCGCAAGCTGATCGAGGTTCGCGCACGCAACGGCATGCTGACCCCCGCCGACCTCGCGACCGAGGGCGCCCCGACCTTGGCCGGGACAGGCTTCACCTCGAACCACTACCGCGTCATCACTACCGTCACCGTCGGGGACGTGACCCAGGCGCTGGACAGCCGCATCGCCCGCATCCGCCGCGACCGCACGGTCGATGTGGTCGTTACCGGTCGCCGCCGGACGGCCGGCTGAGCGGGCCTTGGCCTCGTTAGACAAGAAAAGGCCGGAGAAGGTTTCCCTTCCCCGACCCAAGGTGCGTTCAGGAGTGAACGATGTCTAGAAGCGGTAGCGGACGCCCGCGAACACCTGGCGACCGGTGTGATGGAAGACGTAGGTGCTGTCGCGCGGCCCACCCAAGTCACCGTGGTTTTGACGGTTCTCCTCGTCGGTGAGGTTGATGCCTTCGATCGAGACCGAGAGGTTGTCGGTGAGGCTGTAGGAGGCCGAGGCGTCGATGGTCGTCGTCTCCGTCTTGCCCTGGAACGGAATGCCGCGCGTGCCGCCGTTGGATCCCGGAACCGACTGGAAGTAAGTGTCGCGATAGGCTGCGGAGATGCGCGCGTTAAACCGCCCGTCATCATAGTAGAGCGTCGCGTTCCACGCGTTCGGCGACAGGTTCACCAGATCGGCCGTGACGAAGACGTTGCAGGTGGAGTTGGTGCAGTAGTCGATCTCAGATTCGACGCGGGTGTAGTTGATCTGCGTCCCCAGGTTCGACAGCGGTCCCGGCAGGAAGCGGAACGGCTGCTGGTAGCTGATCTCAAACCCTTTCAGCGGCCCGCCCGGTGTGTTGGTCGGAGTGCTAAACACATACTCCAGGGCCGGGTCGCGGCCACCGCCGGCGGGGAACGCCACCGCGTTCATCGACGTCAGGTCCGCATAGGTCAGCCTCTGCTGCGTCGTCTGCACATAGGTCGAGATGTCTTTGTAGAAATAGGCGAAGGACAGGAGGGACTCGGGCGCGAAATACCACTCCAGCGACAGGTCGTATGTCTTGGCGCGGTAAGGCTCCAACTCCACATTGCCGAGCGAGGCGGTATTGTTGGCCGCGTTCAGCGCGCTGAGAGAGAAGACCGGAACCAGGCTTCCCACGGGAGGACGGGCCATGACCTTGGCCGCCCCGAAGCGCACGATCACATCCTCCATGGGCTCAAGCGAAATGTTCAGCGAGGGTAGTGTGTCCTCGTATTCGTTGTCGCCGGTGATCTGCGTCGCGACGCCCGCGATCGCCGAATAGCCCAGGGCTTCGATCTCGGTCTTGACCTGGCGAACGCCGACATTGCCGCGGACCGGCATGTTCCACACCGTGGTGTCCCAATCGACCTGGACGAAGGCGCCGGTGTCGGTCTCCGTCACTTCGCGCCAGGAGCCCAAAGTCGAGGTGTTCTCCAGCCCCAGAAGACGGAAGTCTCCGCCCGCTACGCCCGTGTCGCAGTTGCAGCTGTAGTTGAAGGCCGCATCCAGGGCCGCGAGATCGGGACGAACCCAGGACGTGGCCGAGCCGGCCGGCAGGTCCAGATTGCGTCCGAAGCCGGTCAGCAGGTTGCTGATCTGTGCGACGGTCGCGCCCGTCGGCAAGGCAGGAGCCGTGTTGCTGCGGCGCTGGAAGGCGGAGCTGCTGGAGGTGAACTCCTTGTAGGCCAACCCGGCCTTCAGGGTGAACACGTCGGTGATGTCGAACTCGAGGTTCCCCTCGGCGGTGGTGTAGGCGTTCTCCTGGAAATTCGCCGACGAGCGCAGTTCCGACAGCGGCTGGACGCCTGCCGGCCCTGTGATGGTCCAGTTCGCCGGATTGGTGACGTCGAAGCCGTAGTTGATCAGCGGCGTGTCGCGGCTCTGGCGGAAGTCGATGCTGTAGCCGTCGGTGTTCTGGCGGTCGATGATCGCACTGACCTGTGTCGGGTTGCCGAAGTCCGAGCGAGCCTGTCCGGCCAGCGCATTGACGCGCAGACGGTCGCTGAACTCGTGCTTCACGCTGAAGGTGTACTGAAGGAACTCGGTCTCGAGGATGTCGAAGCGGTTTTCGGAGCGGATGTCGATATCGTCGAGCATCAGATAGACCAGCTCGCCGGTGGCCGGATCCGCCTCCGCAGCACGGATGATCACCTGAGGCTTCCCGCCTTGGCTGGCGTTACGGCTCAGCGACCAGGCCTGGAGGAAGTTCTCGTTCCGGGTCGAATCCAGCTTCGAGTACAGGACATCCAGCCCGAACAGGGTCGCGCCGTTCCCCGGCCGGGCCTGCAAGGACAGCGTTGCGCCCAGACGCTCCTGGCTGTGTTCCAGTCGGCCGTAACGCGGAATGCGAGGATGGAACAGACCACCGGCAGCCGCCGCGCCACCAGGCAGGGCCGAGGGGTTTGCAAAGCCGTTGTCCCCGCTCGCAGGGCCCCAGCGCACGGAACTGAAGCCCTCTTCGAGGCTGTCCTTCTCGCTGTAGGCCAGCGAGAACAGCGCGCCCAGTTGGCCGTCCATCCAGGTGTTCGAGACCAGACCGGCGAAGCGCGGGCTGCCGGTCTGCGACAGGTCGTTGTAACCGTACTGGGCCGATAGCGCCGCGTTGAAGCCATCGTTGTCGAAGGGGCGGCTAGTGTTCAGATCCACCGTGGCACCCAGTGAGCCTTCTTCGACCTCGGCCGAGGCGGTCTTGCGCACCGTGATGTTGTTGAACAGCTCCGAGGCGAAGACGTTGAAGTCGAAGCCCCGCCCGCGGTTCACGCCTCCCGAGGAATCGGTGGCGCTGGTGGTCGCCTGGGCCTCGATGCCGTTGATCCGTGTCCGTGTGAACTCCGAACTCAGGCCGCGAACCGTGATGCTGCGACCTTCGCCAGCGTCACGGTCGATCGACACGCCCGGGATTCGCTGGATCGATTCAGCCAGATTGGTGTCGGGGAAGTCGGCGATGTCTTCGGCGCTGATGGCGTCGACGACCCCGGCCGAGTTGCGTTTGACGCTCAGCGCGTTGGCCAGACTTGCCCGGAAACCGGTGACGACGATTTCGTCGACCTGGGTCTCTTCGTCATCTTGCGCGGGTGCGGTCTGGGCGGATGCCGACGCGACCCCCAAGGTCAGCACGATGGCCAGGCCGGACACACCGGCCACAAGCCCTTGACGGAGCGCGCACGGGCGCCCCTGACGATACTGATACATAGTGCCTCCTCCTAAGGAATGTCATGACGTCGGCTTCCTGCCGATCTGTTATAGTCGGACCAGAGCCTTCCCCGTGACCGATTGACACCGGTATCATTTGCAGACGAAAAACAGTCTGACACCGGTATCAATAGCAAGCCTAACCCGATGAAGACCCATCTTGCAACCCGTCTCGCTCAGGCAAGCGTGGCGGCTGGCATTCTCGCCACAGCCGCTGGCTGCGCCACGGCCGCGGCGTCTGCGCAGGCCGATGCGACCGTGGTCGTGGCCTTTCCCGGCGCGCTCGGTGCGGGTCGTGAGGCCGTCGGCGGACGCGGCGGAGCGGTGCTCCGCGTCACCAACCTGAACGATTCGGGTCCCGGCAGCCTGCGCGCCGCGGTCGAGACAGAGGGCCCGCTCACGGTCGTCTTCGACATCGGAGGCACGATCCGGCTGGCGACCCCACTCCGCATCCGCGAACCACTCATCACGATTGCCGGCCAGACCGCGCCCGGCGGCGGGATCACCCTTCGCGGCCAGCCCCTGCTGATCTCGGCCGACGATGTGATCGTCCGCTACATCCGCTCGCGGCTCGGCGACGAGGACGGGGTGGAGACCGAGGCCATTACCATCGATCGGGGCGAACGCATCATCCTGGACCATGTCTCCGCCTCCTGGTCTGTGTACGGGACCCTGTCGATCGGCAGCCGCGACCGGGTCATCGACGCCGTCACCGTCCAGTGGTCGATCATCGCCGAGAGCCTGAACCTGTCGGCCCATTCAAAAGGCGACCACGGTTATGGCTCACTGGTGCGCGGCAATCGCGGCGCCCGCTTCACCTTCCACCACAACCTGTGGGCCGCCCACCGCGCCAGAATGCCGCGCCCCGGCAGATATCTGACGCCCGACATCGATCCGGTCGGGCCCAGGTTCGAGTTCAGCAAAAACGTCTTCTACGACTGGGGCCAGGGTCACGCCGGCTACAACTCCGACAAGGATCCGGCGACGGTCTCGACCTACGTCTTCGCCGGCAACGCCTACAGGCGCGGCCCGGACCCCACCGGCGCGGTGATCTTCGAGGAAGAGTCTTCTGTCGCCCGCGCATGGTTCGAGGGCAACAGCGTCGACGGCGTCGCGCCGGCCGACCCCTGGGCGCCGGTCACGGGCGACGACACGCCCGGCTATCGTCTGACCGCCCTGCCCGACTGGGCCATGGGCGCGACCGAAACAGCGGATCAGGCCTTCGCGTCGGTGCTGGCCGGGGCCGGCGCCGCCCATGCCCGGGATGCCGTGGACGCGCGCATCCTCGCCGGCGTAGTGGAAGGCACGGGCCGGATCATCAACAGCCAGACCCAGGTCGGCGGCTGGCCCGATCTCGCCCCCGGAACGCCCTGGATCGACACCGACGCCGACGGCATGCCCGACGCCCGGGAGACCGTCCACGGCCTCGATCCCGCGATGGCTGACGGCGCGGCGGATCGCGACGGGGATCGATTCACCAATCTCGAGGACTGGCTGAACAGCCTGGCGACCTAGACCCTGGCGCGTGATCTGGCGGCGGGCTTGCGCTCAGCGGCCGGCGTCGCGGCCCTCGGCTGGACCGCCTCCACGTCTTCGGCCCGAACCGCGGGCTTGCCCTTGATCGCCCGCGCCGGCTTGCCCGCATGGACTTCCCGCCCGCGCTTCTCGACCTCCTCCAGGATCTTGTCGAGCTCCCGTTCGGTCAGGTGTTCGATGCCGATGAATCGCGCGTCGGCCTTCTTCACCGCATAGACCAGCTCGTCTAGCTTCGCCTGCATCGCGGCGCCGTCGCGGTTCTGGGTGTTCTGGATCAGGAAGACCATCAGGAAGGTGATGATGGTCGTGCCGGTGTTGATCACCAGCTGCCAGGTCTCGCTGAACTTGAACACCGGCCCCGTCACCGCCCAAATGACGACGATCATCAGGCATCCGATAAAGGTCCACGGCTTGCCCGCCACCTTGGCGGTCAGGGTGGCGAAACGGACGAACAGCTTTTCCATGGCGGACAAACTGCACCGCCCGGGGTCAGGTTCCTAGGTCCGGTATCGGACTCAGCGCGTCGAGACAATCAGGGTTGCGCCAGCACCGAGGCCACGTCCCCCAGGTCGTCGATGGATCGACGCATGACAGCGGGCCGGAAGGCATGGGTCGCCTGCTCGAAGGCGTAGCCGAGCGACAGGATGCGCGCATCGTCCCACCTGGCCCCGATGAAGCTCAGGCCCACCGGCAGGCCCTGCACGAACCCCATCGGCACGGTCAGATGCGGATAGCCGGCGACTGCGGGCAGCGTCGACGCCGCCCCTAGATAGTGATCGCCGTTGACCACATCGATCGACCAAGCGGGTCCCACCGTCGGCGCGACCAGGGCCACAACCGCGTTCCGGCTCAGCAGCCGGTCGATCCCCTCGACTCCCGCCAGCCTCAGCGAGGTCTCGCGCGCCGCGATGTATCCCGGATCGTCCAGCCCCCGCGTCGCCTCGGCCTTGATGAAGGTTTCCTGCCCGAACAGGGCCATCTCGCGCGGCGTCGCGATGTTGAAGGCGATGACGTCGGCCAGGGTCCGGGTGCGCACCTGGTCCGGGTCGGTTGAAGCCAGATAGGCGTTCAGGTCGGCCTTGAGTTCATAGTGCAGCACGGTCGTCTCGGCCTCGCCGATGGCGTCCATGTCCGGCCCGTCGGCGATGTCGATCAGCACGGCTCCGGCATCGCGCAAGGCCTGCAGCGTCTGTTCGAACACCACGTCCGTGCCGGGCGAATAGCCGGTCAGGAACCGCGCCACCCCGATCCGCGTCCCGCGCAGCGAACCGGCGTCGAGGGCCGCCCTGAAGTCAGTCTTCCTCGCATCCGCCTCGGCCGTCGCCGGATCGGCGGGGTCGCTGCCGGCGATGACCGACAACAGGATGGCCGCGTCCTCGACGGTGCGTGTCATCGGCCCGGCCGTGTCCTGCGAATGGCTGATCGGCACGATGTGCGTGCGTGACACCATCCCGACTGTAGGCTTGAAGCCGACGATGCCGTTGATTGCGGCCGGGCAGACGATCGACCCGTCCGTCTCCGTCCCGATGGCCGCGGGGGCCAGTCCTGCCGCCACCGCCGCGCCGGAGCCCGAGGACGAGCCGCAGGTGTTGCGGTCCAGCGCATGCGGATTGCGGGTCAGGCCGCCCACCGCGCTCCAACCGGACACCGAGGCCGACGAGCGGATGTTGGCCCATTCCGACAGGTTGGTCTTGCCCAGGATGACCGCGCCCGCCGCTCTCAGCCGCGCGACCAGAGGCGCGTCCCGCCCCGGCGCGTTGTCGAGCAGCGCCATCGACCCAGCGGTCGTCGGCATGTCGGCCGTCTCGATATTGTCCTTGAGCAGGATCGGCACGCCGGACAGGGGGCCCGGCGCGAACACGCCCGGCTCCATCCCATCGAGACCACTGACCGCAATCACCGCGTTGATCGGCTGATCCGACCCGACCCCTGTCGAGGCGATCAGCGCCATCGAGGCTCTCAGGGCCCCCGGGGCCAGCGTCGGGTCCGCGATCAGGGCGGCCACGGTCGGCGGCTGGTATCGGGGAGCGTCCTGGCCCAGGTCCCAGCTGCCGTCGCCATTGGGCGTGGCACATCCCGCCAGAGTCAGGGCGGCCAGGGTGAGGCCGAAAACCAGTCCGCGCCGGATCATCATTGTGCGTCCTGACCGGCCGGGGCCCGTTCGCCCGGCGCCCGTCGCGCCATCGTCTTCTGCTCGAAGGCATAGCCCAGCGACAGCACTGTCGCGTCCTGCCAGGCGCCGGCCATGAAGCTGATCCCGACCGGCATGCCGCGATCCATCCCCATCGGCACGGTCAGGTGCGGATAGCCGGCGACGGCCGCCAGGGTGCTGGCCGATCCCTGTCCCTCGTCCTCGTCGTCCCGGTCGTTGGTCCAGGCGCGCGAGGTCGTCGGCGACACCAGGGCCGCGACGCGGTTCTCCGCCATCATCCGGTCGATCCCCTCGACGCCCGAGAGCCTCAGCGAGGTCTCCCGCGCCGTGACATAGGCCGGGTCTTCCAGCCCACCGGTCGCCTCGGCGCGCTCGAACAGTTCCTGCCCGAACAGCACCGTCTCGTGCGGCTCGGCCGCGTTGAAGGCGATGACCTCCGCCAGGGTCCGCGTCGGCACCTGCTTCGGGTCTGTCGAGGACAGATAGGCGTTCAGATCGACCTTCAGCTCGGTCAACAGGACCGTCAGCTGCGCCCCGCCGATGGCCCGCATGTCCGGTCCCTCGGTGATCTCGACCAGCTCGGCGCCGGCGTCGCGCATGGCCTGCAGCGACCGTTCGAACGCAGCCTTCGTATCGTCGGAGAAGTTGTTGGCCAAGAACCGCAGCACCCCGATCCGCGCGCCGCGCAGGGAGTCCGCATCGAGGGCGGCGACATAGTCGACCTTGCGCATGTCCGCCTCGACCGTCGCGGCATCCATAGGGTCCGATCCGGCGATGGCGGTCAGGACCAGGGCCGCATCATGCACCGTGGCAGCGATGGGTCCGGCGGTGTCCTGGGAATGGCTGATCGGCACGATATGGGTGCGGCTGACCAGTCCCACGGTGGGCTTGAACCCGACCACCCCGTTGACCGAGGCCGGGCAGACGATGGAGCCGTTGGTCTCCGTGCCGATGGCGACGGGCGCCAGTCCGACGGCGACCGCGACCGCGCTGCCCGACGAGGAGCCACAGGCCGTCCGCGTCGCATCATAGGGGTTGGGCGTCAGACCACCGACCGCGCTCCAGCCGCTGATGGACCGGGTCGAGCGGATGTTGGCCCACTCCGACAAATTGGTCTTGCCGAGGATCAGGAAGCCCGCCGCTCGCAGCCGCGTCACCAGCGGCGCGTCCCGTCCCGGTGCATTGTTCGCCAGCGCCAGCGACCCCGCCGTCGTCGGCATATCCGCCGTCTCGATATTGTCCTTCAGCAGGATCGGCAGGCCCGCCGCCGCGCTGGCGCCGTACGCGACGGCATCAGCCGTGGCCGCCCAGCGGATCACCGCATGCGAGGTCATCGCGTCCCGCTGACACGCAGAGATCACCAGCCCCGCCGCGACCCCGGCTTCGCCGCCATCGAGCGGCGTCAGGCCGGCGCAATGCGCGTCCGCCTCCGCCGCCTGCGCGGCCAGGATCGGCGCCGTGTCCTGCGCGAACGCCGGCGCCGCGAACCCGGCGAGGATCAGTCCGCCGAGGGCGCCCGCAATCCGATCGTGCGGTCGAGGAAGTCGAGATACATGCGCCATTGTTGCAGCTGCCTGTCGTTGCCCCGCACGCCGTGCCGCTGCCCGGGATAGAGCATCAGTTCGAACGGGATGGATTTGGACTGAAGCGAGTCGATGACCCGCGTCGAGTTTTCGAGAATGACGTTGTCGTCTGCCATGCCGTGCATCAGCAGAAGCCGGCCAGTGAGGTTGTCCAGACGCGGAATGGCGTCTGATGCGGCATAGCCTTCGGGGTTGGCCTCCGGCGTCGACATGAACCGCTCGGTGTAGTGGGTGTCATAGAGGCTCCACTCCGTCGGCGGCGCCCCGACGGCGGCCGCCGCCAGTCCCATGTCCGGCTCGGTCAGCGCCATCAGGCTCATGAACCCGCCATAGGACCACCCCATCATGGCGATGCGATTGTCGTCCACGTAAGGCAGCGATCTCAGATAGTTGGCTGCCAGAACCTGATCCTCGACTTCAACCGTTCCCATCTGCCGGTACAGCGACTGTTTGAACGCCGCCGAACGGTCCCCCTCACCCCGGTTGTCGAGGCGGAAAACGATATATCCCGCCTCGGTCAACAGTTGATTCGTCGTTGACTGCCAGCTCCGTTTCACTCCGGCTCCGGTGCTGGGGCCGCCGTAGACCTGCATCACAACCGGATAGGTCCGGGTTGGATCGAAGTCGGGCGGCGTCTGCATGCGCCAGACCAGGGTCTCGCCGTGGCTCTGCAGCGTGCCGAACTCCGGCGCCCGGGTCCGCCCTGCAAACGGGAAGAAGGGATGCCCCTCGGCCAGCCGGTTCTCCTCGATCCAGCGCACCCGCGTCCCGTCGATCCGGTACAGGGCCGACTGCGGCGGCGTCACCGGATCGGAATAGTCGCCGACATAGGCCGTGGCCGTCCGGTTGACCGAGGCGCTCCACCATCCGCCCGCCGGGGTGATCGCCACGGGCGTGGCCGCCCGGTTCATGTTGGCGCGAAACAGCTGCTGCTCGATCGGCAACTCGCGCCCGTCGTGCATCGAGGCGGTGAAGAAGACCTCGCCCGTCCGCTCGTTGACGCCGTTCAGCGCTTTGACCGGCCAGTCGCCCGAGGTGATCGCCCGGATCTTTGTGCCGTCGGCGTTGTACAGATACAGGTGCCGCCAGCCGGTGCTCTCGTCCGACCAGATGAACCGGCCGTCGCTCAGGGCCTTGAAGTCATCGGTCAGATCGACCCAGGCCTTAGACGTCTGGGTCGCGATCACCTGCGACGCGCCCGTCGTCGGATCGACGCGCAGCAGGTCCAGCGTCTGCTGGTCCCGCGACTGGCGCTGGACGTAAAGGGTCCGCCCGTCCTTCGACCAGTTCACCCGGCCCAGATAGATGTCGGTGTCAGCCCCCAGGTCGACCTTGACCCGACGTCCGGCGGCGACGTCCTGCACATACAGTTCGACGATGGCGTTCGGCCGCCCGGCGCGCGGGTAGCGCTGCTCGACCACGCTCGCGCCGCCGCCGGTGATGTCCAGCCGGGGGACGATATCGACGGGCGTCTCGTCGGTCCGTTGCAGGGCGATGTAGGTCTCGTCCGGGCTCCACCAGTAGCCGGTGTCGCGGTCCATCTCCTCCTGGGCGATGAACTCCGCCGTCGCCCAGGTGATCAGGCCGTCGCCTTCTGTGGTGATTGCCTGCTCGGCGCCCGAGGCCAGGTTCATGACCACTAGGTCCTGGTCGCGCACGAAGGAGACGTAGTTCCCCTCGGGCGACACCTTGGCGTCGATCTCGTCGGCCTCGGTCTCGGTCAGGCGGCGAATTCCGCCCCCTTCCCGGCTGGCCAGGAAGATGTCGCCTTCCAGCGGCGCGAGGATGTAGCGCCCCTGTTCGTCCCACGAGTATTCGACCACGCCGCGCTGCGAGATCCGCATCCGCTCGCGCCGCGCCTTCTCGGCCTCGGACAGTTCGCCGGCGTCGGGGACCAGGGCCCTCGCGTCAATCAGCTTGAACGGCTCGCCCGCCCCCGTCGGCGCGGCCCACAGGTCCAGCACCGAAACATCGTCCTCGCGCGCCCTGAGGAAGGCGACCAGTTCGCCGTCCGGCGACAGGCTGACCCCCTGGGCCACCGGGCCGTTCAGGCTGGGGTTGGCAAACACCCGCTCCGGCGTCAGCACGGCGGGGTTGGCGGACTGGGCGAAGGCCGAACCGGCCGTCAGGGCGAAGACGGAAGCAAGAAGAACTGTGCGCATGGTCACGGACGCTAGTCGCAGAAATCCGCCGCGTCATCCCCTTCCATCTGGACGGGTGCGACCTATCTTGGCGTGTCCGTCTGATAGTTCCGTTCGCATGAGGTCCGATGCGGCGAGCAAGACTCAGTGGACTATCTAGACTCCAATTTCCGGAGTCGGGGGCATCAGACTCTATGGACGACCCGAGCTCCAATTTCCGGAGTCGATTCGGCCGCGACCCCGACGACCTTTCGCCCGGCGGCCCGTCCGCCTAGAAGACCCGCAATGACCGACGCCGCCCTGTCCCCGCCGCCGCCGAAGCCCTCCGCCTTCCATGAGCTCGAGGTCGTCTGGGTCCATCACTGGACCGACCAGCTGTTCAGCTTCCGCGTCGCCCGCCCCGAGGATTTCCGTTTCCGCTCCGGCGAGTTCGTGATGATCGGCCTGCCGGGCGCTGACGGCGGCAAGCCCGTCCTGCGCGCCTATTCGATCGCCAGCCCGTCCTGGGACGAGGAGCTGGAGTTCCTCTCCATCGCCGTGCCAGACGGCCCCCTGACCTCGCGCCTGGTCAACATCAAACCGGGCTATACCGTCCTGATGGGCAAGAAGCCGACCGGGACCCTGGTGCTGGACGCCCTCACCGGCGGCGAGACCCTGTGGCTGATCGGGACCGGCACGGGCCTTGCCCCCTGGCTCAGCGTCGCCCGCGATCCCGACACCTACAGCCGCTTCGGCCGCGTCATCGTCTGCCACACGGCCCGCAACGTCGCCGATCTGTCGTACCGCGACTTCCTGACCGCCGGCATCCACGAGGATCCCCTGATCGGCGACGAGGCGAAGGCACAGTTGACCTACTATCCCACGGTCACCCGCGAGAATTTCGAAGCCCCAGGCCGGATCACCGATCGCATCAAGTCCGGCGTCCTGTTCGAGGACCTCGGTCTGCCGCACAATTTCTCGCCCGAGCGCGACCGCGTCATGCTGTGCGGCTCCATGGCCATGATCAAGGAAACCGCCGAACTGCTGGAAGGCTTTGGCATGAAGGAGGGCTCAAACGCAGAGCCCGGCGACTATGTTCTGGAGCGCGCCTTTGTCGGCTGAACACCACCCCCAGATCGTGGCCGTGGACGCCCGCATCGATCCCGCCGCCTGCCAGTCGATGACCGAGGTCCGCCAGGGCGTCGACGCCCTGGACCGCGCCCTCGTCGCCCTGCTGGCCGAGCGGCAGCGCTACATGGACGCCGCCGCCCGGATCAAGCCGGACCGCGACGCCGTCCACGACGATGCCCGTATCGAGGATGTGGTCTCGAAGGTTCTTGCGGCCGCCGACGCCCGTCATCTGTCGCGCGACATCGCGGAACCGGTCTGGCGCCTGCTCATCGACCGCTGCATCGCCCACGAGTTCTCGACCTACGACCGCACGCGTCGCTAGCCCTTCAGCGACCTCAGCATCAGTTCGTGCCGCCAGGCCGCAACGTCGGCCAGCGCCGCGTTGAGGGCGTCGCGGACATGGTCCAGCCTGGCCGGCGCGACCTCCTTTTCAGCCGTCTCGGCCTGGGCGCAGACCTCGGCCAGGGCCCCCGCTCCGATCCCCGCCGCCGCGCCCCGGATCGTGTGCACGGCGTCGCGCCAGCCCTCGATCCGGGTGTCCAGCATCGCCGACCACATCTCGGCCTGTTGCACGAACAGCCCCAGCACCTCCTCCGCGACCCCGTCGTCGCCGCCCGTCGTCCGGTCCAGGACCGAAAAGTCGACGGCGCCCGAAAGGTCGCGGCGGGACATCAGGCGGCCTGATCCGGGTTCTTCGCCAGCCGGGCGTTCCGCGCCGACCACAGGAAGTAGATCGCGAGACCGACGGCGTTCCAGACCAGGAACCACATCTGGGTCGATGGACGCAGGCTGAAGAAGAAGACGACGCAGCCGACGATGGTGATCGACCCGACCAGCCACCACAGCGGCGCCCGGAATTTCCGCACCCGGTTCGGATCGCGCAGCCGCAGAACGATCAGGCAGACCCCCACCGCCGCGAAGGCCGCAAGGGTTCCCGCATTGGCCAGCGACGCCAGTTCGTCCAGCCGCATGACCCCGGCCAGGGCCGCGACCACGATGGCGGTGAACACCGTCACCACCGCCGGCACGCCGCGCGACGAAATCTTCGCCAGCGAGGTCGGCAACAGGCCATCGCGCGCCATGCCCAGGAAGATGCGGCTCTGGCCGAACAGGAAGGCCAGGAGGACCGTCGGAAGCGCGATCACGGCCGAGGCCGCGATCCATTGCGCCGCCGTCCCCTGCCCCATCTCGCGCAGGATCAGGGCCAGAGGCTCTGGGCTGTCCGCGAAGCTCGCCACCGGCCGAGCACCGATCGCGGCCGCCGCCACGACCAGGTACAGCACGGTGCAGATCAGCATTGAACCGACGATGCCGATCGCCAGGTCGCGCTCGGGCTTCTTGGTCTCTTCAGCCGCCGTCGAGATGGCGTCGAAGCCGTAGAAGGCGAAAAAGATGATCGCCGCCGCCGCCATGACCCCGGTCTGAACCGCCGGTTGGCCGGTGATCAGTTCCCCGAACGGCAAGGCGGGCGCTCCAAACCCGTTGGGCATGAAGGGGGTGAAGTTGGCCGCGTCGAACGCCGGCAAGGCGATGGCGACGAAGGCGATAAGGGCCGCGACCTTGATCACCACCAGGATGGCATTCAGCGTCGCGCTCTCCCGCGTACCCAGCAGCAGCAGTCCGGTCACAAGGCCGATGATCGCCACAGCTGGCAGGTTGACCAGGCCGCCTGCGACATGGGGTCCCGCGGTCAGGGCCGTCGGCAGGTCGATGCCCAGTCCGGTCAGGAAGCCGACGGCGTATCCCGACCAGCCCACCGCCACAGCCGAGACCACGAGCGAGTATTCGAGGATCAGGCTCCAGCCCACGATCCAGGCGATCAGTTCGCCCAGCACCGCATAGGAGTAGGCGTAGGCGCTGCCCGCCTGGGGCATCATCGTCGACAACTCGGCATAGGCAAGGGCCGCGCAGGCGCAAACCAGTCCCGCCAGGGCGAAGCTGATCATCACCGCCGGCCCCGCAAGCCCCGCGCCGACGCCGATCAGGGTCAGGATGCCCGTCCCCACGATGGCCCCCACGCCCAGCGCCAGCAGGTGCGGCCAGCTCAGGGTCGCCTTCAGCCTCGGTCCGTCCGAGGCCTGGTGCATCGCGTCGATCGACTTGCGCCGGTTCCAGAAGGCCATTCGCTACTCCCCCGATGGCCCTTGCCGGACCGATTCCGCGGGGATGCTAGACCGGCCTGCGGCGAACCGGAACACCAGGCGGAAATCCCTTGCATCCCCGCCCTGATGTCTCTATTTCCGCTCCCTTCGCCGAACGTCCCTGACGACCGCGCGACGATGGTACGGGTGATTAGCTCAGTTGGTAGAGCAGCTGACTCTTAATCAGCGGGTCGTAGGTTCGAACCCTACATCACCCACCACCGTCTTGCTTTATAAAACAATAGCTTACTGGGCGCTCGGCGGTGTTGCGTGGGTAGTTGCTCACTGCCGTATAGCCTATTTATAGCGGCAGGCTCTTACCTAGCACCTATCCTCGAAATCAAACCGGCGACGCTTGGGTCAAGTCCGCCGTCTTCTTTTACGATGCCGTCTGACGTGGGCCGGAACAGCGCATTCAGAATGATCGTGCGGTCTGCATCTGACGCCGCCTGCTCAGCCGTGAGTGCGAGGTATGTGGTCGTCATCACCGCCCGCTCTTCCGCATCTTGACGAAGATGGTGCTGGCTCAGGTACAGCTTCGTCAGCAACCGGCCGATCCAAAGCATGAGGCCGGCAGTCGTCGCCAGCCCAGCTGAGACCACGATGTACAGGCCCGTTGGAGGTGTCCCATCCACCTGAGTGATGAGGTACCATCCCGTAAAGCCGAACATCAGGACCATGAGGGGGATGGCTGCGAGGAAGAAGGACCTGACACGTCCCGCAGCCACGGCTTCCGCCGTCCTGTGCCGTTCTGCTTTGTCTTCCCAGTACCTCACGGGTGCCATCAAGCTAAGCTTCTCGCGGTAGGTGGCCTCGAGCGCATCGAGCTGCGCGATCAACTCGTTATGATGGCCCAACCATCGGGATTTCGTATCGCGCCAAGCGTTGGAGCGGCGCTTGACCCACCCCACCAAGCCTGTCGTGCTCTCGGCTAGGAGCTGCGACCAGTGCGCTGCCCGAGTGGCCTCAGCTTCGTCCATTGCGTCGGACATCCGCTTAAGGCCCTCGCGGAAATTGGATCGTTCAGCTGCAAATCGTTTTTGACTACCAGCCGCAGCCAGCCATCCGGGATATGCAGCCGCCAACATTCCTCGGGTATGCTCCAGATTCTGTGCATGCCCGGGCTGCGTACCACCGCGCAGCAGCCCGAAAGCGAATAGCGCAGCCTCCGCGCTGAGTTCGTCCAGCGCGTCCGCTACTATTTGCCCCGTGGGGCTGTCGGGATGGCAGGGGCCCCACGCCTGATTGATTAGCGATGCAAGATCGGGAGCGAAATCCCGCGGAGTGAGCCCCGAGGCCTCCGCCTGTCGAACACGATTTTGGATATCGTTTAGCCGACCGAATAGATTGCCCTTCGCGTTGACGGGGTCCGATGGAACGGGAGCGCTTTCGAATGGCCGCCAGAACTCGTCAATCTGAGTCATCCAGCGATTGACAGCCTTCCATCCTCGGAGCTTCCAAGTGGAGCCGTCCCAGAGGGAGAACTCCGCTAGCTGTCCATCTATCTCGGCCATAAAACCCTCCCGCTAGCATCAGCTAAGCTGCGGCAACTTTTGAGTCGAGTCGGCAGGAGTGGCCAATGACCACGCGGTTAAAGCGCGACAGAGCGCGCAACAGGCTCACCTATCTGCTGACCATTTCAGAGGACCCCGCCTTTCTTCAGATGATTTGGTGCGTGGACCGTCTACGAGTTGGCGACTACGATGTCGGCGCGCGCGGCTTCACTCACCTGCCGGCGGACCTGAGGCACAAGCTCGCAGATAACAGCCTCTACATTCAGCCTTGGATGCTGGAGGATTTGGTCAACGAGTTGCTGACCGTTCCGAAACCCAAACTCTTGGTTCCCCGAAACCTCAACTGCACATCCTATGAGGGGTTCGCCGCCGCCTATAATGCAGTCCTGAGCGTTGAGAACGAAGAGGCCGGGTTCGAGCTGGCTAGAGGCCAAGACGTGCTTCAAGGCATGTCGCGCATCGCCCATAAACAGTTCGACTGGCAGCAAGGATGGATGAGCGCCCCGGTGCTTTATCGATCTGCGTTCATCTACGGCCAAGGCGAATGCGAACAGTGGTTTCGGGACGAGCATGGTCTGACGCCCTCTGAGTTCGTGCTTTTCGCATTGGCCTGCCAGTCAGTCTACGCAAGCTCCCCAAGAGGACATCGCAATGGCTTTTTAGTTCCTCAGCTGAACCTAGACCAGCGAGTGATCGACGCCGCGTTGGCGTTGGCAAGCACCCCCTTGGCCAGCGCGCGAGCTGAAGCGGCGACCATGCGTCGAGGCCCGCTGAACCTAGCTGCGCGGCCAAGCATTCTGCGGCGCACGCCGCTTATCGAGATGGGCGACGGCACCTACATCGCACCGCTGCCTGAGCTAGTCCTGGAACGGGCGACCGTTGGTCTCTACCTTGACTTGGTGAAGGCTCCGTCGGGGCTACGTGACTACATCGGTCGCCGCTTTGAACAGTATGCGCTGGAGCTACTCAGTGCGGTCTTCATCGGCGAAGTTCGGAGTGAATACGGCTATGGGCCAAGGGCCGCTCCCAGAAGGACGCCAGACATCCTCATTGGCCCACAAGATCAGCTTCGGCTCATCGTGGAGTGCAAGGCCACCCGAATGAACTTCGCCGTGCGGTTCTCAGATGATTGGCAGGCCGAAACTGAGCGTGGCTACCGTGAGCTGGCAAAGGGCGTAGGCCAAATCTGGCGGCATTGCTCTCATATGCGGCGGGAGTTGGTTCCCGACCGTTCTTCACCAGATGTCATCGGACTGGTCCTGACACTCGACCCGTGGATGCGTATGACCCACAAACAGGACGAGATCATTCTTGGAATGGCACGAGAATGGTGCGCAGAAAATGAGCCCGGCATCGAACCTGAGGACGAATGTCCGGTTAGCTTTACTCACATGGCCGACCTTGAGGGACTGCTGCACAAGACCAACGCGGATGGCGTACTCAAAGTAACCCGCAAAGCCGCAGAACGCATTGGCTGGGGAATGAGAGAGCTAGGGGCCGATGAGGATATTGAGCAGGTTTCTCAGACATATCTTTTCAACGATCGAATGGCCGAGGTCCTTCCTTGGTACAGGCGGTTGGGCCTTGATGCGGAAGCCGCTGCGCTGCTGACCCAGGAGTAATCCACCGCCCCAAGCAGTGCATGACCACCGGCATATCCGCTCATACCATTGGACACTAGTGGCCGCGTTGACAGCGATCAAAAGCAGCCTTACCCGCCTTTCGGATAGCGGCGACGTCTTGCTCGATCTCGCGCAGCCGACATTCCAGCTCCGAGAAAGTTGCGCAATCAGAAGTGACCTCGTGGCCGTCAGCGACTACCCATGCCGCGCCACGAACCAGCCCCGCGCCCTTCTCTTCAAACTTCAACTTCAGCCAGCCTGCTGCCACGCTGTCCTCCTTGTTTGCGCTCGTCGGTGGTGGTGCGAGGTCGCTTTCTGCTCCTGTCAGACTGAGCAGTACCCCACTCAGACGCAATCCGACATAATCTCACTTCTTTAGGAGCCGAATGCGGACTCTGTGAAGGTCCGCTATAGGTGGTTAGCCGACATTTTCGGGGTCTGTTTGGGGAGAGACCTCGCCTTTGGCTTCAACGCTGTCGTCTGCTTCGTTGCGCGGAGCAGCCAGTCGGCTCACCTGCCTGACGATGCGGGGATACTGCGTGATTTTAGAGATCATGCCGCGCTGGATATGGCCATTATGGACGGTTTGAATCTCTCGATTGAGAACCTCTTTGGCGTAGTCAGCCGTTGGGCTACCTCCTCCGTAGTCAAGCACACTGTCGAGAGGCTGGTGAGCTTGATCGATCAGGGCGCGGTTCAATTGATGCACAGACACGGCTTGAAGAGGACCAGGCCGGAAACCATCGCTGGCGGTCTGAACGGTGATCGTCCAATTATGTTTGTCTTCATCAGCAGGCTTACGATCTTCTATGTAGGCCGTCACCGCCTCAGCGTTATGCCGCTGATACTTGATGATCAGAGGCAGCATCAATGATAGCTCGATCTGGGCTTTGTAGTCCCATGTTGTTATCATCGACCGCAATATGTCGAAGCACTGCTCGGCATCACGCAATGTGACGCTGTATGCCTGCATTGCTCCTACGAACAGCTTGACTGGATCTTCCCTATGGGGCGTGTGGAGCTTGGACCTGTCGATCTTGTAGCGCGTGAAGAGGTAGGAAACGAAGTCGGTTAGGTCTCGCTTCTCAAACTTGTAATGGCGCTGGAAGAAGCGGAGCAGATACTTCTTCCCATCGAAACCTTCGCCATAAACCGCGCGGATGCTGTGGGAGAGCTGGTCGCCATCGGTGGCAATCACAAAGATGGTGTTCTCGATGTCGAAGAGGTGTTTGACCTGCTCCAGCATCTCGATTGCGTAGGTGGGTCGGCAGCGGTCCAGCTCGTCTATTAGGACGAAGAATGGCATCTTCACCCCGGCTTTGTCATCGATCTGAGCCAGCAGCTGGTTCATCCGGTGCTGGAATGTCGCGGAGCTGGCGATGCGTGCCTGATAGTCCTTGAGCTTCTGGTCCACGTAAGCCGTCAACAGCGTGGTGACCTGCTCAGTTGTGGCGTCGGCCGCTGATTTCGCAGCGTCGTCCAACAAGTTTTCCACGTCTTCGCTCACGAGGTCTTCGTTGGCCAAGAGAGCTTCCAGCTCCTCGATGCCTTCGCCCACGCCTTTCTTGATGAGTTGCCGCGCGGCTCCCTTGGCCAGTGTGGCCACGATCGTGGCGCTATTGGCCTTGGCAGCGTTCCAAATCTTCCGCGCTGCGTCTTCCTTGGCGAAGTAAGGCTTGAGCGCCGTCTCGATAGCGGCCATCACGGCCACCACGGGTTCCTTGCTGCTGTCGTCGCGCCAAGCGTTAACGAATGCCGTGGGGTGACCAGTGGCTTCAAGCTGTTTGCGAAACCGCTCCATGAAGTAGGTTTTGCCGTGCCCCCAACCCGCGTTGAGGTTCACCACATAGGCACCCCTGTCGCCGTCCTCTTTGCGTTCGGCGTGCCGCCTGACGAGGAAGTCTTGAAGCATCTGCGCATCTTCGCGACGCTTGAGTAGGTCCCCCTTCCAGATTTCGTCCAGCGATGTCGTCATGTGTGCGCCCTGCTCCAACCCTCACCCAAGGTAGTGCGCGCTGGCGTCCATGCAATCTCCCAACTCCACCGCGCCACCCCTTTGGCTGGTCGGTTCGTCGCTTTTCAATCAATCGTACTTGTAGGCAGTGTGGTCTCCTTGAGAGGGCGAGCGTAGGTCAACGGCTAGCCAATGACAGATGGGAACGTCCGCTAAGGGTGGCGGGCTCAACTGATCGCTGCAACACACGCGGCGAAGGTCTCCGCTGGCGTCCGATAGAGCAAGGTCTTTCTGGGCCGTTCATTGAGCTGCCGGGCGATGGCGTTTA
>NZ_JAFCVJ010000022.1:0-43398 GCF_049896985.1 Brevundimonas sp. SL161 | reverse complement strand
TCAAACACAGCCGACGACTGGCTACCCGATACGACAAGACCGCCGACAGCTTCCTCGGCTTCGTCGTCGTCGCATCCATCCGACTGTGGATCAGACACTTTGTCCACACCACCTAGATCAGCCTTTGAAGTGATCCGCGTGGCGGGTGATCAGGGGGATGACGATGTCCTCCTCGTCCTCGAGGTGGCGGGACAGCGACGGACCGGCCTTGTCGAGGGCGTCGGCGAGGCGGGAGGCGGCGTCGCTTGCCGTGGGCGCATGGCCGCTGACGCCTTGATGAAAGGCGAGGCCGGTCTGGAACAGGGTCTCCAGATGGCCGTGGATGACGTCGTGGTCGCGGTCCAGCAGGTCGATGCCGGCGCCGATGCGGGGCTCCACCTGACGCATGGTCGGGAAATAGTGGTGGGTCTCGATGTTGTGGTGGCCGTCGAGGTGCTGGAGGAACGACTGCAGGGTCGGGATCAGCCGGCGGTGCAGGTCGGGCAGGGCGAGAGCGCCCGAGCGCCACTGGCCGGTCAGGGCGTCCATAGCCGCGGCCTCGCGGCGGAAGCCGGAGTGCATCTGCAGCCAGAACCGGGCCATGGCCGCGACCTCATGGCCGTGCCAGCGGTCGCGGGGGAGGTCGGCGAGGAGGTAGCGGTACGGCTCGGGCAGGCCCGCTCGAGTGTGGAGTTCGTCAGACACCACAGGCCGTGGTGCTGGCGATGAAGCCTCCGCCCAGCAGGCGGTCCGGGTCGGCGGCGTCGTAGAGGGCGCAGGCCTGGCCGGGGGCGACGCCTTCTTCGCCGGTCTCGAAGACGATCGAGATCGCCCCGTCCCGAAGCGTCAGGCGGGCGGGCGAGGGCGGGCGGGTCGAGCGGACACGGGCGAGGACCGGCGCATGGGCTTCGGCTGCCGCTTCGATCGAGGCGTGGTCGCCCAGCCAGTTGGTCTCGTCGAGCGTCAGGGAGGCGGTCAGCAGGGCCTCGCGCGGGCCGACGATGACGCGGCGGTTCTCGGGGTCCAGCTTCGTCACGAACAGGGGCTCGCCCACGGCGACGTTCAGGCCGCGGCGCTGGCCGATGGTGTAGTCGGTGATGCCCGCGTGATTTCCAAGAACGCGGCCGTCCATGTGCACGATCTCTCCGGCCTCGCGCCCTTGGGGGCGCAGGCGGTCGATCAGGGTGCGATAGTCGCCGGACGGGACGAAACAGATGTCCTGGCTGTCGGGCTTGGAGGCGATCTTAAGGCCCAGCGACTGGGCGACGCCGCGCACGGCGGGCTTTTCCAGACCGGCGAGCGGGAAGCGCAGATAGTCGAGCTGGTCGCGCGTGGTGGCGAACAGGAAATAGGACTGGTCGCGCGAGGGGTCGATGGCCTTGCGCATCTGGGTCTGGCCATCGGCGGCGACGGCTCGCCCGACATAGTGGCCGGTCGCCATGGCGGCGGCGCCGAGGTCGCGGGCGACGTCGAGCAGGTCGCGGAACTTGACCGTCTGATTGCAGCGGATGCAGGGGACCGGCGTGCGGCCCTGCAGATAGTCGTCGGCGAACTGGTCGATGACGGCGTCGCGGAAGCGGCTCTCGTAGTCGAGGACATAGTGGGGAATGCCCAGCATCTCGGCGGCCAGACGGGCGTCGTGGATGTCCTGACCCGCGCAGCAGGTGCCCTTCTTCTTCAGCGCCGCGCCGTGGTCGTAGAGTTGGAGGGTGACGCCGACGACGTCATAGCCGGCCTTGTGCAGCAATGCCGCGACGACGGTAGAGTCCACGCCTCCGGACATGGCCGCCACAATGCGTGAGCCGACCGGCAGGCCGACGGCCAGCCGTGCGCTCTCGACCGCCGCGTCCAGCTCGGCCGGAGACGAAAGGGGGGCGATGTCGGGGATCGCGCAGATTGGCTCAGCCAAAGTCATAGCGCGCATATAGACAGGATGGGGGACGATTTCGAGGCCGATCCCCCAAACGACAACGGCCGCCCCCGTCGCCGGGCGCGGCCGTTGTCGTCGTCTCGGGAGGAAACCTTCAGGAGCGGTAGTTCTGGATCCGCGTCGTGCGCAGGCCCTGCATACCCCATTTGTCGATCGCCTTTTGCCAGGCGAGGAACTCCTCGGCCGTCAGACGATAGCGGAGAAGCGCGTCGTCCAGGCTGAGCAGCCCGCCGCGCACGGCCGCCACGACTTCCGCCTTGCGACGGATGACCCAGCGGTCGGTATTCTCGGGCGGCAGGTCACGCATCGTCAGGGGGGTGCCCGTCGGACCGACGACATACTGCTCGCCTTGCTTGTTCACGCGTCGCTCTTGCAACATGGGCTTTTGCCTCATTCACCACCACCAATTGATCGTGAAGATAGCGAGGCGCCGCTAAGGCCGCGTTTAGCGTCGTGGTGAAGGAATGGATAAAATCCATCCTCTCCCGGAACGCCGTTTCGGCCGCTTGTTGAGTAAATCTTCATCTAGCTGAACGCCGCGTTACCTGAAGATCAGCGTTTGATGCTGATAAGTTCGGCCAACATTTCATCTGCGGTGGTGATGATCTTGGACGAGGCGGAGTAGGCGCGCTGGGTGGTGATCAGGCCGGTAAACTCCAGTGACAGATCGACCGTGGACGCTTCCAGCTGGGAGGCTCCGATCAGACCTGCGCCGCCGGTGCCGGGGGCCTTGAGGTTGTAGGTGCCGGAGCCCTGGCTGACCCGGTAGGCATTGGCGTTGGCGACGGCCAGGCTGTCGGCGCTGGTGAAGGTGGCCAGGGCGACCTGGGCGACACGGCGGGTGACGCCGTTGTCGAAGATGGCGGTGATATAGCCTTCGTCGTCGATCTCGATGTTCGACAGGTTGCCGAAGGCCGTGCCGTTGGTGGTCACGGCCTGGACGATCGAATCCGAGTCGTACTGGGTCAGGCCGCCCGCCGAGGCGGAGAGATCGAAGGTGATGGTCTGGTCGTCGATGCCGAGGGAGTCGCGCCACTGGGGCGCAACGGCGGTGCCTACCGTCGCAGGGTCGGAGGCGCCGAGGGTGATGGAGGCGACGGACGGATCGGCGAACAGCATGGTGCCTGGCGTCGCGATTTCCGCCGCCTTTATGCCGTCGACGTCGAGGCGGCCGTCCTGGGTGAACAAGACCAGCCCGGCCTTCAGGATGCCGTTGGATGGCGTGGAGCCGTTCTCGACGTCGCTGGCCGGGATGACATGGACTTCCGCGCGCCATTCGTTCGGGTTGGCGGTCTTGATGAAGGAGTAGGCGATCGAGCGCTGGCCGCCCTTGGAATCCGAAGCGGGGATCGTGATCTGGAAGTCGGGCTTGAAGCCCGTGCCGGCCTCTGCATCGTACATGGACATCGAGTTGGTCGCCAGGTTGTAGGTGGCGATGTCAGGTGACACGGCCTGGCTGGACTGCAGGTTGGCATTGAGCTGGGCGCGGGTCGTGGCCTCGGCCGTGCCGCCGACCGAGCCGACGTTGATCGACTTCAGCTTGTTCAGGTCCGACGGGTCGCGGGCGATGCCGCCCTCGGAGTCCACCGGCCAGCCCTGGAGGTAGAGGCCGGCGGTGTTCTTCAGATAACCGAACTCGTCGACCCGGAACGCGCCCGCGCGGGTGAACAGGCGGGCGTCGCCGGCGTCCAGGCCCTCGGCCTTCTCCGTCGCTACGAAGAAGCCCTGGCCGGCGATGCCGAGATCGGTCGAGGAGGTCGTGCGCTGAAGCTGACCGGCCTGGGAGATGTAGTTGCGGGTCGTGCCCAGGATGCCGCCTGCAGAGTAGCCTGCGCCCTGGTTCTGGGCGTTGACGACGGTCGAGAAGTCGACGCTGGTCCGCTTGTAGCCGACGGTGTTCACGTTCGCGATGTTCTGCGAGATGGCGGCGAGGGCGGCGGAGTTGGCGGTCAGACCGGACACGCCGGCCAGAAGGGCTGAGTTGATGCTCACGACGTGGGCTCCTTAGGAAAGCAACTTGAGGGGGTTCAGGGCATCGGCGATGCGGGCGGCGAGGCTTTTCTCGTCGTCGTCGGCGCTGGCGGCAGAGGCTTCGGCGGCGGCGACGTGGTCCTGCAGTCCGAAGACGCTCGAGACGGGCACGATCGAGTTGCCGATGGTCAGGTAGGGGACGCCGTCATACATCTCGACGCCGGTGACGCGGCCGCGGGTCAGGACCTGGGACTCAATGGTGTTCGTCCCGTTCTTGGCAGTGACCTTCAGCGAATAAACGCCGCCGTCGGGCAGTTGACCGCCGGCGGTGGTCTTGCCGTTCCAGACGAAATCGTGGGTCCCGGTGGTGCGATCCGGGGCGGGGCCGGTCCAGACGACCTTGCCGCTCGAGTCCAGCACCTGGAGCGTGGCTTCGGAGGCCGCGGCGCCGAGTTCGTAGGACCAGTTGGCCGAGCCTTCGTCCAGCTTGGTGACGCCCCAGGCCGCCGTGGCGTCCTTGCCGATGTAGTTGGAGGCTGTGCCCAGGCCGCCGCCCTGCTGGGCGTCCAGGAGGCTGGTCAGCAGGTCGTTGGTGAGCAGTTGCTGCTCGACACCGGTCATCTGGGTCAGCTGGGCGGTGAACTCGTTGGAATCGAGCGGCGAAAGCGGGTCCTGGTTCTTCAGCTGGGCGGTCAGCAGCTGCAGGAAGGTCTCGAAGTTCGAGACCAGGCTGGCGCGGCTGGTTCCGGTGCGGCTGACGGCCTCGTTGGCGGTGATTGCGTCGACCATGGGGTCAGACCTTCATATCGACGCGGTCGGGCGTCAGGGTGAGAGGGATCCAGCGGCCCGGCGTCAGCAGGCGGTCGGCGTCCGCCTCCAGCCGCGAGGCGGCGCCGAAGGCGCGGGCGTTGCGGGGATCGGGCCGGCGGTCGAAGGCCGAGCCGCCCTGCTGGCCGGCGGAGGCGTCGCGCTCGGCGAAGGACAGGGCGTCGTCAGCGACGGTGAAGCCCGCGTCCTGGAGCTGGCGACGCAGCTCATCGGCCCGGCCGCGCAGCTCGGTGGCGGCCAACGGATTGTCGAAGGCCATCCGGGCGATGAGTTTGCCGTCCGCATCGATGTCGAGGCTGACGTCGACCTGGCCGAGACCCTCCGGCGTCAGGGCCATTTCGAAACGGGTCGAGCGGCCTTCCAGCTTGCGCACGATCTGGGCGGCGATCTGGGCCGTGGTTTCGATGGTGGCGCGGGAAAGGGTGGAGAGGGCCAGGGACACGACGGTTTGGGCGGGGCGGGCTTCCGTCGGCTGGGCGGCCGCGGCGAGCGGGGCCGAGACTCCCTCATCGGCGCCGGTCAGGACGAGAGAGGCGGGGGGGGCGGCAACAGCAGGGTCGAGACGGGCCGAGGCGGTCGGGGTCGAAGCCTTGGGGCTCGCGGCGTCGGGGCCGTCCGCCTGGGGCGACACATCAGGATCGGCGAAAGCGCCGCTCCGACCCTCAGGGCGGGTCGCCTGGACCCGATCAATCACGTCGCGGGTGCGAGGCGCGTCGACCGGGGCGGCCGGAGCCTCGAGCGGCGCGGCCAGGGCGGCGGCGTCCTCGGCGGCGTCCGCGGGAGCGGCTTCGGCGGAGACCGCAACGTCGGCGGCGGGTTTCGCCGGGCGCGGCGCCGCCACAGTAGCTGCGACGGGAGCGGCGGCCGACTTCGCCACCGGGGCGGCTGAAGGGTTCTGGGCCGAACCCTTGGTCTGTTCTGCCTGGAGAGCCGCGAGATCGGGCATGTCGGCCGGCGCCGGCGCCGGCACTGAAGCAGGCGCGGGGCTGGGAGCCTCGGCTTTGACGGCGGGCGCCGTTTCGGTCCCTGAGCGGGTCTGATCTGTCGGCGCGGGCGCGGGCGCGGGCGCAGGCACCGGGGCAGGGGCGTTGTCGTCGGCCATCGGCGCCGTTGCGACCGCTGCGTCGGGCTGGCCCGTCGCCATGGGCGGAGGAAGGACGAGATCGTCGGATGGCGCGGGCGCCTCCGCCGCAGGGGCAACAGCGGTCGGGGCGGCTTCCATCGTGGCGGCCTCGACGATGACCGGGACTGCGGCGACGATCAGGGGGACGGAGGCGGCGACGATGAGATCGTTCTTGACGGGAGCGGCATCGGCCAAGGTTTCCGGAGCGACCTCGACAACCGCATCTTCGGCGGGGGCAGCTTCCGCATCGCGCTTCCACCCGGTGGCGGCGGGTGTTCTGGCGGGCGCCTCTGGCGGGGCGGACTCGTCCAGGATGGCCGCGAAGTCGGCTTCAGGCGTCGCTGCGCCGCGCTTTGGAGCGGCGTGGCCCACGGCGGGCGCGGCAGGAATGGCGAGGCTGGGCGCGGACATGCGGCGGCAGGCAATTCACGACTGGAGGACAAGGGCGCCTGCTGCGCCGGAACATTCGGATGGGCCGTCGCAAGGGTCGGGCCAAGCGTCGCGTTCGATATCATCCAACTGTTTTTAATCGATAATTGCTGCGGGCGGCCCGGCTGATGTGGTGGGCGTCAGCGACCTTTCTTGCCGCGCAGACGTCGCTTTTTGCCCGGCGCCCTTCCAAGACCTTTCCGGGTGAGCGCCACCCTGTTCCGTGTGTGGCCCGCCGTTTGCGATCTGAATCACCATGGTCCAGTCGCGTTCAGTGATGTTGAAGAAAAACAAGGTGTTGCTCTCGCCGTATACGCGCACGGCTGGGCAACACGCGCAGCCTGCCGGGCAGGGCTTGCCGGGCGAAGGGTTAATCGGATGAGCCTGAGCACCATCCTGAACATCGCCAACTCGGGGCTGCAGACGGCCCAGACGCAGTTGCGCGTGGTCTCGGACAACGTCTCCAACGTCAACACGCCCGGATATGTCCGCAAGATCGCTGACCAGGTGTCGCTGACGACCCAGGGCGTCGGTTCCGGCGTCGAGGTGGCGCGCGTGCGCATTGCCACCGACCGGTTCCTGCAGGCCGCGTCGCTCAGCGCAGGGGCCGAGGCCAGCCGCCAGGGCGTGCGTTACGAACTGTACGACCGTATCCAGTCGCTGTTCGGCGACCCGGGCGGGGATACGGGCTTCTTCTCCCAGATCGACGACATCTTCGCGGCCTTCGCCGTGGCCGGCGAGGATGCCGTGTCGGGCCCCCGCCGTCAGGACGCCCTGTTCAGGACCCAGGCGATCCTCGACGAGGCTGGCCGTATCTCCGGCCAGATACAGGCCGTGCGCGAGGACGCGGACGGCCGGATCCAGAGCGCCATCGAGAAGGCCAACAGCCTGCTCCAGCAGATCGAGACGCTGAACGTCGATATCGCCAAGGCCACGGTGCTGAACGGCGACGCCTCGGGGGCGCAGACTCAGCAGGCCCGGCTGGTCGATGAGCTGTCCAGTCTGATGGACGTGCAGGTGTCGCAGCGATCGGTCGGCGGGGTGTCGATCCGGACAGGCGCCGGCATCCTGCTGGCCGGAGCGGGCGCGGCGACGCTGCAGTACAATCGCGCGGGCACGGTCAACGCCGAGACCGGCTTCAACGAGATCTGGGTCACCGAGCCGGGCGGGACCAAGCGCGCCTTCGCCGACGGGCTGAAGAGCGGCGAGATCAAGGGATTGCTGGAACTACGCGACGTCGACGCGCCGCAGGCGGCGGAGCGGCTGGCCGAACTGGTCACCCACGTCGTCGATGAACTGAACCGGGCGCACAACGCCAACTCCGCGGTGCCGCCGCCCACGACCCTGACCGGGAAGAACGTGGGACAGGACCTGACCACCGCCCTGACCGGCTTCACCGGCGGGACGACGATCGCGGTGGTGAACCCCACGACCGGTGCGATCACTACCCGCGTCGATCTGGTCTTCTCGGGAACCGGAGTCAGCATCAACGGCGGGGCAGTCACGCCGATGGCGAACTTCCTGACCGACGTGAACACCGCCCTGGGCGGCGCGGCGACGGCCAGCTTCGTCGGGGGCAGCCTGAGCATCGCCGCGACGGGATCGAACGGCGTCGCCATCGCCGACAGCACGGCGACACCCGGCGCCAAGGCCGGGCGCGGCTTCTCCCACTATTTCGGGATGAACGACCTGATCTCCAGCGAGCGGCCCCCGCTGTATGACCTGGGCATGACCGCCACGTCGGCGCACGGGTTCACCGCCGGCGAGACGTTGAGCTTCCGCTTTACCGGCCAGAGCGGGGCCAGGATCCGCGACATCCAGGTGGCGATCCCGGCCGGCGGGACGGTGGGCGACATGCTGACCGCCCTGAACAGCACCGTGACCGGCGTCGGCCGCTACGGCAGCTTTGCGCTGGATGGGAACGGCGAGATGAAGTTCACGCCGCTGGGCGATCCGGCGCCGCGCATGAGCGTGCTGGAAGACACCACGGTCCAGATCCCCTCGGGCGTTTCGGCCACCGAGCTGTTCGGCCTGGGCGGCGGGGTGCGGGCGTCGCGCTCGGACGGATTCAAGGTGCGCACCGACATCCAGCAGAGCCCGTCGAAACTGGCGCTGGCCCAACTGAACCTGGCCGCGTCGGTCGGGACGGCGGCGCTGAGCTCCGGTGATGGACGCGGCGCGCTGACGCTGGCCGATGCGGGCCAGAGGACGGCGAGGTTCTCGGCGGCCGGGGACAGTCCCGGCGGCAACCTGTCCGTGTCGCGCTATGCGTCAGAATTGTCCGGCGAGATCGGCGGGCGGGCCCAGGCGGCCAAGACACGACAGGCGAGCGCCCAGGCCTTGGCCACCGAGGCCGATGCGCGCCAGGCCAACTATGAAGGCGTGAACCTGGATGAAGAGCTGGTGCTGATGACCACCTATCAGCAGGCCTTCAACGCCTCCGCCCGGTTGATTCAGGCGGCCAGTGAAATGTACGATACTCTGCTGGGGATGATCTGATGAGCCGCGTTTCGACAACCGGAAACTATCAGTCGGCGCTGCTGAACCTGATGCAGGCGCAGCAGGCCCAGACCGACGCTGGAGAGCGGGTCTCGACCCGCAAGAATGCGACTGACATGACCGGCTACGGCCGCAGTTCGGAGACGCTGACGGCGCTGAAGGGCGCGGAGTCCCGCGTGCAGGGTTTCCTCAACACGGGTGAGGCTGTGACGGCGCGGCTGGACGCCCAGGACCTGGCGCTCAACCAGATCGCCGATGCTCTGGGCTCCGCGCGCGAGGCGATCGCCAGCGTCCTGGCTTCGGACTCGTCGGCGACATTGATGCTGGACCTGGAGGGCCAGTTCCAGTCGGTGTCCAACGGCCTGAACTATCGCCATCAGGGCGGCTATCTGTTCGCCGGGGCCAATACCACCAACCAGCCCGTGACGGTGGCGACTCTGAGCGAACTGGCAGCCGCGCCGAGCGTGGCCGCGACCCTCGCCAACGACCAGATCAAGGCGGTGTCGCGGATCGCCGAGAACACCTCGGTCGAGACAGGCTACCTCGCCGATGGCTTCAAATTCATCGAGGCCGACGGCGTCACCCAGAGCCACATCTTCGAGATCTTCCGTGACATCAAGGCCTACAATGACAACCCGGCCACCGGGCCGCTGACCGGCAAGCCGACCGATGCGCAGAAGACCTTCCTGACCGCACAAATGAAACGGCTGGACGCGGCCTCGACCGCGACTATCGACACCGGGGCGCGCAACGGTTCGCTGCAGAAGCGCATGGAACAGATCACCACCAGCCACGAGGCGCAGCAGTTGTCGCTGGAGAAGCTGGTGTCGAGCCGTACCGACGTCGATCCGCTGAAGGCCGTGACGGAATTGCAGCTGTCGCAGATCGCCGTGCAGGCGTCGGCTCAGGTCGTGGCACAACTCAGCGAAGTCTCGCTGTTGAATTACCTGAGATAAGCCTCCTTCCGGACAGAAGAACGGTCACGCTGGACGTCGTTCCTGAAAAGGAACATACCATGAACGATGGCGCAGCTGGATCTCAGGAAGAAGTTGTCGGTGCTGGCCGACGCGGCCAAATACGACGCCTCATGTTCGTCGTCGGGCACGTCGAAGCGCGACAGCCGGGGCGGCAAGGGCATCGGCTCGACCGAGGGCATGGGGATCTGCCACGCCTATACGCCGGACGGGCGTTGCGTTTCCCTGCTCAAGATCCTGCTGACCAACTTCTGCATCTACGACTGCGTCTACTGCATCAACCGCGTCTCCTCGAACGTCCAGCGGGCGCGGTTCAGCGTCGATGAGGTGGTCGAGCTGACGCTCAACTTCTACCGCCGGAATTACATCGAGGGCCTGTTCCTGTCGTCCGGCATTATCCAGTCCGGCGACTACACGATGGAACGGCTGGTGTTGGTCGCCAAGAAGCTCCGCGAGGAGCACGACTTCCGCGGCTATATCCATCTGAAGCTGATCCCCGAGGCGGATCCCAAGTTGGTCGAGGAGGCCGGTCTCTATGCAGACCGGTTGTCGGCCAACATCGAACTGCCGCGCGACGAGGCCATGGGCCGGTTCGCGCCCCAGAAGGACGTCAGCGTCATCAAACAGGCCATGGCCAACGTCCGGCTCAAGGTCGAGGCCGCCCGACCGCAGAAGAAGGACCGCACGAGGCCGCCGAAATTCGCGCCGGCGGGGCAGTCGACCCAGCTGATCGTAGGGGCGGACGGGGCGCCGGACACGGAAATTCTCGACCGGTCGGCGTCGCTCTACGGCGGCTACGGTCTGAAACGAGTCTATTACTCGGCCTTCTCCCCGATCCCGGATTCGAGCTCGGCCCTGCCGCTGTCGAAGCCGCCGCTGATGCGGGAGCACCGGCTGTATCAGGCGGATTGGCTGATGCGGTTCTACGGCTTCTCGGCGCCCGAGATCGGCGAGGCGGCCACGGACGGGATGCTGGATCTGGCGATCGATCCGAAGCTGGCCTGGGCGCTGAACCAGAGGGCGCAGTTTCCGGTCGATGTGAACACCGCGCCCCGCGAGATGCTGCTGCGGGTGCCGGGGCTGGGGGTGAAGTCGGTCGACCGGATGATCTCGGTGCGCCGCTATCGCACGCTGAGGCTGGAGGACATCGCGCGGCTGTGCCGGGGTATCGACAAGGTGCGGCCGTTTATCACGGCGCTGGACTGGACCCCGGGCGGGCTTACGGATGCGGTCGATCTGCGGCAACGGCTGGTCGGGGGGCCGAAGGCCGAGCAGTTGAGCCTGTTCTGATGCCGATCGCTGAACTCGCGCACGAGACGGATTTCGACGGGTGGCGGAAGGCTGCACGGGCGTTCCGGCTGGCCGGGGCGGAGCCGGCGGCTGTGCGGTTCGTAGTGGCGGGGGCGGAAGGGACAGGCTCGCTGTTTGATACTGTCATCGCCGCGCATCCCGGCGAAGGCCGGGATCCCGTTGCCCACACGGGAATTTCGCCTGACGCAAGGACCCTGAGCCGAGCGGGAACGAGCGACGTCTATGATCTGGACCCCGACCTTCGCCGAGGTGCACTGGAAGGGAAGGGCGATGCACGGATTGAAGGGCCGTTCACCGTGCCCAAAGCCTTCGTGGACGTGGCGCAGGAGGTGATCCTGCACCGGTCCACCGACCGGTTCGATCTGCTGTACCGGTTGCTGTGGCGGCTCAGGGACGAGCCGGATCTGATGAAGGTCGTGTCGGATCGCGATGTCGCAGACGCGATGGAGCGGGCGAAGAACGTTTCCAGGGCATCGCACAAGATGAAGGCCTTTGTCCGGTTTCGATCGGTCGAGGACGACGCAGGAGAAGTGTTCGTCGCCTGGTTCGAGCCGGCGCATCGGGTGCTGGAAAAGACTTCGGGCTTCTTCGTGCGGCGGTTCACGACGATGCGATGGTCGATCCTGACGCCGGACGGATCCTGTTTCTGGGTCCCCGCGTCCGCGGAGATCAGCGGGGGTGAATTGTCCTTCGGGCCGCCTGCGAATGCGGCCGACGCGCCGCAGGACGACGAGATCGAGGAGTTCTGGAAGACCTACTACGCCTCGACCTTCAATCCGGCCCGGCTGAAGGTCCGGACGATGCAGGGCGAGATGCCCAAACGGTACTGGAAGAACCTGCCGGAGGCATCGCTGATCGCGGAACTGGTCGCCGCGTCACACGCTCGAACCGAAGTCATGGTCGCCAGTCCGCACACCGAGCCCAACGCACGCCTCGCCAAAGCCATCGCCCGATCCGTGCGCGATGGATCGTATGAGGAGGGTTTCGTCGCGTCCGATCTGGAAGAGCTGCGGCACGGCGTGCAGGCCTGCCGCCGATGCCCCCTCTATAGTGATGCGACGCAAGGCGTGTGCGGCGAGGGACCGAAGAAGGCGCGGTTGATGATCGTGGGCGAGCAACCGGGCGATCAGGAGGACCTGGTCGGGCGGCCTTTCGCAGGGCCGGCGGGTGACGTGCTGAATGCGGCGCTGGAGGAGGCGGGGATCGACCGGGCGGAGGTCTATGTCACCAACGCGGTGAAACACTTCAAGCACGAGCCGCGCGGAAAGCGGCGGCTGCACAGGACGCCGACAACCAGCGAGGTCTCCGCCTGTCGTTGGTGGCTGAATCAGGAGCGGCGGCTGGTGCGGCCGAAGGTGACCCTGGCGCTGGGCGGTACGGCGGCGCTTGGCGTGCTGGGTCGGCCCGTCGCGGTGACCCGGGAGCGGGGCCAGCGGCTATCCCTGTCCGATGGATCGACGGCGATGATCACGGTCCATCCCTCCTACCTGCTGCGCCTTCCCGAAGCGGAGTCCAAGGGGCGCGAGCGGGCTCTGTTCGTGCGTGATCTCAAGGCGGTGCGCGATCTTCTGTAGCCTTCGCGTAACGGCTGTTGCCCAAGGAAGACGGCCCGTCTTTCATACGGTTTCGACACGGCTTTCGGGCATGGGCGATTCGCTCGGTCTCGTCTAAGGGTGGGCGTATGAGGACGGCCGATTTCCACATCGAGGACGCCAGGGGCGACGCGACCGTGCTGAAGCTCACGGGCGACTGGACGACCATGGGGCTCAACCAGGCCGCGATCCGCCTCGGGGAAAGTCTGCGCGGCTACAGCATCGAACACGTCGATCTGAGCGAACTGGGCCGGTTCGACACGGCCGGCGCCCTGGCCCTGGTGCAGGCGTCGAATTTCGCCATGCCCGCCAACGCTTTCGACACGCGCCCAGAGGCCGGCCGCATCTATGCGATGGTCGAGACCCTGGAGCGGCAGAGCGCCGAACCCCCGAAACGACAGGCGCCCCTGGTGCGCATCTTCTCCAAGATCGGCCATGGCGTGCACGACGCTGCGGCCGAAATTCTGCTGTCGATGGCCTTCCTGGGTCGATTGATGGGGGCGACGGGCTTCGCCTTGCGGCATCCAGGCGCCATCCGCTGGCCCGCCTGGGTGAGCCAGGCGGAGCGCTCGGGCCTTGACGCTCTGCCGATCATCGCCGTGACCAACTTCTTCATCGGGGCGGTGATCGCCTTCCTCGGAGCCGATCTGCTGACCCAGTTCGGGGCGGGCGTGTTTACCGTGCAGCTGGTCGCCGTAGCCGTGCTGCGGGAACTCGGCGTCCTCATCACCGCCATCCTGCTGGCGGGGCGCTCTTCCTCGTCCTTCGCGGCTGAGATCGGCTCGATGCGGATGAGCCAGGAGGTGGACGCGATGCAGGTGATGGGGGTCAACCCGTTCCAGGCCCTGGTCATCCCTCGCCTGGCCGCCATGCTCGTGATGGTTCCCTTGCTGACCTTCATCGGGATGGTCTCGGGCTTCCTGGGGGGCATGCTGGTGGTCTGGAGTCAGCTTGACTACGGCCCCGCCTTCTTCATCCAGCGCGTCAGCGAAGACCCGGACATGGGGACGCACCTGATGGTCGGGCTGGTCAAGGCCCCCGTCTTCGCCGTTGTCATCGCGGCCATCGGTTGCCGTCAGGGCATGGCCGTCGCCGGGGACGTGGAAAGCCTGGGACGGCGCGTCACGGCGGCGGTTGTGCAGGCGATCTTCGCCATCATCGCACTGGACGCCGTGTTCGCCCTGATCTTCCTGGAGCTGAACCTGTGAAGGCGGCCCGGACGACAACAGGCGCGGCAAACGACGCGTCAGGCGTCAAGACGCCGGAGACCCTGATCGAAGTGCGCGGTTTGCTGAGCCAGTTCGGCGATCAAGTGATTCACCACGACCTCGATCTGGACGTCGTGCGCGGCGAGGTTCTGGGCGTCGTCGGCGGGTCGGGCACAGGCAAGACGGTGCTGCTGAACTCCATCATCGGACTGAAAGAGCCGGAGGGCGGCTCTATCAAGATTTTCGGCCATGATGTCGGTGGCGCGACCGATGCGGAACGCGCCGACGTCGAGCGACGCACCGGCGTCCTGTTCCAGCAAGGCGCGTTGTTCTCTTCGCTGACCGTGCTTGAGAACGTCGCCTCGCCGATGGTCGAGCACACCAAACTGCCCAAGGACACCATTCGCGAACTGGCCGAGATGAAGATCGCCATGGTCGGTCTCAAACCCGAGAGCCACCACCAGAAGCCCGCCGAACTGTCGGGCGGAATGCGCAAGCGCGTGGGTCTGGCCCGCGCCCTGTCTCTGGATCCCGAATTGATCTTCCTCGACGAGCCGACAGCGGGACTGGATCCGATCGGGGCGGCGGCGTTTGACGAACTGATCCGCAAGTTGTCCGACGATCTGGGTCTGACTGTTTTCATGATCACGCACGATTTGGATAGTCTGTACGCCATCTGCGACAAGGTCGCGGTGCTGGCTGATAAACAGGTGATCGAGAAGGCCACGGTGCAGGAGCTGGAGAAATCCGACCACCCGTGGATCAAGGAATATTTCCTGGGGCCGCGCGGACGCGCGGCGACCAAGGCGGCGTAGGGACAGACGATGGAACGAGACGCACACTACGCCGCCGTGGGCATAGCCACCGTCGCCCTGCTGGCGGCGCTGGCGGTGTTCGCCATCTGGCTGGCCCGGCTGCAGTTCAACGACGACTACGATATTTATGACATCGTCTTCTACGGGCCGGTGCGCGGGCTGTCGGAAGGCGGCGAGGTGCACTTCAACGGCATCCGGGTCGGGGAGGTCACCGACCTGAACCTGGATCCCGACAAGGGCGACCAGGTCATCGCGCGGGTCAGGCTTAACGGCACGACGCCGGTGCGGGTGACCTCGCGGGCCCAGCTGGAGCCGCAGGGCATCACCGGCCTGAACTATATCCAGATCACCGCCGGTACGGACGGCAGCGCCCTGTTGAAGACCCAGTATCCGGCCAATGTCGTGCCGGTGATCCAGTCGCAGCCGTCGCCGATCGCCGAACTGCTGTCGGGCTCCGGCACTGTTCTGGCCCAGACCGTGGACGCGCTGAACCGCATCAACCGGGTGCTGTCGGACGACAATATCCGCAGCTTCTCGACCAGTCTGAAGAACGTCGAGGCGCTGTCGACCGAGCTGGAAGCGCGCAAGGGCATGTTCGAGGACCTTGAGAAGGCGCTGGAGAACGCCAATGACGCCATAGCCGAATACCGCGCCCTGGGCGTCGACGCGCGGCGCCTGGTCAACGAAGACGGCGCGGAAGCTGTCCGGAACATCAACCAGGCGACGGGTGATGCGCGCGAGGCCATCGCCTCGATCAACCGCACGGCCAACGCCATCGAGGGTCCGGCCGGCGAGTTCGCCACGACCGGCGTACCGCAGCTGCTGGAGGCGATCCAGGGGCTGCAGGAGGCGACGGAATCCCTGCAGGGACTGGTGGACGACGTGCGCTCCAGCCCGCGTGACTTCATCGGACGGCCGCCGTCCCAGGAACTGGAGGTCCAGCCATGATCCGCACCCTCGCCCTTGCGGCCATCGCCGCCGTCTCCCTGTCCGGATGCGCGCTTCTGTCGTCGCCGGACCCGGTGCAGCTGTATCGCTTCGGTGACGCGGCGGGCCCGGTCGCGACGCCGGTCGCCTCGCCGGTGCAGATCAAGCTGCGCGCGCTCGACATGCCGCAGGCCTCGCAGGGCGACCGACTGCTGGGCGTCACCGGATCCGAAGCGGCCTATATCGCCGGCGCACGCTGGGTCTCGCCGGCCCTGATGCTGTATAGCGATGCGCTGGAGACCAGCTTCGGTTCCCAGGCGCGGACGGTCCGTCTGATCGGCCGGCGTGAGCTGACGCCGACGACGCGTCTGCTGGACGTCGACGTTCGCGCGTTCGAGACCCGCTATGACTACGCCGGGGCGACGCCGACGGTGATGATCACGGTGCGGGCGCGGCTGCTGCGCTTCCCGGAGCGGACCGTGGTGTCGGAACAGACCTTCACGGTCAGCCAGCCGGCCGGCGAGAACCGGGTCTCGGCCATCGTAGAGGCCTATGACCTGGCGACGCGGGATGTGAACACGCAGATCGTGGCGTGGACCGACGCGAACGCGACGACGGACTAGGCTGCCAGTGCGGCGCCCGGGGCGGGCGCCGTGCGGGCGTCGAGCTCGGCGCGGCGGCCCTGCGCGGCCGTGAGTTCATGGGCTGCGGCGGTGATGCTCCCGGTCAGGGCGGACGAGGCGTTCGACAGCCGCACGCGGTCGGGGCGGACCTTTTTCGGCCGTTTGCCCGCGAGGCCCAGGGCATCTTGCCAGTCGGCGCGCCAGGCTTCGACGCCGTCGCAGACCTGTTTGAGCACCGCCGGGGCGCGGCAGTCGGCATTCTGGGCCGCGCGCAGCAGAGGCAGGCGACCGATCGCCGTGGCGCGTATGGCCTCCAGCGCGACGAGCCTGGTTTCCAGCGGATGAGGCAGTGAGGCGATGGGCGCGGGCGGCGGGGCGGGTTCGGTCTGTCGCTCGGCTTCGGGGGCCGCAGACGCCTCCGGTGCAATCATCACCTCAGGTTCGGCGGACGCTTCCGCGACGACCCCGGCCTTGGATGGTGCGTCTTCCAGGGGTTCGACGGCGGCGATGAGGCCTTCGGCGACGGGTGCGTCTTCGGCGTCCGGCGGAAGAATCGGGTCCGTCGCTCGCGCTTCCCCGGTCGGCGCGATTTCGACGCGGTCGTCGACAGTCTCGACTGGCCCCGGTTCGCCCCTGTCCTCGACAGGCGAGGCGGGAGTTCCGTCGTCGGCCTGGGCCTCGACCTGTTCGTGGACATCTTCCGTCGGTTGGGACGTCTCGATCTCGGCAAAGGGCGCCGCGGATTCAACGGTGGCGGGCGCCGGAGTCTCGTTGTCCAGCCAGATTCGCGCGGCGGCGATATGGGCGTCCAGTTCGGCGATGGCGTCTCGGGTTTCGGACCACAGGGTCTCCAGCGCCGTGCTCTTGCGAGCCAGGGCGCCGGCGCGGTCGCCGAGGTCGGAGGCGGACCGGGCCACGGCGGTGGCGGCGGAGTCCCAGGCGGCGCGGAAGACCTTCAACCGCTTGCCTCGACTGTCGAACAGTCCTGCGAGGCCGCTGCGCGGCTCCAGACGGGCGGGATCGAGGCCGGCGACATGGCCGCGGACCTGATCCAGCAGAAGCAGGCATTCGCCGAGGTCGCCGCTGCGTGTTTCGGCCAGGGCGCGGTCGTTCAGCGAGGCGAGCGCGGCGCGGGCGTTCTCGCCGAAGGCGGCGCAGGTCTCGGGCTCGTCGACGATGGTGTAGCGCAGCGTGGCCACGCGTTCGGGATCCGGCCTTGGCGCGCCGCCCGGCGGACTGATCGACCCCGCAATATCCATATCACCCTCCGTCGCGGCCTCTTCGTGCCGATCGCGGAGTAACTATGCCGCAGCTTTCAGGGATTGGGAAACCGTGTAGGTCGCCTCGGTCCTGGCGGCGACTTCCTCGAGGGTCACGCCGTTGGCCAGTTCGATCAGTTCGAGGCCCGCGCCGTCCGGCTTCACGTCGAAGACAGCGAGGTCAGTGATAATGCGGCTGACCACCCCTGTGCCGGTCAGCGGCAGGGAGCAGGCCTTCAGAACCTTGGACTGGCCGTGCTTGTTGGCGTGTTCCATGACGACCACGACGCGCTTCACGCCCGCGACCAGGTCCATGGCGCCGCCCATGCCCTTCACCAGCTTGCCCGGGATCATCCAGTTGGCGATGTCGCCGTTCTCGGCCACCTCCATGGCGCCCAGGATGGACAGGTTGATGTGGCCGCCACGGATCATGGCGAAGCTGTCGGCCGAGGAGAAATAGGCGCTCTCGCGGATCTCGGTGATCGTCTGCTTGCCCGCGTTGATCAGGTCGGCGTCGACGTCCTCGTCATAGGGGAAGGGCCCCATGCCGAGCATGCCGTTCTCGGACTGGAGGGTGACCTCCATGCCGGCCGGAATGTAGTTGGCGACCAGGGTCGGGATGCCGATCCCCAGGTTCACATAGAAACCGTCCTGCAGTTCCTGGGCGGCGCGTTCGGCGAGCTGTTCGCGGGTGCGGGGCATGTCAGGAGTCTCCGGAAAGGGTTTGGGGCAGGGGGCTGACGCCCCGGTCGGCGAAGACGCGTTTGGCGACGCGAAGGGCGTTGGTGGCCGAGGGGAAGCCGGCGTAGATCGCGACCTGCATCAGGGCCTCGACGATCTCCTGCGGCGTCACGCCGACCGAGAGTGCGCCGTTGATGTGGCCCTTCAGCTGATCGACGGGGTGGCCGAGCGCGGCCAGGGCGCCAAGCGTGACCATCTGGCGGCTCTTCGGATCGAGGCCGGGGCGGCTCATCATCTCGCCATAGCCGAACTCCACCATCATGTCGGCGAAGTCTGGAGCGATCGGGGCCATGCCCTTGCGCAGGGCGCCCTCGAGGCCCGGATCGAGGGTCGCCATATAGGCCGCGCCGCGGTCGGCGCGTTGGGCGGTCATGTCAGGCGTCCGCATGCTGGCGGATGGTGCGCTGTTCGATGCGCTTTTCGAACGTGCCGACGAACAGGCGATCGACATAGACGCCGGGCGTGTGGATGTTGTCGGGATCCAGCGAGCCGACGGGGACGATTTCCTCGACCTCGACGACGGTGACCTTGCCGGCCGTGGCCATCATCGGGTTGAAGTTGCGGGCCGTCTTGCGGAAGACGAGATTGCCGCGCTCGTCGGCCTTCCACGCCTTGACGATGGCCAGGTCGGCGACAAGAGCGGTCTCCATGACATAGTCGCGGCCGTCGAAGTTGCGGACTTCCTTGCCCTCGGCGACCAGGGTGCCGACGCCGGTGGCGGTGAAGAAGGCCGGGATGCCGGCGCCGCCTGCGCGGATGCGCTCGGCGAGGGTGCCCTGGGGGTTGAACTCCAGCTGCAACTCTCCGGCCAGATACTGGCGCTCGAACTCCTTGTTCTCGCCAACGTAGGACGAGATCATCCTGGCGATCTGGCGCGTCTCCAGAAGCTGGCCGAGGCCGAAGCCGTCGACGCCCGCATTGTTGGAGATGACGGTAAGCCCCGTCACCCCGGAGGCCTTGAGACCCGCGATCAGGTTCTCGGGGATGCCGCACAGGCCAAAGCCGCCGGACATGACGGTCATGCCGTCAAAGGTCAGGCCCTCGAGCGCCGCTTTGGCGTCGGCGTAGATCTTGCGCATCGCTTCCTCGTTTATTTCACCGATAGATGAATATCGGTGCTTGAACGCTCCATACGGCGGTCGGGGCGCGGGGGCAAGGTAGCGAGGCCCGGCAGCGAGCGCCAATGGTAAGCGGACCGACGCGTAACCTGACGATTTCCGACGACAGGTTGTTTTCAGGCAATCGATGATCTCTGATGAAAGCGGAGCGAGGGGCTTCGTGGGGACATCGAGATGCGGATCATTCTGGCGCTGGGCGCACTGGCAATCATCGGTCTGTCGGGCTGCGTCGAGGATCCCTACGGCTACGGCGGCGGCTACGGGCCCGGGCCGGCCTATGGCGGCGGGAGCTACGGCGGCGGCAATGGCGCGCCAGACCCCAGCGCGCGGGCCAACTACGGCGAAGAGTATCTGAGCGCCGGGTTCGACGACGATCCCTATACGGTGTCGGTGACCTCGGGCGGCGAGCTCGATGCGTCCAGTCTGGGCGGGGAGTGCACCGGCATGATCTCGCGGGCGCCGGAATTCCAGCTGACCTACGACGCCGGCAGCCTGCCGCTGACGTTCGGGGTGTCGAGCTACAGCGATGCGACCCTGGTCATCAACGCTCCAGACGGCGACTGGTATTGCGACGACGACTCCGGCGGCGGGACCGACCCGGAAATCTCGTTCTATCGTCCGCAATCGGGAGTCTATGACGTCTGGATCGGGGCCTTCGGCGGCGATTCGGCCGACGCGGAACTGTTCATCACCGAGCTTCGCTGAGGCGGACGGTTGTCTTTCACCAGCCGATGATATCTGATCCGTGTGAGGGGAATGGGATCGTGCGCGGCTCCCTGTAGCCAGCGGGCGCTCCCATTCGTGTTGATGAAGACGCCGACGGGTGTTCGGCTGCAACATTGCAACGAGTGCGGACGACGGGGATCGTTCGACGGAGGTGAGACGATGAAGACCGCTTTTGGGCTCGCGCTGATGATCGGCGCCCTTGCACTCACCACTGGAGCGTCGGCGGCGGCTCCGCTGAGCGGCCAGAAGGGGCAGAAGGTCACCGCACCCGCCGTGGATGTCAGCCAGCGGGCGACCTATGGCGACGCGTCTCTGAGGTCAGGCTTCACGCCCGACCCCTACCGGGTCGACATGTTCTCGGGCGGCGACGTGGACGCTACGACCATCGCCAGCGGCTGCGTCGGCATGGTGGCGCGGGCCCCGGACTTTCAGCTGACCTACAGTGCGGGCAGCCTGCCGCTGATCTTCGGGGTCACCAGCTCGAACGATACGACCCTGGTCATCAACGGGCCGGACGGCCGGTGGTATTGCGACGATGACAGCGGCGACGGCACCAACCCGCTGATGTCGGTCCCTGATCCCCAGTCCGGGACCTATGACGTCTTCGTCGGCGCCTACGGCGGCAACGGCGCGGCGGCGCAGCTCTACATCACCGAGCTGAACAGCCAGGTCTATGGCGACAGCGGCGGCAACAACGACGGCCGGTATTCGGATGCCACCCGGCCCAACTCCGCCCTGACTGCCAATTTTGGCGAGTATTACCTGTCGGCCGGGTTCACGCCGGACCCCTACTGGCTGCCGATCTATTCGGGCGGCAGTATTGACGCCTCGACGGTGGCCAGCGGCTGCGTCGGCATGATCTCGGAGGCGCCCGATTTCCAGCTGACCTACGAGTCAGGCAGCCTGCCCCTGACGTTTGGCGTCGAGGCCGACGGGGACACGACCCTGGTCATCAATGGACCGGACGGACAATGGTATTGCGACGACGATTCCGGTGGCCAGGCAGACCCGGAGATCACGTTCCGGAACCCGCGAGCGGGCGTCTATGACGTCTGGGTCGGCGCCTATGCCGGCCGGGGCGTGTCGGGTCGGCTGTTCCTGACCGAACTGGGCCGTTAACCTTTATCCTCGTGCGTGACGCGTGCGCCATGGCGGCGGTTAGCGTCGCCGGGTTATAAGCGGGACTTGAGTTTCCCGGTCGGGGTGGGACGTTTGCGCGCGGGTATCAATGCAGTGACGGCGGCCCTGGTCGTCGGTGTTCTGATCGGGCTGGCGCTGACGCCGGACGGCCGCGGCTGGCTGCGTCGTCCGACCCTGATGCTGGGCGGGGTGGCCAATGCCTCTGCAGGCCCCGAGCCGATCGCCCCCGCCGTCCTGCCTGCCGCTGCGTTCCCCAACGCACCCGTGCCGAGGCCGCTGGCCGAGCGAGCCGCGCGCGGACAACTGAGGATCGGGGTGTTCGGGGACTCCATGGCCGACGGCCTGTGGACCGGCCTCTACCGCGAGATGCGCGACCAGCCGGGCGTGACGGTGACCAAATTCAGCGAGGTCTCCACGGGTCTGAGCCGCTACGACTACGTCGACATCCAGGCCAAGACGGCGCGTCAGATCGCCGAACAGCCTATCGACGCTGCGGTGATCCTGTTCGGCACCAACGACGCGCAGGGCATCAGCATCGACGGTGAGGTCCACGACTTCGGCACCGACGGCTGGAAGGCCGCCTACGCCAGACGGGTCGACGACCTGGTGGCGATGCTGCGGGGCCAGAACGTGGCGGTCTACTGGGTCGGGCTGCCGGCGATGAAACGAGCCAGCTTCGACGCCAAGATGATGCTGATCAACGAGGTGGTATCGGCGCGGATGGCGGCGCTGCGGGTGCCTTATATCGAGACTGAAAGCATCACGCAGAACGCCGAGGGCGAATACGACGCCTACCTGCCGGAGACGGGCACCGGGCGGCGGCGCTTGATGCGGGCCAACGATGGGATCCACATGTCGATGGCCGGGTATCTGCGGATCACCGAGCCGGTGGCCGCGCGACTGAAGCGGGACGCGGGGCTGCCAGGTCCGGCCGCAGAACCGGCGGCGTGAACCGGGCGCTGGCCCTGCTCATTGGACTGGCGCTGGCGGGCCCGGCCATTGCGCAGGAGCGCCCCTACAGGCCGCTGCCGTCGCCGGTCAGCGCGACCTGTCCGGGCGGGATCTGCCAGCCGGAGGGACTGACCGCGTTCTTCGCCGCCTTCGGACAGCGCAGGCCGGTGAGCATCGTCCAGTTCGGCGACAGCCACACGGCCGGCGGGGACATCACCCGCTCCCTCCTATGGCGGCTGCAGGGACGGTTCGAGGGCGGGCCAATTCATCTGCATGCGCACGGGCTGGTCGGGGCGACGCTCAACGCCATGGCGCAGCGCGAGCCGCTGTTGGACGACGGCGAGGCGGGGCCGGATCTGGTCATCCTCGCCTATGGCACCAACGAGGGGTTCGACGAATTGCTCGACCCGCGCGCCTACGAGGCCCTACTGCGGGCACAGATCGAACGGGTGCGGGAGACCTCGCCCGGGACGGCGATCCTGATGCTTGGGGCGCCCGAAGCGATGCGGGGCGACGGGGGCGGCCGATGCGCGGGAGATGCGGACTATCGCTGGAAGGCGCCCGACACTCTGTCGGTGGTGCGGGACGTGCAGCATCGGGTTGCGGCGTCGATGGGCGTCGCGTTCTGGGACTGGAGGGGCCGTATGGGGGGAGACTGTTCGGCCCACGCCCTGACGCTGGGTGAGGCCCCGCTGATGCGTGGCGACCATGTGCATTTCACCGGCCCTGGCGGCGACTGGATCGGGGCGCTGCTCGCCGCCGACCTGATCGCGGCCTACGACCAGCGGGACCGGTAGGGTGCTGTTCCCGACGCTGGCGTTCGGCGTGTTCTTCCTGTTCGTCTATTTCACCGCCTGGTCGCTGGATCGCGACAACGGGCGGCGGAAGCTGTTCCTGCTGCTGGCCAGCTGGTTCTTCTACGCCCAGTGGGACTGGCGGTTCGTCGCCCTGCTGATCGCGTCCGCCATCCTGAACTGGGGTGTCGCGGTTCTGATCGCGCGGTCCGACGAGCAGAGCCGAAGGAAGTGGCTGGTCGGGCTCGGCGTCGCGGCCAATCTGCTGATCCTGGGGTTCTTCAAATACTACGGCTTCTTCGTCGAACAGGCGGGCGACCTGCTGACCCGGTTCGGGTGGGAGCGGGACCTGCCCTTGCTGCAGATCGTGCTGCCGGTCGGGATCAGCTTCTTCACCTTCCAGGGCATCAGCTACGTCGTCGACGTGCATCGCCGGAAGACGCCGGTCGCGCGGTCGCTGCTCGACGTCATGCTTCTGATGAGCTTTTTCCCGCATCTGGTCGCCGGGCCCATCGTGCGGGCGTCGGACCTGTTGCCCCAGTTCGACCGCGCGCCGCGGCTGACAAGGGAGATGGCTACGCATGGGCTGCTGCTGATCTGCTGGGGGCTGTTCAAGAAGACGGTGATTGCGTCGGAACTGTCGGTGCGACTGGTCGACCCGGTCTTCTTCGATCCGGCGGCCTATGGAACGCTGGACCTGATGGCGGCGGTCTATGGCTATGCGGTCCAGATCTACTGCGATTTCTCGGCCTATTCGGACATGGCGATCGGGATCGCGGCCCTGTTGGGGTATTCCTTCCCGCGCAACTTCGACCAGCCGTATCGCGCCAGCTCGATGCAGGACTTCTGGCGGCGCTGGCATATCAGCCTGTCCAGCTGGCTGCGCGACTACCTCTATGTGCCGCTGGGAGGGGGCAAGAAGGGGCTGATCCGGTCCTGCCTCAACGTCTTCATTACCATGCTGCTGGGCGGATTGTGGCACGGGGCGGCCTGGACCTTCGTGGCCTGGGGGGCGCTGCACGGCGGGGTGCAGGTGCTTGAGCGACTGGGCCGCGCGGCATTCTCATCGCGCTATCGCCCTGAGGGCGACTTGAGCGCGGACGGCGACCGCAAGGGACCGCCGGCCTGGCTCGGCGTGCTGGTCACCTTCCATATCGTTTGCCTGGGCTGGATCCTGTTCCGGTCCGAGACCTTCCCGATGGCGGTGGAGGTGTTGACGGGGCTCGGGCGGTTCGAGGCGGCGACCCTGGTGACGCCCTTCCTGCTGACGCTGATCGTGGGCGGTCTGGCCATGCACTGGCTGCCGCCGCGTGCGGCCGAGGGGATCGCGACCTGGCTGAAGCCAGCGCCGTCCCTGACCATGGCTCTGCTGCTCGGCGCAGCCATCCTTCTGGTCGAGGCCGTGCGCCCGGACGGCGTGGCCCCCTTCATCTATTTCCAGTTCTGAGGGTGGCGAGATGAGCGACCGTCCCGACGATCCTGAAATCCCGCTGGCGCCCTTCCCGACGGCCTTGCCGGCCAGCCCCTTCCCGCCGCTGGAGGGGGAGGCTGCCGAACCTTATCTGGACGATCCCGTCGAGGAGGTCCGGCAGGATCCGCCCAGCGACTGGATCGAGACGGCCGACGCCCACGACCTGCCGACGGCTCAGGTGCCGGTCAATCCGCTGCTGGCGTTGGGACGGTTCGCCTTCCCGCCGGGAGAGCCGCCGGACGAGGAGGGGGTGGCGGCGCGCGACCGTCGCTGGACCAGCCGCATCATCGTGTTGGCGACGGTCTTCCTGCTGATCTTCAACGCCGTGTCGATCCAGAACTGGTCGCGTCAACAGGCTCCGGGCTGGGTGACCACGACGGTCCGCCGTATGGCCGACGTCTGGGCCGAACAGATCGCGCAACTGGGCGCCGACCAGCCGAGACAGACGGTGCGGGACGGCTACGAGGCAACGCGAGATGCGGAGTGGGCGGGCCGTCGCCGGTCCTAGAGCAGGATCGGCACCAGCGAGGGCCTGATTCACGCTTTCGACAGAAGCACGAAGCAGTTCCGTCTCAAACGATAAGGCCCTAGAGGAAGCCCAGCCCCCGCGTGACCATGTTCCTGAGATTGGGGAAGATCAGGTCGAGGTTGGTTTCCGACACCCCCATCCAGCGGCCAAAGGTGGCGGCGTACTGATCCACCGAAGTGGTCGGGATCATGTAGGCCTGGGTCATGTCCGGGTTGCGGAAGGCCGTGCCCTGATCGATCCCGACGGTCGGGAACTGGCCGTAGATGTCGCCGCCCCGGACCGAGCCGCCCATGACCAGGTGATGCCCGCCCCAGGCGTGGTCGGTGCCGTCGCCGTTGGTCGTGAAGGTCCGCGAGAAATCCGACGCGGTGAAGGTGGTCACCGCCTCGCGCATGTTGACGCCGCCGAGATTGCCCAGGACCTCGTCGAAGTAGGCCAGGGCGTTGGCGACCTTGGACAGGTTGTTGGGCTGGGCGGTATTCTGAACGTCGTGACTGTCCCACCCGCCGATACTGACGAAGAAGACCTGGCGTTTGACGCCCAGGGTGGGGGCGGCGGCGATCATCCGGGCGACGGTCTGGAGCTGGACCGCCAGGGTGTTCGTCTCGGTCGCACCGGTTATCGGGTTGCGATAGGCGGGGACTGCCGGGACGCTGGTGACTGCGGAGGAGGTGAAGACGGTGTTCAACGATCCCGCCGCGCCGATCGAGCGTCCGGTCGTGGTGGCGTAGTCGGCGGCGAACAGGCTGGCAGATGAGGTGTCGCGGACGATGTCGCTCACCCTGCTGGGGGCGACGGTGGAGCCGAACAGGCTGGTCCCCGTCTGACCGTTGATGACGACGGCCGGCTGGGCCCCCGTGCTCATCTGGTACTGGACGACGTCCTGGCCGGACAGGAAGACGGCGTTGCCGGCCGTGGAGACGGCGGTGAACAGGGCGTTCGTCCCGTTCATTCCGGTCAGAAGATCGCTGAACGAACCGCCCCAACCGCGCTGGGCGCCCTCGGTGCGGCCGGCCTGCCAGGTCGATTGCTGGTCGTTGTGCGAGAAGAGGTTGGTCGGCAGGGTGACCGAGCGAGCTTCGTACTGGGCGCGCGTGACCGGCCGGACGAGGGTGCCGATATTGGCGACGACCGCCAGGCGACCGGCGTCGAACACGGTCTTGGCCGGGCCCATGTGCGGATGCAGGCCGAAGGTTCGGGTCGAGGCGTTGGTGCCGGCCGGAACGGCCTGGATCGTCCGGGGAACGATCGGCAGGACGCCGCCCCAGGCGTCGGGCGACGCTGCGGTGGCGACGCGGCCGGTCAGGGGGTTGGTCGCGCCCACCGCTGTCGGCGCCGTACCGACGGGCATCAGGGCGATCGGATCCACGCCGGTGTTGCGGGCGGTGAAATAGCGGGTCCAGCTGTCCTGGTCGGTCGCCAGCACCATGTTGTTGGCGTCGTTGCCGCCGAACATGAAGACGCAGACCAGGGCCTTGTAGTCCGGGGCGCTCTGGCTGACCGCGGCGCCGGCCGCGGCCAGTTGGGCGGCGAAGGGCGCGGCGGCGCCGAGCATCGACAGGCCGCCGCCGATGCGCAGCAACTGACGCCGGGTGTGGATTCCGTGGCTCATCGCTGCACCAGATATTCGGGCGAGACCATCGTCATGTAGACTGCAAGCTTGGCCCGGTTGAGTTTGGCAGTGGCGATCGTCGCCGCATTGTTCGCGGTGGGCGCCGGAATGACGACGCTGTTCACGCTCTCGACAATGCGGGCGCGAAGCGAGGGGCTCATCTGGCCGTAGAGCAGGAGCAGGTCCATCCGGTTGACCAGGGCGTTGGCGTCGTCCGCGATGGCGACCTCGTTCGTATAGGCCGAGCGGACGTCGGAACCGGAGCCTATGCCCGTGCCGATCGCCGTCTGCATGGTGTTGGCGTAGCCGGCGACAGTGACCTCGTCGACGATCTGGAACTCCGGCGCCGTCAGTCCCTGCGCGCCCAGGCGGGTGTTGGGCGGGATGTAGCCCGGCCGGTAGAAGTTGAAGACCGAGGGCGAGGCCAGCGCCGACTGTCCCAGCGACGTGTTCGCGCTGGTCGAGGTGATCAGATAGTTCCCGCTGACGGACGTCGCCCCGAAGGCCCGCATCCAGTTGGTCACTCGGATGACAGGTTCGCGCAACTTGCCGTAGCCCGGCGTTGAGGCCAGGGACTGGTTGCGCGCCTCGGAGTCCATCAGGATCGCCCTGACCACGGCTCTGAGGTCGCCACGCACGCCCGCGCCGTTGTTGCTGAAGATGGCCGAGCAACGCCCGACATAGCCCGGCGTCGGATTGGAGGTCACCAGCCGCTGGATCAGGCGCTGGCACATGAACGGCGGCACGTTGGGATGGTTGAAGATCGTGTCCAGCGCCACGCCGAGATCGTTCGGACCGTTCGCCGCCCCCGCCGGAAGGGTCACGCCCAGGAAGGTCTTGGCCGTGATCGAGTGATAGTTCGCATAATAGATCATCGGCCGCACCGAGGCGTCGACGTTGCGGGATCCGCCGAAGAAGGTGGTGTTGGTCGGTGTCGGGCTGTACCAGCTGTAGCCGGTGAAGACCTTGGCCAGGTTGGAGATGTCCTCCGAGGTGTAGGTCGGGATCGTCGCCCCGGCGCCGTCGCGGCGCAGGGTACCGTCGGCGTTCAGCTGATAGACGCCGACAGACATCAGTTGGAGGACCTCGCGGGCGAAATTCTCGTCGGGCTTGCGGCCCGAGGCGAGGTCTTCCCGCTGGTTCGCCAGATGCGTCAGGTAGCGCCCCATCATCGGATGCAGGGCCACCTGCCCCAGCAGGGTGCGGTAGTTGCCGAAAGCCTTGGTCCCCAACATGTCATAGTAGGAGGCCGCGCCGCGCGTATCGATTGCGTTGTCCAGCAGTGAGATTACGAAGATCTCAGACAGGGCCAGTTTCATCCGCTCGCGCAGCTGGGCCTGGCTGGTGGCGGCGTAGAGCCAGTAACTTTCATAGAACTGGTTCGCGCTGAGCGTGGCCGTGGGATTGGTCAGCTGGATCTGGGCCAGGCGATTGTCCACATAGGCCATATGGGACGACGAGACCGCGTTGAGCTGGCCTTCCAGATAGGCGCCATAGCCCTTGCCAAGGACCGTCCTGATGTCGTTGTCGGTCGGTCCGAACGTGACCTGGGTCAGGAATCGCGCCGCCGATTCGGCCGTGGCCGGGTCGTTCTCGACCGGCGTCGTTCGTTCGCGGGCGTCGCCAAAGACGGACAAGGCCCCACCCTCGCCGCACGAGGCCAGTCCGACCAGAAGCATGGCGGACAATGCGCAGGCGCGCAGGCTGTTGATCATGAAATCAGGCAAGAACGGCCCCCCGACCAGCGTCACTACATTGGAAGTAAAGCAACGACTTCTCGTCGCTTTACACCGACACGGTGCATTATTCCCCAATAGCGCCTTCACGTCTTCGTGCAAAATTTTCCGATCGACGGGGCCTCTCGCCAAATTCCGGCGGCCTGCCTACACAGGCTGGAACAAGCGTTTGGGGGAATCGTCTTATGCTGATGCGTGTTGTGCTGAGCGCCGTGGTGGCGCTGTCCGTGGCCGGTACGGCATGGGCCCAGACTGCGGCCCCGCCGGAGCCGGCAATTGCTCCCGCCGCACCGCTGGCGGACGAGGCCGAGACGGCCGGGTGGGACGTACAGAACCCGCCGGGCCCTGCGCACGACGCGGCCATCGACGTTACCGAAGGCACATGGATGGCGCTGGACGTCAGCCCGGACGGCCGCGAGATCGTCTTTGACCTGCTGGGCGACATCTACGTCATGCCGATCGGCGGCGGCGAGGCGCGGGCCATCGCATCCGGCGTCGCCTGGGACATGCAGCCGAAATATTCGCCGGACGGAACGAAGATCGCCTTCACCTCCGACCGTGACGGCGGCGACAATATCTGGGTCATGAACCGCGACGGGTCGAACCCGACGCAGGTGTCGGACGAGAGCTTCCGTCTGCTGAACTCGCCCGACTGGTCGCCGGACGGCGAGTTCATCGTGGCGCGCAAACACTTCACTTCGTCCCGATCGCTGGGGGCCGGCGAGATGTGGATGTATCACCGCTCGGGCGGCGGCGGTGTCCAGCTCACCACGCGGCGGACGCAGCAGAAGGACTCCGGGGAACCCGCCTTCTCGCCGGACGGCCGCTATCTGTACTTCAGTGACGACAACACCGCGGGCGAGGTGTTCGAATACTCCAAGGACGTGAACACCGAGATCTATGTGATCCAGCGGCTGGATCGCGAGACGGGCGAGGTCGAGGAGTTCCTCGGCGGGCCGGGCGGATCGATCCGCCCGACGCCGTCGCCCGACGGCAAGAGTTTGGCCTTCGTCCGGCGCGTTCGCTACCAGTCGACCCTGTTCGTAATGGACATCGAGAGCGGACGCGAGACGGCGATCTATTCCGGTCTCGACCGCGACCTGCAGGAGACCTGGGCCGTCCACGGCGTCTATCCGGCGATGAGCTGGACGCCCGACAACTCGGCCATCGTCTTCTGGGCCGGCGGCAAGATCCGCCGCATCGACGTCGCCTCGCGCGAGGTCGCGGACGTCCCGTTCCACGTCGCAGACACCCGTCGCGTTGAGGAGGCCGTGCGCTTCCCGGTCGATGTGGCGCCCGACACGTTCGATGTGAAAATGGTCCGCTGGGCGCGGACGTCTCCGGACGGATCGCGCGTGGTCTATGAGGCCCTCGGCAATCTGTGGATCAAGGACCTTCCGAACGGGACGCCGCGTCGCCTGACGCGCCAGTCGGACCATTTCGAGCTCTATCCCGCCTGGTCGCGGGACGGCCGGTCGATCGTCTACACGACCTGGGACGACGAGGATCTGGGGACCATCCGCGTGATACCGGCCAGGGGCGGCGAGAGCCGCGTCGTGACCTCGCATCCGGGCCACTACATCGAGCCGACCTTCTCACCGGACGGGCGGACCATCGCCTATCGCAAGGTTGCGGACGGCTTCCTGACCTCTGGCCTGTGGAGCCGCGAACCGGGCATCTACCGCATCCCGGAAGCCGGCGGCGAGGCCACCTTCGTCACTGATGACGGCGTCGCGCCCCAGTTCGGCGCCTCGAACGACCGCATCTATTTCACCGGCCGGGTGGAGCGGAACTCGGCGTTGAAGTCGGTCGATCTGGGCGGCCACGACGAGCGGGTTCACCTGACCTCGGAATGGGCGGCGGAGTATGTGCTGTCGCCGGACGAGCACTGGATCGCGTGGACCGAACGCTTCAACGCTTTCGTGGCGCCCTTCGCCCGGACCGGGCGGCCGGTGACGTTGTCGTCGGACGGCAAGGCCCTGCCGCAGACGCGGTTCACGCGCGATGCAGGGGACTGGCTGCACTGGTCGGGCGATAGCCGCCGTCTGAGCTGGTCGCTGGGGCCGCAGCTGTTCAGCCGCGACTTGAATCAGGGCTTCGCCTTCGTCGAAGGCGCGCCGGCCGAGCTGCCGAAACCGCCGGAAAGCGGCATCAACCTCGGCTTCCAGCAGGTCGCTGATCGGCCCGAAGGACGCCTGGCCCTGACCGGCGCGCGGATCGTCACCATGAACGGCGATACGGTGATCGAGGACGGAGTCATCGTCACCAACGGCAACCGCATCGAGGCCATCGGCGCACGCGGCGAGGTGACGATTCCGGCCGGGGCGACTGTCGTGGACGTGACCGGAAAGACCATCATTCCCGGCCTGGTGGACGCTCACTGGCACGGCTCGATGGGATCTGACGAGATCATCCCGCAGCAGAGCTGGGTGAACTATGCGGCGTTGGGCTTCGGCGTGACGACCATCCACGATCCGTCGAACGACTCATCGGAAATCTTCGCCCATTCCGAGCTGGCCCGCGCCGGCCGGGTGGTCGGGCCGAGGATCTTCTCTACCGGCACGATCCTGTACGGGGCGGCGACGCCGATCACGGCGGTGGTCAACAGTCTGGACGACGCCCTGTCGACGCTGCGGCGGATGCAAGCGATCGGGGCCTGGAGCGTGAAGAGCTACAACCAGCCGCGTCGGGAACAGCGCCAGCAGATCATCGAGGCCGCGCGCCAGCTTGGCATGAACGTCGTGCCGGAAGGCGGGTCCCTGTATCACCACAACATGAGCATGGTGGTCGACGGCCACACGACGATCGAACACTCGATCCCGCTGGCCAACCTCTACGACGATGTTCACGACCTGTGGAGCCAGTCGGATGTCGCCTATACGCCGACGCTGATCGTCGCCTATGGCGGCGCCTTCGGCGAGAACTACTGGTACCAGGAGAGCGAGGTCTGGAACCATCCGATCCTGACGCAATATGTGCCGCGCCGCCTGCTGGACGCCCGCGCCCGGCGGCCGGTCACCGCGCCCGAGGGGGAGTGGAATCACATCTCCATCGCGCGCGAAGCCAAACGCCTTCTGGACCTCGGCGTGATCGTTTCGACCGGCGCCCACGGCCAGCGTGAGGGCCTGGGCATGCACTGGGAGATGTGGATGATGGCCCAGGGTGGGATGACGCCGTTGGAGGCGCTGAGGGCCGGCACGCTGAACGGGGCGAGGGCGCTGGGGCTGGATCGGGATGTGGGCTCGCTGCAGGTCGGCAAGCTGGCCGATCTGGTGGTGCTGGACTTGAACCCGCTGGAGAACATCCGCAACACCACCTCGGTCCGGTACACGCTGGCCAACGGCCGCCTCTACGACGACCACATGAACGAGGTCGGGCTGCGGGAGCGGGCGAGGGCGCCGTTCTGGTTCGAGCGCGAGGGCGACCAGGGCTTCGCGGTCGGCTCCACCCACGCGCAAGGGCACGGCCACAACGGGGACTGAGTCGCCGTTCTGAGACATGATCGCTGGTTCCGATCCGCGAGGATCGGAACCGGCGAGTGGCCTACAGATAGGGCCCCCACATGAAGGCGACGGTCCCCACGACTCCCAGCGCCGTGTAGGCGGCGGCCGCGACTACGACGAGGGCGGCGAAAATCTTCAGGGCGCCGCCCCTGCTGCGCTGGGCCGCGAAATAGAGTTCGAGCAGGGTCAGGGGGATCAGATAGCTGCCGAAGGTCATGAGGCTGTCGATCGGGCCGCTCATGTCTTTCGTCAGGCCTGCGGGGCCCTGGTTGACGATGACCCAGCCCATCAGGCCCACGCGCAGGAACCAGACGCCGCTGACCACCATGAAGGTCCGCATGGCCCATATCCGGTGCGGCTCGAAGCGTCGCTTGATCGCATTGCGCCAGGCGAACCCTGCGAACACCAGGATGAGCAGGGCGTCGATCAGGATGGCGACGTTCGAGATGACCGACAGATAGGTCCCTCGCACCAGAGCCAGCCAGATGCCGCTCAACGCCATGAAACCGGCGATGACGAGAAAGGTTCGGCCGGTCCAGCGGTGCAGGCCGGGCAGTCTGCGGCGGATCGCGGGGAGCAGCTGCATCAGCCCGCCGAGCGTCACCACGGCGGCCAGCAGGACGTGGGCGGCGAAGATCAGATTGCCGGTATCGTCGCCCTCGATATAGCCGTCGATCAGCGGCTTGTCGTTCCAGCCGGAGAAGTCGCCGGTAACGGTCCGCACCCCGTAGAAGGCGACGATGAAGCCGATGAAGCCCGTCTGGCCGACGGCGGCGACGATGAACCAGAGCATGCCCGACCAGCGCAGCGCTTTCGAGGCGAGGCCGCGCGAGGGCGGCGTTTGAACAGTCGTCGACATGGAATCTCCCGAGGCCTCCGATCGAGGTCATCGACAGGCATGCGGGCGTCGCCGCGCCGGGGTCTCGCCGATTTGGAATTCGGCCAGAAGTTCTTGTTTCGCCGGCGCGCCCCGGTCATGAAAAGGCGTCCCCGGGGAGGACCGGATGTTCACCACGACGCCGTTCAGCAGCTCGACAGCGATGGGTGCGAGCGAACAAGGCCCCGGCCGATCGCCGGGTCGGCTGCGGGTCTATGCGGCGGTCGCGGCGGGGTCGTTCGTCAGCTACATCCTTCACAGGCTCACCACGGGTGATGTCTCCACGGCCTTCGCGGTGTTCGGACTGGGGGCCTGCGGGTGGGCGTGGCTGCTGACCCGGGCCCTGTTCGATTCCTCCACGCGTGACGCGTGGTGGCCGCGCATCGTCGTCCTGTTCGTCGCGGTGAGCGCCGCTGTCGCGGTGCTGGCCCCATCCGGAGGCGCGGCGTCCCGGGTGGCCGGGAACCTCTATGCGATGAGCGGATCGGCCGCCCTGCTGCTCACCTTCGTCGAGCCGTTTCATCTCTACAGGCGCGACCTGCCCGCCGGAGAGAAGCGGTTCCGGCTCGCCTTCCTCGGGACCTATGCCGTGCTGGTGGGGGCGTCGGTCCTGGGGCTCTGGGCCTCGGGAGATGGGCCGGACGACGCGCTTCGCGACAATCTGATCAAAGCCGCCTGCGCCGTGGTCGGTCTCGGTGCGGCGATGGCGGCAGTGTGGTTCCGGCTGCGCCACCCTCTCGCGGAACCGGTGGTCTCGCCGATCCGACGCGCGACGACGGAGGAGGACCGGCGACTGGCCGACCGGTTGGTGCGCCTGCTGCAGACGGAAGCGATCGACAGCGCGCCGGACCTGCGGATCGGCGACGTCGCGGCGCGGCTCGGGGAGCCGGAATACAGGGTCTCGCAATGTATCAGCGCGGCCCTGGGGTTCGCGAACTTCAATCGCCTGATCAATCATCATCGCGTCGAGCGGGCTAAGGCGCGGCTGGCCGACCCGGCAGAGACCGGTTCGATCCTGGAGATCGCTTTCGACTGTGGCTTCGGGTCGATCGGTCCCTTCAATCGGGCCTTCAAGGACCAGGTCGGCACGACGCCCCGGGCCTTTCGCAGGGCCGCCGTCCGGAGCCGGTTCGAAGGCGCTTGAGCGACGGTGCGCTCTGATCCGAAGGCGGGGCTATGTCAGCGTCCTGTTGCCGACGCTGGCCGTCGCCGGAGAGCCAGGCCTGCGCAGATGGACCCGTCGCCCGCGATCGACTGGAATCCGGAGCAGCGCAAGGACACCGCCGTGGGGTCGCGGACCGGCCCGTTTGGTTTGCGCAATTGGCGCAGATCCCCAACGAGGGAAACCTCAGCAGAAAACTCCACCGTCCAGTGATCCGGTTTCCGGGGGGCGGATCACTCAACACCAATTCCTACCTCGAGAGAGGTTGGCCAGAAGGGGGGCATTGGTAGGCGGCAAGGGTCGCCAGCGTCAGGATGTTTGAAACCGAGGCTCCGAGCCTGCAAATCTGAACCGGTTTGCTGAGACCGTATAACAGGGGGCCGATCACGGTGCCCCTTCCCATGGCCTGGACAAGCTTTGTGGAGATGGTGGCGGAATGAATGGTCGGCATGATCAGCACGTTGGCGGGCTCGCTCAATCGCTGGAACGGATAGCTGGCCCAAAGACCGTCATCCAGGGCGACATCGGGCGGCATCTCACCCTCATACTCGAAATCGACCGTCCGCTCGTCCATCAGCGTCACGGCGCGTCGCACGCGCGCCGGCTGCTCGCCGCGCGGATGGCCAAAGCTGGACGACGAGAGAAACGCGACGCGCGGGGTATGCCCCATGCGACGCACAGCGGCTGCGGCCTGAAACGCAATCTCCACCAGGTCTTCCGGCGTGGGCAGTTCGCAAATCGAGGTGTCAGCGACGAATATCGTACGCCCTCGCTCCAGCAGTACGGAGAGCCCCAACATGCGGCCCCCCGCTGCGGGGTCGATGGCTCTTGAGACATCCTCTAGGCACTGATCAAAGTTGCGAGTCACGCCCGTAACGAGCGCGTCGGCGTCGCCAAGCGCCACCATGGCGGCCGCGAAGCTGTTGCGATCGACATTGACCAGACGCTGAACATCGCGGCGCAGGTAGCCCTCGCGCTGTAATCGTCCATACAGAAAATCGACGTAGTCGGTGTTTCGCTGCGACAGTCGGGCGTTGACGATCTGAACGCTTGCGCCGACGTCGTCGAAGCCGAGATCGAGAGCATTGGCTCGAATGACATCATCGCGACCCAGAAGGATCGGCGTCCCCAGACCTTCGGCGCCGAACGCGTATGCCGCCCGGATGACGGCCGGCTCTTCGCCCTCGACGAACACGACCTTCTTTTTGGGTGCTGATTGCACGCTGGCGGTAATGGTCTGAATAAAGCCCGCCGACGGATCCAGGCGACGCCGGAGCGAGGCCCGATATTCGTCCATATCCGCGATCGGCCGCCGGGCAACCCCGGTCGCCATCGCAGCCTCGGCGATAAAGGGCGGCACAAACCAGATCAGACGGGGGTCGAAGGGCGATGGAATGATGTAGTCGCGGCCGAATTTCAGCTTCTTGCCCTGGTAGGCGAGAGCGACTTCGTCCGGCACGTCCGCACGCGCCAACATGGCCAGGGCCCTCGCCGCCGCGATCTTCATCTCGTGATTGATGGCGCTCGCCTGGACGTCCAGAGCGCCCCGAAAGATGTAGGGGAATCCGAGGATATTGTTGACCTGGTTGGGATAGTCGGACCGGCCCGTGGCGACGATCGCGTCGTGCCGAACCTCCAGGACCTCCTCCGGCGTGATCTCCGGGTCCGGGTTCGCCATCGCAAAGATGACCGGGTTGGCGGCCATGGAAGCGACCATGGCCTGGGTCAGGACCCCTTTTGCAGACACGCCGATGAACACGTCGGCCCCGACCAGGGCATCGGCCAGGGTCCTGTGCGGGGTGTCCGTGGCATGGACCGCTTTCCACTGGTCCATGCCGTGAGGCCGGCCGCGATAGACGACCCCGTCTATGTCCACCAGGGTGGTGTTCTCGGCCCGGACGCCCAGCGCCTTCATCAGGGTGATGGAGCCGAGCCCGGCCGCCCCGGCGCCGCACAGGACCAGCTTGACGTCCTCCAGTCGGCGGCCCGTGACCTCGCAGGCGTTGATCAAACCGGCCGAACAGATGATGGCCGTGCCGTGCTGATCGTCATGGAAGACAGGAACGTCGAGCAGATCCTGCAACTGCGCCTCGATCCGGAAACAGTCGGGGCTCGAAATATCCTCCAGGTTGATGCCGCCGAAGGTCGCGCCGATGTGGCGGACGACCTCGATGAAGGCGTCGGCGTCCTCGGTGGCGACCTCGATGTCGAAGGCGTCGAGGTCGGCGAAGCGTTTGAACAGGACCGCCTTGCCCTCCATCACGGGCTTGGAGGCGAGCGCGCCGAGATTGCCGAGGCCGAGGATGGCCGTTCCATTGGAGATCACGCCGACCAGGTTGCCCTTGGAGGTGTAGTCGTAGGCGGCGGCCGGATCGTTCGCGATGGCCAGAACCGGCGCGGCCACGCCGGGCGAATAGGCCAGGCTGAGATCACGCTGCGTCGCCATCGGCTTGGTCGCATTGACCTCGATCTTGCCGGGTCGGGGGCAACGGTGGAAATCGAGCGCTTCCTGGTCGGCGCGCGCGCGGCGGTCTTGAGGCGTCATGGCGGGGACTCTTTCAGGGGGCGGGCTTGGCCACGCCCCAAAGAACGCCGACCACGGCGCCCTTAACGATCGGCAACATGAACAGCATCAGGGCGGTCAGGCTGGGCAGTAGAACGGCAAGCACGAGCCCGGGCGGCCAGGTGAAGATGACGTGGAAGGCCAGCAACGGACCGACCACGAGATGTCCTACCATCAGGATGGTGAAATACGGTGGCGCGTCGTCGGCAGGATACTGGCCGTTGTCATGACCACAGATCTCGCAGATCGGCCGGATCTTCAGGTACGCGCGGAAAAGCTGGCCCTTCCCGCAGTTTGGGCATTGACCCCGAGCCCCGCGCTTGAGGCCGGCGAAGGGGCTGCGTCTGACTGGCGCGTCGTCGGTCATACTAGCCGTTCCAGCGAGCAAGCCCCACAACCCGCACTCTCGGCGGAATCGGGAGCGTCCAGAGATGCCAGGGAAGTGTTGGTTGATGATCGCGTGTCGGCCAGGGCTTTCTGGTTGCGCAGGATCAGACGCACCCCGATGCCTCGCCCGGCGCTCGGAGACCCGTCGGCTATCAGTTCGACACCCGCGATGGCGAAGGCTTGCAGCACCTTCTCCAGGCTATCGACGATGACCCTCACGGACCCCTCGGATCGCTCCATCCGCTGGACCGTCGGGAGCGACAGGCCCGCAAGACTGGCGAGTTGTTTCTGATCGATGCCGAGCAGTGCTCGGGCCGCACGAACCTGACTCCCCGAAATCATTGGTCCGGACCCCAGCGACGGTCCGGATGGCGAAAGGACAGGCTGTTTGTCCGGGCGTCAGACATCCCCGGTCTCGTCGTTCTGCGCCTGGGAGGCGGCATTCTGGAATTGAAGCGCGATCATGATGGCCTTGAACGGCCTCAGCGCGCCCAGGCTGAGGATCGCCATCATGGGCAGCCAGAAAGCGAGTTCCAGCCAGGCGGGGGGGTGAAACGTCATCTCGGTGAACAACAACCCGAAGCAGCCGATCGCGCCGACGCTCAGGAGGATGAAAACGACGGGGCCATCGCCCGGATCAGCCTTGGCGAGGTCGAGTCCACATACGGTGCAGTTTGGCCGTATCGTCAGGAATCCGGAGAAGATCGCTCCTGTTCCACACCGCGGGCACCTGCACCTTGCCCCCGCGAAAAAAGGATTGGGACTCTTCACGACAGACGCTCCACACCGGAAAGCGGTTTGATCCCGCGAGGAGACATATGTGCCTCTTATAATGATGTTTCAAGCATCACTGATGATATTTTACATCACATTTCCCAATGGCGCAGGTCGATCTCCAGCCCGGGGGCGAGACCGACCCGGAGCGCGCTTGCACCTCGTGAGGCCGAGGGTCTAAACATCAGTATCGATATCTAGGATATCGACTTTTCTATCTCTCATGAGGGTGACATCGTGGAAATCACGCGCCGGCTGATGGACATGAAGCAGGCAGTGAAACTGCTGGCCGACGAACTGCTGTTCGAGGGCTATGCCGTGTCTCGCGACTATGGGTCAGTCTGCCGACCCGGGCTGGCGCTCGTCACAAACTGGCGGATCATCTTCCTCGACCCGGACACCGGCCTGTCCGCAATCCCCATTTCACGCGAAGTCGAGGTCGAGCGCGCCACGCCGACGACTTTGATCATCACGGCCTGGCACGACCGGATGGTTCTGAACTTTGATGGTCCCTCGGCGCTGGAATCCGTCAAGAGCCTTTTGAAGCAGGCCCCGGGGTGGGCCAGCGCCGGTCTCGACATGTCGAGGACTGGCATCGGCCAGATGAGGCGCGAGTGGAGAGACATGGTCATCGACGGCGGCGTGACGGTGCGATCCGCGTCCGCCCGGCCGGCATGATCCGGTTGATGATGCTCCACACATCATTATAGACCGACCCATGATCACAGGTTCTCAGATGAAGGCCGCCCGCGCGCTTCTCGGTATCGACCAGAAGGAACTCGCTCGCCTGGCGCAACTGTCGCTCCCGACAATTCAGCGCATGGAGGCGAGCGCGGGTGTCGTGCGGGCTGTCGTCGACAGTCTGGAGAAGGTGATCAATGCGCTGAACGAGGCCGGGGTAGAGTTGATTGCGGCTGGAGGACGGAGCGAAGGTTCCGGGCGAGGCGTGCGACTTCTGGAACGTGATTAGCCGATGGCGATAAGAGACCTGGCCGGGACCCGCCGACCGTGGGCGACGGGGGTGCGATGTCGGCACGGCAAACGACCAGAGTGTTGCCGATGTCCATATCCAGGACCGGGACGACCTTAGGCACGAATCCGGCGACGCGCATGATCCGTCTGATGACATAGACGGGCCAGGCGTTCTGACTGTCGGCTACATTCCAGACCACGACGCCTCCGGGCGCAACGGCTCGCCGCAAGGCCTCGCCAACCTCGGCGGCGAACATGGAGTCGGGAATCTCGGTCCCACGGAAGATGTCCACGGCGACGGCATCCCAGCGACGCGTGTTCGAACGCAGGAAATCGACCGCGTCGGCGCATATGCACTCGACCTCGTCGGGCATATGAAACCAGTTCCGAGCGATCTCGAAAACCGTCGCGCGGTTGTCGATCGCCGTGACCGCCCGTCCTGCCCGGCTGAAGCGGGTGGCCAGAGCGCCCCCGGCGGTTCCAAGAAGCAGCAGGCTCGATGCACCGGTCATCTGCCGCTCCATCGCGGCGATGTAGCCAAGACGGTTCTCGCCGTTGACGTCGACCTCCGTATAAAGGGCTGGACCATCGAAATAGCGGCGGGCGCCATCCCTCAGTGATTCCGTAACGCGGATCGAATGCCCGCCATCGTTGACCTCGTGGACCACGATCATGTGCGTCAATCCCCAGCCGTTTGCGCATCAACCTTGCATGCAAAGCACTATGTTATGATATCTTGTGTATCACTTATAATGTATAAAATGTGCAAGCGCCGTTGTCAGATTTCTTGTTGTTTGGTCGAGGGATAAGTCTCATGCCCAGCGGAGAGCCTCCCCGATGATGCAGTACGACCGCCGGGTCCGGGTTCTCGCCGCGTGCTTTTCGTGCGTCGCGGGCTATGTCGACTCGATCGGCTTCCTGATGACGGGCGGCTTCTTCGTCTCGTTCATGAGCGGAAACTCCACCAGATTGGGGATCGGTCTTGCAGACGGATCGTCCACGGCGGGTTTCGCAGCCGTGCTGCTGGCAACCTTCGTAATCGGGGTGATGCTGGGCGCACTCACCGGTCGTATCGCCAAGGCCCGTCGTCGCCCAGCCATCCTCGGCCTGGTCACGGTCTTGCTGGCCACGGCCTTGCTCGCTCACATGCTCGGCGCCGGTGTAATGGCGGTGATCCCGATGGTGCTGGCCATGGGCGCGGAAAACACGGTCTTTGCCGAGGATGGCGAGGTCAGGATTGGCCTGACTTATATGACCGGAACACTGGTGAAACTCGGTAAGCGGCTCACGGCCGCGCTTCTGGGCGGCGATCCCCTGGGCTGGGCGCCGTTCCTGTTGCTTTGGCTTGGCCTTCTGACCGGCGCTGTCACGGGCGCGCTGGCGTACAGAAGCTTTGGGGTCCACGCCCTTCTCGGAGCGGTGCTCATCATGGCGACGCTGACGCTCGTCACAGCCAGGCTGGATCTCGATCGCGGCCGGTGACGGTTCGGTATCGCCCACCGCGATCTCGCAAGGCGCCGGGGCGCTGCGGCACGGCCATCAATGTGAGACGCCGACCGGCAGATGGGCTTTGTCGTGACGGCCGACGCGGTCGACCAGAGTCCGGCCGGCGGCATTCATGCCGATCACCTCCACGTCTGTCCCCTGGCGGCGGTAGCGGAAGACGACCTTGTCCACGGCGGCGACGCCGGTCAGGTCCCACAGATGGGCGTCGGTCATGTCGATCTCGACCCGCGTCGGATGGCCATGATGTTCGAAGGCGGCGGCGAAGACATCGGCGGATGCGAAGAACAGATTGCCGGTCACGCGGTACCGAAGTCGGCCGTCCTCCGGCGTCTCGATCTCCTGGACGACCACAGTCTTGCCGACCTTGCGCATGAAGAAGACGGCGGAGAGGATAACGCCGAGGACCACGCCCTTGGACAGGTCGTGGGTCGCCACCACCGTGGCTGTGGTCGCGATCATGACGATCGAGGACTGGAATGGGGTGGAGCTGAGCTTCAGCACGGACCCCCAGTCGAAGGTTCCGATCGAGACCATGATCATGACGGCGACCAGGGCGGCCATGGGGATCTGCGCGACCCACGGCCCCAGCACGAGAATGAGAAACAGCAGGAACAGCCCTGCCCACAGCGTCGAAAGCCGCCCTCGCGCGCCAGAGGTCACGTTGATGATCGACTGGCCGATCATGGCGCAGCCCGCCATGCCCCCGAACAGCGACGAAGCGATGTTGGCGATGCCCTGGCCGCGCGTCTCCCTGTCCTTGTCCGAAGGCGTGTCGGTGATGTCGTCGAGCAGGTTGGCGGTGAGCAGGCTTTCCAGCAGGCCGACGAAGGCCAGCGTCGCGGACACCGGCGCGATGATCAGCAGCGTTTCCCAGGTGAGGGGCACATTGGCGATATGGAACACCGGCAGGGTCGAAGGCAGTTGACCCATGTCGCCGACGGTGCGGACATCCACGCCGGTGACGACCACGAAGACGCTCAGGGCCACGATGGCGATCAGTGGGGCGGGCACTGCCTTGGTGATCAGTGGAAAGCCGTAGATGATCGCCAGTCCTGCGCCGACAAGGGCGAAGGTCTCCCAGTTGGCGCCGATCAGCTCCGGCATCTGCGCCAGGAAGATCAGAATCGCGAGCGAGTTGACGAAGCCTGTCATGACGCTGCGCGACACGAATTTGATGTACCGCCCCAGCTTGAAGATACCGACGATGATCTGGAACACACCGGTCAGCAGGGAGGCGGCAAAGAGGAACTCGATGCCGTGGTCACGCACGAGACCGACCATCAGCAGGGCCATCGCCCCGGTCGCCGCCGAGATCATGGCGGGGCGCCCGCCGACGAAGGCGATGGTCACGGCGATGACGACGCTGGCGTAGAGGCCGACGGCGGGGTCGACGCCGGCGATGATGGAGAAGGCAATCGCCTCGGGGATCAGGGCGAGCGCCACAACGGTGCCCGCCAGCAGATCACGGCGAGGGTTGGCGAGCCATTGCTGGCGCGCCGATGCGATAAGGGTCATACAATTCAGTCTGTCGTTGGGAACGGCTCGCCCGCGGCGATGCGTCGTTCTCGTTTCCCGAGGGATCGGCGCCCGGGGTAGCCACCCGTCGCCGGGTCCTGATGACGACCGTGCAGATGCAGCATTTCAGGCGATGACGCAACTGAAGGGCCGACGACGGGCGGCTTTCGCCTTGGCGGGGTTAACCTGTCAGCACCGTTCGCGGGGCCCTGCCGCCTCCGAGCCCTCTCGGTCATTGGAAATATCCGCCTCTAGCGAGGCCCACCCATCTCGTTCGCACGGGAAGTCAGTTCGTCGCGGAACTGCGGCGCGGCGAGGCAGATGATGGCGCGAGCGCGCTCGGACGTGCTCAGTCCCTTGAGATTGGCGACGCCATATTCGGTGACGACCATGTGCACGTCATTGCGGGGTGTCGTCACCGGACCCGAGAGCCGTGGGACGATACGCGACACGGCGCCGCCCCTGGCGGTCGCGTGACAGGCGATGATCGACAGGCCGCCCTTCGAGAGATAGGCGCCGCGCACGAAGTCGAGCTGGCCGCCCGATCCGGTGAACTGGTGGCCGTTCAGGTGCTCGGAACAGCAGGCCCCGTCCAAATCGATCTCCAGCGTCGCATTGACCGAGACCATCCGTTCGTTCCGCCCGATGACATGGACATCGTTGACGTACGAAACAGGGTGGGCCTCCAGGGCCGGGTTCTGGTCGAGGTATTCGTAGGTCGATCGATCACCCATGCAGAAGGCGAAGACGGACTTGCCCGGATGCAGGGTCTTCCTCGCATTGGTGACGACGCCGGCCTTCATTAGCTCGACCAGTCCCGGCGTCAGCATCTCTGTGTGGATGCCCAGGTCCGTGTGATCCTTGAGGGCGGCGCAGACCGCGTCCGGCAGGGCGCCGATGCCCATCTGAAGCGTCGCGCCGTTCTCGACGAGACCGGCGATGAGCCCGCCGATGACCGTGTCGGCCGGTTGCGGCGCGGCTTTGGCGACTTCCAGCAGCGCGACGGCGTTCTCGACCAGAGCGGTGACCTGCGAGACATGGACCGTGCAGTCGCCGAACACGCGCGGCATGTGCGGATTGACCTCAAGGATGACGCGTTTCGCCGTTTTGGAAACGGGCTGCGCGTAGTCGGTATTGGTGCCGAAAGAGAAGTTGCCGTCGGCGTGCATCGGCGAGACCGTGGCGATCAGGGTGTCAACCCCGATCTCCTGGCACAGCACACGGGGTGTTTGCTGGAACCCGGTCGGGATGAACTGCACCACGGACGGGCGACCGTCTTCGCGCGCCCGCGCATCCAGACGGCGCTCGATGGCGCTGTGGAACAGGCTGCACGGATGGATGCGATCCATGAGCTCGTATCGAAGGACGGTGTCGCCCGCGATCGAGGTCGACAGCAGATAGTAGAGGCGAAGATCGTCGACCTGTCCGGCCTCGGCACGGTCCGCGAGCGCTTTCAGCAGGGCGGGCGGCTGGCCGACGCCCAGGGCCATGGCAATCCTGGCGCCCGAGGGGATCAGGTCGGCAGCATCGGCCGGGCTCATCAGGCGTTGGCGGTAAAGGGTGTCGATGGCGGTCAATGAGACGCTCCGGATTGAGGCCGACGTTGGACCCTCGCCGGGTTCGATGGAAGCGGCCTACCCACCCCGGTTCTTCACCAGATCATCGACCACCGACGGGTCCGCCAGGGTCGACGTATCCCCCAATGACCCCAGATCGTTCTCGGCGATCTTGCGCAGGATCCGCCGCATGATCTTGCCGGACCGGGTCTTGGGCAGGCCGGGGGCCCACTGGATGGCGTCGGGCGCGGCGATCGGGCCGATCTCCTTGCGGACATGGGCGACCAGGGCCTTCTT
>NZ_JAFCVJ010000021.1:0-47463 GCF_049896985.1 Brevundimonas sp. SL161 | reverse complement strand
GTTCAGTTGAAGGAAGGCGTCGAGATGATCATGCCCGGCGACAACGCCGAGCTGAACGTCGAACTGATCACCCCGATCGCCATGGACCAGGGCCTGCGCTTCGCCATCCGTGAAGGCGGCCGCACCGTCGGCGCCGGCGTCGTCGCCAAGATCCTCGAGTAGCGAATACGACGGTCCAGCGATGGATTAAGTTGAATGAGGCCCCGCTGGAGCAATCCGGCGGGGCCTTTTTCTTTCCCTTCTCCCCTTGCGGGAGAAGGTGCCCCGCAGGGGCGGATGAGGGGTCACGCTGATGCTCGAAGTCGGCCCAGCCAACCCTCCTGTCAGCCGCCGGTACGACCCCTCATCCGTCAGCCTTCGGCTGCCACCTTCTCCCGCAAGGGGAGAAGGGAACCTGCCATACCCATCAACGGATGGTCCGATTTCCTCAATCGAAACAACACCCGGCTCTATTTAAAGCCCTTATACCCATCACCCCCTGAAACGGCCTCACACTGTCCGGTCCTTTTGCGGAGGCGCGGATATGGATGATCAGGCGACAAACACCGGCCGACAGGTCGTTCCTGAGGAGGTCTGGGAGACGGTGAAGGCGGACTATCTCGCCGGTCTGTCGGGGCCCGACTGCTGCCGGCGGCACGGTGTGAGCCTGTCGGCCTAGCGAAACCGGGCGGCTCGCGAGGGTTGGCGGCGCTCGGACCAGCCCTGGATCTCACCTCAGTCGCTCGATCCCTGGGACGAGGGCCGTATTCTCGAAGAGCGTATTTGCGGAAATCTCGACCTGATCGAATGGGGCGAACTGTCGGGCGTCGCCGAGGGGCGGATGATGCGCGCGGTCCTGCGCGGGGATTCGGCCGAGTTCATGCGCTGGCACAAGGTTGCCGAGATCATCGAGGTCCGCGAGGCCGAACTGCGCCGTTGGGCCGAGGAGGAAGAGGTCCGCAAGTACCACATCCGCCAGCGCGCCCGCGATATCGAGGCCGAGGAGGCCGAGCCGGACTCTAGGAACTATCTGGACTCTGAATTCGCGGAGAGCCTCGAAGACCAGGGCCCGGTCAGGGGGGTCCACATCACCCGGGATGGCGAGTTGGCGCGCGTGAAGCCACGCGAAGTGGACGACGCGGATTTCTCCTCCCTGTCGGGTAGCGATGGGGAGGTTGACGCGAGCCCTTCGCGAGCGGACGGAGGGGGTCTTCGTGCGGCGAGGACCCCACCGTCTCCTCCGCTTCGCTCCGAATCCACCTCCCCGTCGCTACGCGACGATGAGAAGACAGGGCCCCGGTAACGCCATTACCCGTTCGGCTTGCCCGTCGCAGGATCCGTCGCCGTCTCGCCGGAGTTGCTCGATCCATTCGATCCCACGGGTTCGGTCGCGGGCCGCGGCGGCTGGCCGTCGCCGGCTGGGCGCTGGTTCTCGTCCTCGGTCTGGCGCGGCGGTCGGGCGGGGTCGGTCATGCTCAAGCTCCTGATGGCCGACACAACGCCCCAGACGCGCGGCGGCTCCAAGGGAGGCTTTTGTTCACCATGCCATTACACCGTCGCGAAACGGGAGGTGGGCTAGACCTGAGACAGGAACGCGCCTTGCTCATGGGCGTGGGTCGGAGACTTGCATGCCCGGAACGCTAAAGATCGAGGTCGTAAAGGCGGACCAGTTGACGGTCGCGGACCGGGTGCTGTGGCGCGCCATGGTCGAGGCCAACCCCGATCTCGCCAGCCCCTATTTTCGCTGGGAGTTCACCGAGATCGCCGCCCGGATCAGCCCCAACGCCGCCGTGGCGATTTTCAGCCGGGGCGGGCGCACCATCGGCTATTTCCCGCACCAGCGGCGCGGATCGGCGATCCAGCCGCTCGGGGCGCCCATGAATGACTATCACGGCGTCATCGCCATGCCGGGCGAGGCGCCGTCGCTGGCGACTGTCGCGGCCCTGCTGAATGCGCCCCGGCTGAACGTCTCGGCCTGGGTCGGACCGTCGGGCGCCGGTGAGCCGCGCGACACCCTGATGACGGTCACGCCCGAGGAGGGGTTCGACGTCTGGTACGTCGAGCGTCGCCAGACCTGGGGCAAATATTTCAAGGACAAGGAACGGGCGCGCCGCAGCCTCGAGGCCGAGCTGGGGCCGATCCGGGTCCAGCGCGGCCTGACCGATCCGGCGCTGCTGGATCAGCTGATCGGGCTGAAGCGCGACCAGTATGCCCGCACGGGCCGGCACGACATCTTCGCCTGCGGCTGGACCCGCGATCTGCTGCACGCCCTGATGGCCTCGGAGCACGAGGATTTCGGCGCCTCGATGGCGGCGCTGTGGGCCGGGGACAGGCTGACCGCCATCGAATATTCGCTGCACGCCGGCGACCGCTACCATTTTTGGTTCCCGGCCTATGAGCCTGCGCTGGCGCGCTGCTCGCCCGGCATCCTCCTGACCATGGATACGATGCGGCTGGGCTGCGATGCCGGGTTCCGGGTCTTCGACTTCGGCTTCGGCGGCGAGGGCTACAAGAAATATTTCTGCAACGCGACCCAGACGGTGCGCGAGGCGGTGATCGTGAAGCCAGGCGTCGGCTCCATGCTGTCTGACGCGGCCGTGGGCCTCCTGAACACCGCCGCGGGTGGGCAGGGCGAGCGGCTGCGCACCAGCGTACGGCGTCGCTGGGCCGCCATTGAGGCCTGCGAGACCACATCCGCCAACCGCCTGATGGGTGCGGTCGCCGCCGCCGGCGCGGCCATGAAGAAGGTCAAGAGCGCCCCCCAGGCCGCCTGATCGAGATGAGCATGAGCCAGACCCCCAGCCAGACCCGGCGCACCCGCTATCCCGGCCCGATCGATCAGGCGAAGAAGCACCCGCACGCCCTCGTCGACCAGGGCTTCGCCACCGACGAGGCGCTGGCTCAGATCCTGCACCGCTATCCGGCCGACCTGTTCGACATCAACCTGTACGACTACGACGACGAGGGGCAGGTCAGCCTGCGCACCGGCGCGCGCAGCGGCCTGTCGGGCGACCAGCTTCTGGCGGCGGTCCAGGCCGGGCGTCTGTGGGTCAACCTGCGTCAGGCCGAGGCCGGCTGTCCCGACCTGTGGCAGGCTGCCATGGGCGAGTTCGCCACGATCCAGGCCACCTATCCCGGCATGAAGGCTGTGACCAACGCCGGCCAGCTGATCATCTCGTCGCCGGTCGCCAGGGTGCCCTATCATTTCGACGCCGCCGGGGTGGTGTTGTTCCACCTGCGCGGCCGCAAACGCCTCTTCATCTATCCGGGTGACGAGACCCATCTGCCGGAGACGGCGATGGAGCAGGTCGTGGCCCGCCAGACGACCGAGGAACTGCCCTACACCCGCGCCTTCGAGGCGGACGCCCAGGTCATGGATCTGGAGCCCGGCGAGGCCCTGACCTGGCCGCTCTATGCGCCGCACCGGGTCGAGAATCTCGACAGGTTCTGCGTCAGCCTGTCGATGGATTTCCAGACCTGGCCGACGCGGTTCCGCAACGGGGCCATCTACACCAATGCCGTGATCCGCAGCCGGGGAGGGCGTCCGCGGTTCACCGACGCCATGTCTACACCCGAACTCGCCGCCCGCTGGGCCGCGTCTCTGGCCCTGCGTCGCGTCGGTGGCCTCAAGAGCCGGATCGAGCATTTCGAGCGCGATTTCACCCCGGACGTCGGCGCCGCCGACGGGGCAGGGGCCTTGCAGGCGTGACAGACTTTTCCCTCCCACTCGGGGGAGGGGGGTCGCGTAGCGAGCGGGTGGGGGCGGCAGAGCGAACGAGTGCAGCCCTGTGCGGGGGCCTCGCCAAGCCGGCCCCACCCGGTCTCCGCTACGCTTCGACCACCCTCCCCCGAGTGGGAGGGAAAACTTGGGCCCGGATTAATTCGAGGTCATGACGTCGAGTTAAACTGACTTCCGTTCATCCCGGGGTCAGGTTCGCTTCAAGCCTTGGAGAGGAACCACGTCATGAGAGCTTTCGTAACCGCCGCCGCATCCGTCGCCCTGCTGGCCGCCCTCGGCGCCGCAGCCCCGGCCTCGGCCAGGGCCGACCGCGAAGTCCGCATTCGCTACGCCGCCGCCCGCGTGGTGGTGATCGTCGAAAACCGCACCGACATCGCCGTCGAGATCGAGCCGGGCTCGGGCGGCCTGCCCCTGCCGACCGTGACCCGCAACGGCGACGAGGTCCGCATCAACGGCAACCTCGGCCGTCGCGCCTTTCGCCGCTGCGAAAGCGGCCCCGCCGACGCCCGTCAGCCTGGGGAGGGCGCGTCCGTGGAGGTGCGCGAGCACGGCCGGGTCAACCTGTCCGCCGCTCCCCTGATCGTCGTCCGCACCCCGCCGGCCGTGGACATCTCCACCGAAGACTCGGCCGTGTTCGGCTCCATCGGTCGCGGCGCCGCCTCGATCGAACTGGGCAGCGGCGGTTGCGGCGACTGGACCGTGGCGAACACCGCGGGCTCGGCCGACCTGTCGATCGGCGGATCGGGCAGCATCCGCGCCGGGACCTCGAGCAGCCTCGAAGCCTCCATCAGCGGTTCGGGCGACATCACGGCCGGGGCGACGGGCGAGCTTGACGCTTCCGTCAGCGGCTCGGGCACGATTACCGTCGCCGGGGCCACCGGCGACGTCGACGCCGCCATCAGCGGCTCGGGCGACATTCGCGTCAACAGCGGCCGTACGCGCTCGGTCGACGCCTCCATCGCGGGCTCGGGCGACATCATCGTGACCGGCGACGCCGGGCCTCTCGACGCCTCCATCGCCGGCTCCGGCAACATCACGGTCACAGGCACGGCGGCGAGCGTCGACGCCAGCCTGTTGGGCGGCGGCGACGTCCGCGTGGGCCGGGTCACCGGCTCGGTCTCCCAATCCGTCATGGGCGGAGGCCGCGTGCGCATCGGCAACTGAGCCTCCTGAACTCAGTCTGCTGACAAGGAGGCGGCCCGGGCGAGTGGAACCGCCCGGGCCGTCTTACTATCAAACGGGAGTTGACCGGCGAACTGCTCGTCTCCGAAACGAGAGAAAGTCGCCCGTAACGGTCCGGGCCGCTTGACCAAAACGGAATCAATCGTCATAAGCGCCAACTCTTGTTGGACTGGCTGTGCGGGAAACCGCAGACGCAGTCCGCAGGAACGACCTCGGACCTGTTCTTTGCAGCGACCTGGGACTTCAACGGCTCTCGCGGGCGACTGCGTGGGCCGATCGTTTTTGCGGACGTGCGTACTCTGAAGGCATTCGTGCCTGAAGGCCTCCGGTCTTTGAAATGGTTCACAGGGACGCAGGTTCGCCTGCTTGGGAAATACGACCGATATGGATCAAAGCATCCGCATCAGGCTCAAGGCCTTCGATCACCGCGTCCTCGACTTTTCGACGCGCGAAATCGTGAATACGGCCAAGCGCACGGGCGCCACTGTACGTGGTCCGATCCCGCTGCCGACCCTGATCGAAAAGTTCACCGTGAACCGCTCGCCGCACGTCGACAAGAAGTCGCGCGAGCAGTTTGAAATCCGCACGCACAAGCGTGTCCTCGACATCGTCGACCCCACCCCGCAGACCGTGGACGCGCTCATGAAGCTCGACCTGTCCGCCGGTGTGGACGTCGAGATCAAGATTTAAAGAAACAAAGGCGGGATCCGATATGCGCACGGGCGTGATCGCCAAGAAGCTGGGCATGACCCGCGTGTTCGCCGAAGACGGCGCGCACGTTCCGGTCACTGTGCTTCAGCTCGACGACTGTCAGGTCGTCGGCCAACGCACTCAGGAGCGGGACGGCTACGTCGCCCTGCAACTGGGCGCCGGGGCCAAGAAGGCAAAAAATACGAATAAGGCTCAACGCACGACCTTCGCCACGGCGGAAGTCGAGCCCAAGCACGTCGTCATGGAGTTCCGCGTGTCGGACGACGCCATGATCGACGTCGGAGCGACCCTCACGGCAGACCACTTCGTGGTCGGCCAGAAGGTCGACATCCAGGGCGAGACGATCGGCAAGGGCTTCCAGGGCGGCATGAAGCGCTGGAACTTCAGCGGTCTGCGGGCGTCGCACGGTGTGTCCGTGTCGCACCGGTCGCTGGGTTCCACCGGCCAACGCCAGGACCCGGGCAAGACGTTCAAGGGCAAGAAGATGGCGGGTCAGCTCGGTAACGAGACGATCACCACCCAGAACCTGACCATCGTCCGTGTCGACGCCGAGCGCGGCCTGATCCTGGTCAAGGGCGCGGTCCCCGGCCACGAGGGCTCGTGGGTCAAGGTTCGCGACGCGCACAAGAAGCCGTCCGCCGACCTGCCGTTCCCCGGCTCGTTCAAGACCAAGGGCGGCGCTGCAGCCGCTCCGGCCGAAACGCCTGCTGAAGAGCCGGCAGCGGTCGAGACCGTCGAAGGCGGTGAAGCATGAAACTTTCGAGCATCAACCTCGACGGCAAGGCCCTGGGCGACGTTGAACTGTCGGACGCCGTTTTCGGCATCACCGACATTCGCGGCGACCTTCTGGCCCGTTACGTCAACTGGCAGTTGGCCAAGCGCCGCGCCGGCACCCACAAGGTTCAAACCCGCAACGAGAACTCTCGTACGGGCAAGAAGATGTACAAGCAGAAGGGCACCGGCGGCGCTCGTCACGGTTCGCGCCGTGCACCGCAGTTCGTCGGCGGTTCGCGCGCCTTCGGCCCGATCGTCCGCGATCACGGCTTCGACCTTCCCAAGAAGGTTCGCGCCCTGGCCCTGCGTCACGCCCTGTCTTCCAAGGCGAAGTCGGGCGACCTGGTCGTCGTCGACGCCCTGACGGTCAAGGACGCCAAGACCGCTGTTCTGCGCGAGACCTTCGGCAAGCTGGGCTGGACCCGGACGCTGATCATCGCCGGTCCCGAAGTCGACGCGAACTTTGCGCTGGCCTCGCGGAACATCCCGCAGATCCACGTGCTGCCGAACGCCGGCCTGAACGTCTATGACATCCTGCGCGCCGACAAGCTGGTCCTCTCGAAGGCCGCCGTCGAAGCCATCGAAGCCCGCTACGCCGACTTCAAGCCGTCGCGTCGCGAGCAAGCCGAGAAGGACGCCGCGTAATGGCTGCCCAACCCACCGCCAAACACTACGACACCATCCTGTCGCCGATCATCACCGAGAAGGCGACGATCCTGTCGGAGCAAAACAAGGTCGTGTTCCGCGTTGCCGGAACCTCGACCAAGGACGAGATCGCAGCTGCGGTCGAAAGCCTGTTCAAGGTCAACGTCCTGAAGGTCAACACCCTGGTCCAAAAGGGCAAGACCAAGCGCTTCCGCGGCATCATGGGCCGTCGGGTCGACATCAAAAAAGCGATCGTGACGCTGGCCGACGGCCAGTCGATCGACGTCACCACGGGGCTCTGATCAGATGGCCTTGAAAACATACAATCCGACTTCGCCGGGCCGTCGCGCCCTGGTGCTGATCGACCGTTCGGAGCTCTTCAAGGGCCGTCCCGAAAAGTCGCTGACCGAAGGCCTGACCAAGTCGGGCGGACGTGGTCAGGGCGGTCGCATCGCTGTCCGCTTCCGCGGCGGCGGCGCCAAGCGCCTGTATCGCAAGATCGACTTCAAGCGTCGCAAGTTCCAGACCGCGACCGTCGAGCGGCTGGAGTATGACCCCAACCGCACCGCCTTCATCGCCCTCATCACCTATGAGGACGGCGAAAAGGCCTACATCGTCGCGCCGCAACGCCTGAAGGCGGGCGACACGATCGTGGCCGGCGAAAAGACGGACGTTAAGCCTGGCAACGCCATGCCGCTGCGCTCCATCCCCGTCGGCACTATCATCCACTGCGTGGAGATGAAGCCGGGCAAGGGCGCCCAGCTGGCCCGTTCGGCCGGCGCCTATGCCCAGCTGGTCGGTCGCGATCAGGGCTACGCCCAGATCCGCCTCGGCTCCGGCGAACTGCGCATGGTTCTGGACGGCTGCATGGCCACGGTGGGCGCCGTTTCTAACGCCGACCACATGAACCAGAACATGGGCAAGGCCGGTCGCGTCCGTCACATGGGCTTCCGTCCGCACGTTCGCGGCGTCGCCATGAACCCGGTCGATCACCCCCACGGCGGTGGTGAAGGCAAGACCTCTGGCGGTCGTACCCCGGTTACGCCGTGGGGCAAGGACACCAAGGGTTCGCGCACCCGCAAGAACAAGTCTACGGATCGTTTCATCATCCGTAGCCGTCACCTCAAGAAGGCTCGCTAAAGATGGCTCGCTCCTCCTGGAAAGGCCCGTTTGTCGACGGGTATCTGCTCAAGAAGGCCGACGCCGTTTCGACGTCGGGCCGCAAGGACGTGATCAAGACCTGGTCGCGCCGCTCAACCATCCTGCCGCAGTTCGTGGGCCTGACTTTCGGCGTCCACAACGGTCACAAGCACGTCCCCGTGCATGTGAACGAGGACATGGTTGGCATGAAGCTGGGCGAGTTCTCGCCCACCCGTTCGTTCCCCGGCCACGCCGCGGACAAGAAGGCGAAGCGGAAGTAAGATGCCAAAGACGAACAACACACGCCGCGTCGGTCCGACCGAAGCCCGCGCCAAACTGGTGAACGTCCGGATCAGCCCTCAGAAGCTGAACCTGGTTGCCCAGTCGATCCGTGGTCTGCCGGTGCAAAAGGCGCTGAACGAACTCGAGTTCAGCCGCAAGCGCATCTCGGACGACGTCCGCAAGGTTCTGTATTCGGCGGTTTCGAACGCCGAGAACAACCACAACCTCGATATCGACAACCTGATCGTGTCCGAGGCCTTCGTGGGCAAGAACCTGGTGATGAAGCGTTTCGCGAGCCGTGCTCGTGGCCGCTCGTCGCGTATCCTGAAACCGTTCAGCGAGATCACTATCGTGGTCCGTGAAGCCGGCGAGGCCGCCTGATATGGGTCAGAAAATCAATCCGATCGGTTTCCGCCTCGGCGTGAACCGTACCTGGGACAGCCGCTGGTTCGCCGACGGCCCGACCTACGCCCGTCTGCTGCACCAGGACCTGAAGCTGCGCACGTGGCTCAAGGAACGCCTGAACGCCGCCGGCGTGTCGCGCATCATCATCGAGCGTCCGCACAAGAAATGCCGCGTGACGATCTACGCCGCCCGTCCGGGTGTCGTGATCGGCAAGAAGGGCGCTGACATCGAGAAGCTCCGCAAGGACATCTCCGCCCGTACCGAAGGCGAAGTTCACCTGAACATCGTCGAGGTCCGCAAGCCCGAAACCGACGCCCAGCTGATTGCCGAGAACATCGCCCAGCAGCTGGAACGCCGTATCGCGTTCCGCCGCGCGATGAAGCGCGCCATGCAGTCGGCCATGCGTCTCGGCGCCAAGGGCGTTCGCATCAACGTGTCGGGTCGCCTCGGCGGTGCCGAAATCGCGCGGATGGAATGGTATCGCGAAGGCCGTGTGCCGCTGCACACCCTGCGCGCCGACATCGACTACGGCTTCATTCAGGCCAAGACGACCTACGGCATCATCGGCGTGAAGGTCTGGGTGTTCAAAGGTGAAGTGCTCGAGCACGATCCGATGGCCCAGGACAAGCGCTGGGCTCTGGAAGCCGCCGGTCCGTCGTCCAACGAAGGCCGCGAACGTGGTGGCCCGCGCGGTGACCGTGGTCCCCGCCGTGGCCGTGAGGGCTAGGGAAAATGCTGCAGCCTAAGAAAACCAAGTACCGGAAGGCCTTCAAGGGCCGTATCCACGGCGCCGCCAAGGGTGGCTTCTCGCTGAACTTCGGTTCGTATGGCCTGAAGACGCTTGAGCCGGAACGCATCACTGCGCGTCAGATCGAGGCGGCCCGCCGCGCGATCACCCGCCAGATGAAGCGTCAGGGCCGTGTCTGGATCCGCGTTTTCCCGGACGTTCCCGTCTCGGGCAAGCCTGCCGAAGTCCGCATGGGCAAGGGCAAGGGCGCCGTGGATCACTGGGCGGCGCGCTGCCACCCGGGCCGGATCCTGTTTGAAATCGACGGCGTCGCCGACGACGTGGCTCGCGAAGCCCTGCGTCTGGGCGCCGCCAAGCTGCCGGTCCGCACCAAGGTGGTCACCCGCCTCGACGCCGGCGTCGCCCATGTGGAGCACGTAGGCGCATGACCAAGATCGCCGACCTCCGGGTCCAGACCCCCGATCAGCTGGGCGACCAGCTGCTGTCCCTGAAAAAGGAACAGTTCAACCTGCGCTTCCAGGCCGCCACCGGCCAGATGGAAAAAACTCACCGCGTTGGTGAAGTGCGCAAAGACATCGCCCGCATCTCGACGCTTCTGCGTGAGAAGCGGTCGGCCTCGTAAGGAAACACTATGCCCAAGCGAATCCTCGAAGGCGTGGTCGTGTCCGACAAGGGCGACAAGACCGTCGTCGTCGTCGTCCAACGCACGCTGCTGCACCCGGTCATGAAAAAGATCGTGCGCCTCTCCAAGAAGTACCACGCCCACGACGAAGCGAACGCCTTCAAGGAAGGTGACATCGCCCGCATCCGTGAGTGCGCCCCGAAGTCCAAGCTGAAGCGCTGGGAGGTCCTCTCGAAGGACACCCCGGCCTCGGCGTCGTAATCAGAGGGATCTGACACTATGATCCAGATGCAAACTAACCTGGAAATAGCCGATAATTCGGGTGCTCGCCGGGTCATGTGCATCAAGGTGCTCGGCGGCGCTAAGCGTCGCTACGCCTCGGTGGGCGACACTATTGTCGCCTCGGTCAAGGAAGCGATTCCTCGTGGCCGCGTCAAAAAGGGTGAAGTGGTTCGCGCCATCGTCGTGCGCACCGCCAAGGACATCCAGCGCAAGGACGGTTCCGTCATTCGCTTCGACAAGTCCGCCGCCGTCATCGTCAACAAGCAGAACGAGCCGGTCGGCACGCGGATCTTCGGCCCGGTTCCCCGTGAACTGCGCGCCAAGAACCACATGAAGATCATCTCGCTCGCTCCGGAGGTCCTGTAGTCATGGCCGCCAAGATCAAAAAGGGCGATCGCGTCGTCGTCCTCGCCGGCAAGGACAAGGGCCGCACCGGTGAAGTCACCAAGGTGCTGCCGACCGAAAACCGCGTCCTGGTCCAGGGCGTGAACATGGTCCAGCGCCACACGCGTCCGACCCAAGGCGACCCCCAGGGCGGAATCAAGAACAAGGAAGCCACGCTTCACCTGTCGAACGTCGCGATCGCCGACGCCAACGGCAAGGCGAGCCGCGTCGGCTTCCGCATGGAAGGCGACAAGAAGGTTCGCTTCGCCAAGACGACGGGAGACGTCATCTGATGGCCGATACCAAATACACCCCTCGTCTGAAGGACGAGTTCAACACCCGCATCAAGGGCGTGATGACCGAGAAGTTCGGTTACACCAACCCGATGCAGATGCCGCGTCTGGACAAGATCGTCCTGAACATGGGCATCGGTGAAGCCGTCGCCGACTCCAAGAAGGCCAATGCGGCCCTCAAGGATCTGACGGCCATCGCCGGCCAGAAGGCGGTGCCGACCAAGGCCCGCAACTCCATCGCCGGCTTCAAGCTGCGCGAAGGCATGGTCATCGGCGGCAAGGTCACCCTGCGCGGCGACCAGATGTACGAGTTCCTGGACCGTCTGATCACGATCGCCCTGCCGCGCGTGAAGGACTTCCGTGGTCTCAAGCCGACGTCGTTCGACGGTCGCGGCAACTACGCCATGGGCCTCAAGGAACACATCGTGTTCCCCGAGATCAACTACGACCAGATCGACCAGATGTGGGGCATGGACATCATCGTCTGCACCACGGCCAGGACAGACGACGAGGCGCGCGCGCTTCTGACCGAGTTCAAGTTCCCGTTCGTGAAGAACTGAGCGGGAAGGGAAAAGCAAAATGGCAAAGAAAAGCGCCGTAAACCGCAACGAGATGGTGAAAGCCCTTGTTGCGAAGTATGCCGCGAAGCGGGCCGCCCTCAAGGCGACCGCCAACGACGAGAGCCTGCCTCTGGAAGAGCGTTTCGACGCCCGCCTGAAGCTGGCCGAGCTGCCGCGTAACTCGGCCGCCGTCCGGATCCGCAACCGCTGCGAAGTGACGGGCCGTCCGCGGGCCTTCTATCGCAAGCTCAAGATGAGCCGGATCGCGCTGCGCGAACTCGGCAACCTGGGACAGATCCCGGGCCTGACGAAATCCAGCTGGTAAGGGGAGCGAACAGACATGATGATCAACGATCCCCTGAGCGACATGATCGCTCGCATGAAGAACGCGGCCATGCGCAAGCGTTCCAAAGTGCTCACCCCGGCCTCCCGTCTGCGCCAGCGCGTCCTCGACGTGCTGCAGGACGAAGGCTACATCCGCGGCTATTCGCTGGTTCAGAACCCCGGCGAATTCCCGCAGTTCGAGATCGAGCTCAAGTACTTCGACGGCCAGCCGGTCATCGCCGAGATCGCTCGCGTGTCCAAACCGGGCCGCCGCGTCTATTCGGCGATCACTGACCTGAAGCCGGTCAAGAACGGTCTGGGCATCTCGATCCTTTCGACTTCAAAGGGTGTCATGTCCGACACCGCAGCCCGCGACGCGAACGTCGGTGGCGAAGTCCTCTGCAGGGTCTACTAAAGATGTCCCGTATCGGAAAACGCACCATCACGGTGCCCAAGGCTGTCACGGTCACCATCGACGGCCAGACCGTCTCGGTGAAGGGTCCCAAGGGCGAACGCTCCTGGACCGTCGCTGACGAGATCGAGGTCAAGTTTGAAGACGGCGAGATCAACCTGGTCGCCCGTAACGACTCGCAACGCGCCAGCGCGATGTGGGGTCTGTCGCGCACTCTGGTCGACAACATGGTCGTCGGCGTCACGGACGGTTTCGAGCGCGTGCTCGAACTGGTCGGCGTCGGTTATCGCGCCGCCCTGAAGGGTTCGGACCTGTCGCTGCAACTGGGCTTCTCGCACGAAGTTGACGTCAAGGCCCCGGCCGGCGTCACCTTCACCGTGCCCAAGCAGACCGAAATCCGCATCTCCGGCAACGACAAGCAGGTCGTCGGCGAACTGGCCGCCAACATCCGCAAGCTGCGTCCCCCCGAGCCCTACAAGGGCAAGGGCGTCCGTTATTCGGGCGAGAAGGTGCGGCGCAAGGAAGGCAAGAAGAAGTAGGTCATGGCAACGACTCTCAAGCAAAAAGCCGTCCGCCGCACCGATCGCAACCGTCGCCGGCTCAAGGCGATGGGCAACGGTCGCCTGCGTCTGTCCGTGCATCGTTCGGACAAGAACATCTCGGCCCAGATCATCGACGATCTCAAGGGGATCACCGTGGCTTCCGCCTCGTCGCTGGAAGGCGACAAGGCCGGGACGTCCAAGGGCTCCAACGTCGAGGCGGCTGCCGCGATTGGCAAGCTGGTCGCCCAGCGCGCCATCGAGAAGGGCGTCACCGATGTGGTCTTCGACCGCGGTGGCTACATCTATCACGGACGGGTGAAGGCGCTGGCGGATGCCGCGCGTGAAGCCGGCCTGAACTTCTAAGGACCGCACAGATGGCGCAAGCACCTCAACGCGGCGGCGGCGGCAACGACCGCAATCGTCGCGACAACCGCAACGGCCCTGCCGCCGACGGTCCGGATTCGGACATCGTCGAAAAGCTGGTCCACATCAACCGCGTCGCGGCCACCGTCAAAGGCGGCCGTCGCTTCTCCTTCGCAGCCCTGATGGTCGTCGGTGACGGCAAGGGACGCGTGGGCTTCGGTCACGGCAAGGCGCGCGAAGTGCCGGAAGCCATCCGCAAGGCGACCGAAGAAGCCAAGAAGACGATGATTCGCGTTCCCCTGCGCGAAAACCGCACCCTGCACCACGACGGCAACGGCCGTTGGGGCGCCGGCAAGATCATGATGCGCGCGGCTCCTCCGGGAACCGGCGTGATCGCGGGCGGTCCGATGCGTGCAGTCCTGGAGACCCTCGGCGTCGCCGACGTGGTCGCCAAGTCCACGGGCTCGTCGAATCCCTACAACATGATCCGGGCGACGTTCGAGGCGCTGAAAGTTCAGTCCTCGCCCCGCCAGGTCGCCTCGAAGCGTGGCAAGAAGGTCTCCGACCTGATGGGCCGCCGCAACGACGGCGCCTCGACGCCTGAAGCCGTGGAGTCCTGAGCATGGCCAAGTCAGAAGCCAAGACGGTCACCGTCAAGCAGACCGGTTCGCCGATCCGCCGCAAGAACGATCAGCGCGCCACCCTGGTGGGCCTGGGTCTGAACCGCATGGGCCGCGAGTCCACGCTGGAAGACACCCCTTCGGTTCGCGGGATGATCGCCAAGGTCGCCCACCTGACCGAGATCGTCGAAAAGTAAGCCGATTGTATCTCCCTCCCCCTCGGGGGAGGGCAGGTCGCCCTCGGGCGACCGGGTGGGGGCGGCTCGGCGAGCCGCCTTTACTGCTGTCGGGGGAGCCGCTATAGCGCGCGTCCCTTAGAGATTTGGGCCTGGCTCGCCTTGCCGTTCCCCCCCGGTCGGCTTCGCCGACCACCCTCCCCGGACGGGGAGGGAGACGACCGAGACCAACAAGCCGAGTCCGCTGATACAGCGGGCGCTAGCACCCGAAAGGATCAGGCACATGAAACTGAACGAAATTCGCGACAACGAAGGCGCCCACAAGAAGCGCATGCGCGTCGGCCGCGGCCCGGGTTCGGGCAAGGGCAAGACCGCCGGTCGCGGCGTCAAGGGCCAGAAGTCCCGTTCGGGCGTCGCCATCGGCGGCTTCGAAGGCGGCCAGATGCCGCTTTACATGCGTATGCCCAAGCGCGGCTTCAACAATCCTAACGCCCTCAAGCTGGCCGAAGTGAACCTGTGGCGCCTGCAGGACGCCATCGACGGCGGCAAGCTGGAGATCAAGGGCGAGATCAAGGGCGACGCCCTGGTCGCCGCCGGCGTGATCCGTCGCGTCAAGGACGGCGTCCGTCTGCTGGGCACCGGCGAGGTCAAGTCCAAGCTGAGCCTGGTCGTCTGGTCGGCCTCGGCCGGCGCCGTGAAGGCGATCGAAGCCGCAGGCGGCTCGGTCGTGCAGGAGCGGATCGCTGCTGAAGCCAAGGCCGCTGCGCGCGTCGAGAAGCGCAACCTCGCCAAGGGCAAGGTTCCGGCTGCCAAGGCCCCGCGCGGCGATGCCAACAAGATCTCGGCTCGCACGACCCGCACGGCCGCCAAGGCTTAATCCAATAAAGCGTGGGGGGCGGTCTCGCTAAGGGGCCGCCCTTCGCCTATCTGGACGAAGGCGTCGGATTCGAAAGCGGATCGGACGCAGCGTACTGACAAGTCGGGGTAACGACATATGGCTTCGGCCGCCGAACAACTCGCCGCCAATATGAACATGGGCTCGTTCGCGAAGGCGACCGAGCTCCACAAGCGTCTGCTGTTCACGCTTGGCGCGCTTCTCGTCTATCGCATCGGTACCTATGTGCCGATCCCGGGCATCAACTCCGCCGCCTTCCTGCAGTTTTTCCAGGATCCGGACGGACAGCGCGGCGTCCTGGACATGTTCAACATGTTCTCGGGCGGCGCCGTGGAACGGATGGCCGTCTTCGCGCTGAATGTGACGCCCTACATCTCGGCCTCGATCATCGTCCAGCTGATGGGCAGTGTGTATCCGCCGTGGGAGAAGCTGAAAAAAGAAGGCGGCGAAAGCGGCCGCAAGCAGCTGAACCAGTACACCCGTTACCTGACCGTGTTCCTGGCTCTGGCCCAGTCGTTCGGCATCGCGGCGGGCCTCAACGCCCAGCCCGGCCTGATTGACGAGCCCGGCATCTTCTTCATCGCCACCACGGTCGTCTCCCTGACGGGCGGCACCATGTTCCTGATGTGGCTGGGTGAGCAGGTGACAGCGCGCGGGGTCGGCAACGGCATCTCGCTGATCATCTTCGCCGGTATCGTCGCGGTTCTGCCGGGCACCGTCGCCCGGATGCTTGGGCTGGCCCAGCAGGGTCAGATTTCAGCGTTCGGCCTCCTGTTCCTGGCCGTCCTCGCCGTGGCCACGATCGTCTTCATCGTCTTCATGGAACGCGCCCAGCGCCGTCTTCTGATCCAGTATCCGAAGCGCCAGGAAGGCAACCGGATGGCCGGGGGCGAGCGTTCGTTCCTGCCGCTGAAGGTGAACACCGCCGGGGTCATCCCGCCGATCTTCGCCTCGTCGCTGCTGCTGCTGCCGACCACGGTCGCCCAGATGACCGCCACGGCCGACCTGCCGGCATGGATGAGCTGGCTGCCCTTCGTGACCGCCCAGCTGACCCATGGCCAGCCGCTGTTCATGCTGCTGTATGCCGGCTTGATCATCTTCTTCTGCTTCTTCTACACCTCGATCACCTTCAACCCTGAAGACACGGCCGAGAACCTGAGGAAGTACGGTGGCTTCCTGCCGGGCATCCGTCCGGGCAAGCGCACGGCGGAATATCTGGACTACGTCCTGACCCGCCTGACCGTGATCGGCGCTGCCTATATCACGGCCGTCTGCCTCCTGCCGGAATTGATGGTCGCCCAGATGGGCAACAGTCTGTACTTCGGCGGCACCTCGATCCTGATCGTCGTGTCGGTGACCATGGACACCGTGGCTCAGATCCAGTCTCAACTGCTGGCTCACCAGTACGAAGGCCTGATCAAGAAGGCCCGACTGCGGGGTCGTGGCGGCCGAGGCGCGCCTACGCCCGTTCGCCGCTAAGCCAGCATTGTGATGGGCTGTCGCGCATTGCGTGATTTGAGCCCGAGCGCCCGGGGAGGGGCCTGAACATGAACCTGATCCTGTTCGGGCCCCCTGCGGCCGGCAAGGGCACCCAGGCCAAGCGGCTGGTCGAGCAGTGCGGCATGGTCCAGCTGTCGACCGGCGACATGTTGCGCGTGGCGATCGCATCCGGCTCGGAACTGGGTCAGCAGTGCAAGGAGATCATGGCGCAAGGCGGTCTGATCGCCGACGACATCGTCATCGCCCTGATCGAGGCCCGACTGAAGGAAGCCGAAGACGCCGGAGGCGCAATTTTCGACGGCTTCCCGCGCACGATCGCCCAGGCCGAGGCGCTCGACGCCATGTTGGCCAAGATGGGCAAGCAGATCGATCGGGTTGTCCGCCTCAAGGTCGATGACGCAGCCCTGACGGATCGGATTTCCAAACGCTTTGCCGAACAAGGCCGTCCGGACGACAATCTGGAGAGCTTCAAGGTTCGTCTGGACGCCTACAACCGCAACACCGCGCCCCTGCTGCCCTACTACGGCGACAAGGGATTGCTGACCGAGGTTGATGGCATGGGCTCGATCGAGACGGTGGCTATTGCCATCGACACCGCACTCGACGCGTCCTGATCTGAACCGGAGCTGAGCCTTCGGCATTCCTGCGCGTTCAGCCGGGCATGGTAGAAGCGGCCGTGTTACATCCTCCATCCTCTCCGCGAGCCCGCAGTGCGGCCCGGGCCGGCGCCGTGGCGCTGGTCGTCCTGGTCCATGCCGGCCTGTTCGCCGCCGTCGGCATGGGACAGGTTGAGTCGATCGATGTGCCCATGCGCACGCCGATCGACGTCGAGCTGTTCCGCCCCATCACACCACCGCCGCCTCCGCCTCCCGCGCTGGTCGAGGTCGCTCCCGGCGGCGGCGCGCCCGCAGCGCCGTCCCGCGTCCATGTCACGCCCAAGCCTCCCGAGGTTCCGCCCGAACTGCCCGTCGCCCCGCCGACGCCCGCGGCCGCTCCGACGCTGGTCGTCGGAGCCTCGCCTACCGCCAGTCTGAACTCAGGCCTCGGTCAGGGCGGGCAGGGGACCGGGACGGGATCAGGAACGGGCGAAGGAGAGGGGCCGGGCTCGGGCTCGGGGCCGATCATCCTGCGAGGCGCCTCGAATGGTGAGATCCTGGCCTTCGTGCCGCCCGAAGCCAGGCGACAGCGGCGGTCGGGCCGAAGCGCGGTCAACTGTGTGATCCGCGCCGACACCCGACTCGAGGGCTGCCGGGTCGTCGATGAATCTCCCGGCGGCTTCGGCTTCGGTGAGGCCGCCGTCCGGATCGCCGAGACCCATTTCCGCTTCCGCCCGCCGACGACGGCATCGGGACGGCCGGTGGACGGGTTCCGCGTGACGGTCACGGTCAACTTCGGCCGCCAGTAGAGCCCCGGCGGTTTGACACCCGCTCCCCAATCACCCCCAGATGGGGCGCAGATTTTGCGTTGGGGGCGACCATGACTTTCAGGTTCGGCGGGACGGCGACGGCGATCGCTCTGGTATTGACCATGGGCGGCATGGCCCCTTCGGTCGTGATCGCCCAAACGACCCCCGTGAGCTATGCCGAGAGTGTCGAGGGCCTGACGCGGCAGGACGGCCTCCTGACCCTGTTCACCGATGCGGCGTCCGGCAAGCTTCTGCTGCAACTGCCCGCGCCCGGAGCGGACGGGACTCTGGCGCGCGTTATCCATCACACGGCGTTGCGAACCGGCGTCGGCTCGGCCGTAACCGGGCTGGACCGGGCACAGATCGGGGCGACCAACATCCTTGTCTTCCGCCGTGTCGGCAAACGCGTCGTCGCCGAATTCGAGAACCCCCGCTATCGCGCGCCGGCGGGCTCGGCCGAGGAGCAGGCGGCGGCGCGCGACGCCTTCGTCGGCTCGACCATCTGGGCGGGGGACGTGGTCGCCACGGCGCCCGACGGTTCTGTCCTCATCGACATCTCCGGTTTCGTGACCCGCGACGCCCACGGCATCGTCCAGGGGCTGGCAGGGCAGGGGACGCTGCGTCCCGTCGCCGACCTGACGATGGTCGATGCGTCGCAGGCGAAGTCCTTCCCCGACAATGTCGAGATGGAGGCCCGGCTGACCTTCTCCGTCGATGGCCCCGGCCCGGTGCTGCGCCAGATCGCGCCGGATGCTCGGCTGGTGACTTTCACCGTGCGCCACAGTTTCATCCGCCTGCCCGACGCTGGCTATGCGCCGCGCCCCTATGATCCGCGCACCGGTGCGATCAGCACTATCGTGACCGACTTCTCCGCGCCGCTGGACGAGCCGATTGTCAGCCGCCTCGCCAACCGCTTCCGGCTGGTGAAGACCGATCCGTCTGCGGCCCGTTCGACCGTGGTCGAGCCCATCGTCTTCTACGTCGACCGCGCCGCGCCCGAGCCGATCCGCTCGGCCCTGGTCGATGGGGCCATGTGGTGGGCCGACGCCTTCGACCGAGCCGGCTATATCGACGCCTTCCGCGTCGAGGTCCTGCCCGAGGACGTCGATCCGCTCGACGCCCGCTACAATGTCATCAACTGGGTCAACCGCGCGACGCGCAGCTGGTCCTACGGCCAGAGCGTCGTCGATCCGCGCACGGGCGAGATCGTCAAGGGCAGCGTTCTTCTGGGTTCCCTCCGCATCCGCCAGGACATGCTGATCTTCGAAGGTCTCGTCGGCGCCGGCCAGACCGGCGCGGGCGGCCCCAACGATCCGCAGGCCATTGCGCTCGCCCGCATTCGCCAGCTGTCGGCGCACGAGGTGGGCCACGCCATAGGCCTGCTGCACAATTTCGCCGCCTCGACGCAGGATCGAGCCTCGGTGATGGACTATCCGGTTCCCCAGGTCGCGGTGAACGGTGACCGCCTGGACTTCACGGACGCCTATTCGGTCGGCATGGGCGGCTGGGACCGGTTCGCCATCGACTGGCTCTACGCCGATGTCAGTCAGGCTGAACTGGACCGCCGGGCCGCAGCAGGGGCGGCGACCTGGCGTTTCGTGTCCGATCCGGACGCCCGTATTGGCGGCGATGCCCAGGCCTGGGGCAGTTTGTGGGACAACGGCGCCGACCCCGTCGCCGAACTGGATCACCTTATGCAGGTCCGCCGCGTCGCCCTGGAACATTTCGGACCCGACAACCTGCCCGCCGGCTCGGCCGTCAATGATCTGAGGCGGCGGCTGGTGCCGATCTATCTGTATCACCGCTACCAGGTCGACGCGGTGGCCAAGCTGGTGGCGGGCGTGGACTATGCCTACCCCATCGTCGGCGACGGGCATGAAGCGGCGACGGCGGTTCCGGCCGCGATCCAGCGCGCGGCCCTGGCGGGCCTGATCGGGACCCTGTCGCCCGCTGAACTCGACCTGCCTGACCCGCTTCTGGCCCTGCTGGCGGCCCAGCAGTCGGGCGATAGCGACCCGCAGCACGACATCGAGGTCTTCGCCTCGCGCCAGGGCCGGAACTTCGACGCCGGCAGCGCGGCGGAGGCGGCGGCGGACGTCACCCTTCAGGCCCTGTTCGCGCCCCAACGCGTCGAGCGGCTCACAGACATGGGGCGCCGCGATCCGGCCGCCCTGGGTCTCGCCGAGACGATCGACAGCCTGACCACGGCCGTGTTCGCGCCCGCTCCCGGTCGCCTTGGCGAGCCCGCGCGCCGTGTCCAGGCTCGCACGGCCCTGACCCTGGCCGGTCTGCTGCGGTCCGGTGCGGTGTCGGCGACCACGGCCGCCGTGGTCTCCGACCGGCTGGAAACGCTGGCCGGGCGGCTGGCGGCCTCCCGCGCCGCTGATCCGGTGCAGCGGGCGCACGACCGCTGGCTCGGCGCCCTGCTGCAGGATCGCGAACGCCTGGATCAACTGCTGGAGGCAAACCGGGTCGAGACTCCCACGCCACCGGGCAGCCCGATAGGTGCGGAGGCCTGTTGGCACTGCTGACCGGGGACTTGACCGTCTCGCCGCCGAGATCCAGCATCCGGCGTTCTCGGAATTAAGGGACGGGCGCGATGAACGGCGGCGCGGCGGTCAACGGGGCGGTCAATGTCGAGCGTCGCAGGCGAGCCGCAATCGGCGCCGCCGTGACGGCCCTTCACGTCGCCGTGCTGATCTGGCTGGGCGTCAGTGTGGTTCCCGTCCTCCCGGAGGTGACGACCCGGGCATTCGACGTTGTCCTGATGCGACCCGCGATGAAGCCGAACCCCGATTCCGACAGTCCGACCTCCAGTGGCGGCGCGGCCTCCGCCCCCTCGACCCTCCATCTTGCGCCCGAACCCCGTCTGGATGCGGTGGAGCTGACCGCACCTATTGAACCCGCGCCCCTCCAGCCTCTGGTGCTGGGCTTCGCGCCCCTGATCAGCCCGTCGTCATCGGCGGGGGCGGGGACGGTAAGCGGCGACGGCATAGGGGCCGGACCAGGGCCTGGTGCGGCCGGGAGCAGGGATGCGGTCCTCATCGAGGGACCCGCCGGCGCGGTCATCACCCAGGACGTGCAGTCGGCCGCGTTGGTGCAAGCCGGTCAGTCTCATGTCATTCTGCGTTGCCGGATACGTCTAGATCAGCGGCTGACGGGTTGCCGCGTGATAGGAGAGCATCCGCGCCCCTCCGGCTATCGCAGAGCCGCCCTCCTGCGATCGCGCGAGTTTCGCTTTCTGCCACCACAGCAGGGTGGGCGACCCGTCGATGGACGCTGGAAAATCGTCGCCATGGCGTTTCCGGCTGCCCCCGAGGCGGAACCCGTCACAGCGCTGGTTGACGGAAGCTGAATCACCTGTATAAAGCCGGCTTCCGCGAAAGACGCGCACGCTCCTGGTCTGTTGACCGGAGCGGTTTCTGCGTCTGATCATGCGCATCTGGAGAGCTACGTGGCCCGTATTGCTGGCGTCAACATCCCGACCAACAAGCGCGTGGAAATCGCGCTTCAGTACATTCACGGCATCGGCCCCGCCGCCGCCAAGGACATTGTGGGCAAGGTGGGCATCGAAGCCGCCCGCCGCGTCAACCAACTGACGGACGCCGAAGTCCTTCAGATCCGCGAGACCATCGACAAGGATCATACCGTCGAGGGCGACCTGCGCCGCGAGACGTCGATGAACATCAAGCGTCTGATGGACCTGGCCTGCTACCGCGGCCTGCGTCACCGCAAGGGCCTGCCGGTCCGCGGCCAGCGCACGCACACCAACGCCCGCACCCGCAAGGGTCCCGCCAAGCCGATCGCCGGCAAGAAGAAGTAAGACAGACACATGGCCAAGGAACCGGGTCGCGTAAAGAAGCGCGAGCGCAAGAACATCACCTCGGGCGTCGCCCACGTGAATGCGTCTTTCAACAACACCATGATCACGATCACGGATGCCCAGGGCAACGCGATCTCGTGGTCGTCGGCGGGTCACATGGGCTTCAAGGGTTCGCGCAAATCTACGCCCTACGCCGCCCAGATGGCCGCCGAAGACGCCGGCAAGAAGGCCCAGGAACACGGCGTCAAGACGCTGGAAGTCAACGTCTCGGGTCCGGGTTCCGGTCGTGAGTCGGCGCTCCGCGCCCTGCAGTCGGTCGGCCTGACCATCACGACCATCCGCGACGTCACGCCGATGCCGCACAACGGTTGCCGTCCGCCCAAGCGCCGCCGCGTCTAAGCGAACACCGCCTACGCCGACCCTATTCTCCGCCGGCCCTGGACGCACCTGACGAGGTAGCGAGGGGCCGGCGAACTCCATTCGAGGGACACCCATGATCGAACGAAACTGGCAAGAACTGATTCGTCCCGAGAAGCCGCAAATCGAACTCGGCTCTGACGCCCAGCGCAAGGCGCGCCTGGTGGCCGAGCCCCTCGAACGCGGTTTCGGCGTGACGCTCGGCAACGCCCTGCGCCGCGTGCTCCTGTCGTCGCTGCAAGGCGCCGCAGTCACCGCTATCCAGATCGACGGCGTCGTGCACGAATTCTCGTCGCTGGAAGGCGTGCGTGAGGACGTCGTCGACATCGTGCTGAACATCAAGCAACTGGCGCTGCGCATGCACGCCGAGGGCCCCAAGCGCATGACGCTGAAGGCCACCGGCCCAGGCCCGGTCACCGCCGGCCAGATCGACGTCCCTGCGGATATCGAGGTGCTGAACCCGAACCACGTCATCTGCACGCTCGATGACGGCGCTTCGGTGCGCATGGAACTGACCGTCCAGAACGGCAAGGGCTATGTCGCTTCGGAGTTCAACCGTCCGGAAGACGCCCCGATCGGCCTGATCGCCGTCGACGCCCTGTATTCGCCGGTCAAGCGCGTCGCCTATCGCGTCGAGCCAACCCGTCAGGGTCAGTCGCTGGACTATGACAAGCTGGTGCTGGAAGTCGAAACCAACGGCGCCGTGTCGCCTGTGGACGCCGTGGCCTACGCCTCGCGCATCCTGCAGGACCAATTGCAGATCTTCATCACCTTCGACGAGCCGAAGAAGGCTGTGGAAGCGACGGACGGCAAGCCCGATCTGCCGTTCAACCCGGCCCTGCTGAAGAAGGTCGACGAGCTGGAACTTTCGGTGCGTTCGGCCAACTGCCTGAAGAACGACAACATCGTCTACATCGGCGACCTGATCCAGAAGACCGAGGGCGAAATGCTTCGCACCCCGAACTTCGGCCGTAAGTCGCTGAACGAGATCAAGGAAGTGCTGACCTCCATGGGTCTGTCGCTCGGCATGGATGTGCCGAACTGGCCCCCGGAAAACATCGAAGACCTCGCCAAGAAGTTTGACGACCAAATCTAGTTTCAACCCTCCGCCCGGACCGTTTGTTGGTCATTGGAGCGGTTAGAATAATGCGGTCACGGGTCCGGTAAGACGGAAACCAGGGCCGGAGTAGGAGAGACCCCGATGCGCCACGGCGCCGCCTATCGCAAGCTCGGCCGTACGGCCAGCCACCGGACCGCCATGTTCGCCAACATGGCTGCGTCTCTGATCAAGCACGAGCAGATCACGACCACACTGCCCAAGGCCAAGGAGCTTCGCCCCTTCGTCGAAAAGCTGGTCACGCTCGGCAAGAAGGGCGACCTTCATGCGCGTCGTCAGGCCATCAGCCACGTCCGTGACGTGACCCAGGTCGGCAAGCTGTTCGAAACGATCGGCCCGCGCTACGCCGAACGCAACGGCGGCTATATCCGCATCATGAAGGCCGGCTATCGCCACGGCGACAACGCCCCGATGGCCGTGATCGAGTTCGTCGATCGCGACGTCGACGCCAAGGGCCTGGACTCTGGTCCGGTCTATGCGATCGAGGGCGACGACGAAGCGTAAGCTTCGACGCCACGGTTGAGCTATTGAAAGGGCGGCCCGAGCGATCGGGCCGCTCTTTTGCTTTTTCGCGCGCCGGTGCACGGTAAGGCTGATGAGCATCGAAATCCTCCCTTACCGCCCAGATCACGCCGCCGCCTGGATCGCCCTCAACGAATACTGGATTCTGGACGGTGGCTACGCCATCGAGGCCAAGGACCGGCTCGTGCTCGACGATCCGGACGGGTCGATCCTGTCCGGGGGCGGCGTGATCTTCATCGCCGAGCGGGATGGTGAGGCGATCGGCTGCTGCTCGCTGATACTCATGCCGGACGGCGGCTACGAGGTCGGCAAGATGGCTGTGGCGGCGGACGGCCAGGGCCTCGGCCTCGGGCGTCGACTGCTGGACGCCTGCGCGGCCCACGCCCGGTCGGCCGGCGCGCCGCGCCTCTATCTCGAGACCAACAGCGCCCAGACGCATGCCATCGCTCTGTATCGCAGGTTCGGCTTCGTCGATCTGCCGCCGCAACCGACTCCCTATGCCCGCTGCAATGTCTGGATGGAGAAACGCCTTTGACCGACCTCGTTCTCTACAGCCACCCGTTCTCGTCCTACTGCCAGAAGGCCATCGTCGCCTTCTACGAGAAGGACCTGCCGTTCGAGCAGCGGATGCTGGAAGACCAAGGCGCGATGGTCGAACTCGCGGCGTTATGGCCCTTCGGTCAGTTCCCGGTGCTGAAGGACGGCGACCGCCGCTTCGCCGAGGCCTCGATCATCATCGAGCGGCTGGACCAGATCGCCCCCGCAACCCCTTTGATCCCGGCTGATCCCGCCCTGGCGCTGGAGACGCGGTTCATGGACCGGGTGTTCGACAACCACGTCCAGTCGAACCAGCAGAGGATCATCTACAACGCCCTGCGGCCCGAGGCCGATCGGGACCCCATCGCTGAGGCCGAGGCGCGGGCGAAACTGGAGACCGCCTACGCCTGGCTCGACGACGTCATGGCCGACCGGACCTGGGCGGCGGGCGAGGTTTTCACCCTGGCCGACTGCGGCGCGGCGCCGGGCCTGCTCTACGCCCACTGGACCCATGCGATCCCCGAGAACCACATCCATCTATGGGCCTATCGCCGTCGCCTGCTGGCCCGGCCGACCTATGCGCGGGCGCTCGATGAGGCACGGCCATATCGCAACTATTTCCCTCTCGGCGCTCCCGACCAGGACTAACCCAGGGCGCAGTATAAGACGGCCGCCCAGATCGCGACGGCGGCCACGACATAGAGGATGCGGTCCCAGAGGGTCCGGCGCGGCGGGGGCGGGTCTTTGTCGAACTGCAGCATCGACCAGCTTCAATCCGAATTGCCTCCGGGCCGAAATCGATTAAACCGGCGGCAATCTGTGAGCTGAGATCACATGAAGTCCGTCGCCCCGCCGCCGCTCAACGCCTTGCGTGCCTTTTAGGCGTTCGCGCGCCATGGTGCCATGACGACGGCGGCGACGGAACTCTGCGTCACCCACGGCGCGGTCAGCCGTTAGGTCGCCGCGCTTCAGGAACATCTCGGCGTCGCCCTCGTTGTCGGCCCGCGTCACCGCCTGACCCTGACGCCCGCCGGAGCAGAACTGGCGGCGCGCCTGTCCGTCGCCTTCGCGACGATTACCGACGCCGTCGACGCGGCCCGGCGGGACGAACGGCGCGAGATCGAAATCTCCTGCCTCGGCACCTGCGCCCTGAAATGGCTGATCCCGCGCCTGCCCGGGTTCATGGCTCTGCATCCAAACATCCGGGTCAAGGTGTCGGAGTCGTATGCCGCCGTCGATTTCGCCCGTGACCGGCTGGACGGCGCCATTCGCATCTTCAATCCGGGACAGGCTCCCGCTCGCCAGGAGGCGACGCCGTTCCTGCGCCAGTATCAGGGCCCCGTCGGCGCTCCCTCCGTCACGCCGCCCGGAATGAGCATCGAGACCCTGGGCCGATTGCCGCGCCTGCACGCCTCGACCTTCCGCGAAAGCTGAGCCGTGTGGAGCGAACTGGTCGGGGTCCGGCTGCCTGCCGCCCCGCAGGAGCGAGAGTTCCAGCACAACAACTCGATGATCGAGGCCGCCGCCGCCGGCATGGGCACGGCCATCGCGCCGTGGGCCTTCGTTGCGCCCGACGTGACGGCCGGTCGGCTGGTCGCGCCGTTCGGCTTTGCCGAGCGGCCGTCGAAATTCGTCTTCCTGCGGCCGGAGAGCCGCCCGGACCGGTCCGTCGACGCCTTCCGTGACTGGCTGGTCGCGGAAGGGTCTGTCAGTCCGGGACCGCCCGTTTGCTGGAACGCCGCCTGACGTCTGCCTCAATGGCTCGTCGCCTCGCACGATGCAGGGGGCCGCGTTATGGGGCCGAGCTGGTCCGTCAGGTCGATGACCTCCCCGATCGGATCCGGCGACTGAGCCTCGAACGCTTCGGCGGAATACTCGGGGATATCGTATCCCGAGGACGGTTCGACATCGATTACCGGCGCAGCCTTCACTGTGACAGTCGTCGACCGGTCCAGCAGGACTGCCATCAGGCTCTGGCGCTCATGATCGTTCGCCTGGCAAAGAGCGTCATACCGAACGCGGAGCGCGGCCTCTGAGCGCTGGCTTTCGACCAGCCTGGTCTGGAACGTCACGATCACGCGGGCCAGGCGCTGAATCCCCTGGGCCGCGCCCTGCAGAGCGAGGTCGGTACCTGTCCTTCCGTCTGCCAGACCTTCGAGCTGTTCGGTCAGGGTGTCATAGGGTTCAAGCGTCACCCTGATGATGCTCCGTGCGATGAGCGCGCTGGCGACCCACACCAGAAAGCCTGTCAGACCTGCCGTGGTGACCGCCCCAATCAAGACCTCCCGGCCGACGGGAAGCATCAGATGGTCGGCGACGGCGACCAGGCGGTCGAACTCCAGCGCCACCCCGGCGCCGAGCAGTGTCGCCCCGAGCGCGCCGAAGATCGGCACCGACTGGCCCCTGAAAACCGATTTGACTCCACGTTGTGCGTTAATCATGAACCTGCCTGTTCGCAGGTTGTAGCCCGACGGCCCCTCGGGGTGGATATCGTAGTTATACCGGGAGCCGGGGCGGTCGCCTAACGGCCCGCGTCGAACCAGAGTCTGAGCACGGTCGACAGGCTACGCGCCTCCAGTTTCTCCATCAGCTGGGTTCGATACATCTCGACGGTCCGGATGCTGAGTCCCAACTCATGCGCGATGATCTTGCTGGGCGAGCCCTCCGCCAGTCCCTGCATCACCTGGGTTTCACGAGGCGACAACGAGTCGAGCCGGGCCGTCGCGTCCGCCTTGCAATCCGCGCTGTCTTGGGTCGCCTCCTGGCGCGCAAGCGCTTCAGCGACCATGCGCAACAAATCGGCGTCCAGATAGGGTTTTTCGAGAAAATACAGCGCGCCGGCCTTCATCGCGCGCACCGCGATATCCAATGCGTTCTCGCCGGTGAAAACGATGACAGGCATCGTCTGACCGGCCTGGATCAGCTTGTCCTGAACGTCGAGGCCGTCGGGTTCGGGCATCTGGATGTCGAGCAGGACGCAGCCCGGGTGTGCATCAGGGTGGGTGAGAAGAAAGTCGCTACCGGAAGCGTGGGTCTGAACCTCGTAGTCTGAAGCGCGGAGGACCGCCGCGCCATGCTGTCTTGCAGCCGCGTCAGCATCGACGATATGGACAATTCGATCGAAAGCCCTGTGATGCATTGACGCCCGTGACCGCGGATTTGCGAGGATAAGTCGTATACCCGACTCACTCGATCATACGCACGTGATCGAAAGCGGTTCCCTATTGCTCGCCCAGGTTAGTCAGTCCCAAACAGCCGAGTTTCCTTTCGCCGAGAACCGCGCATGCCCCGTGGGCGTTGGCCTGATCGAGGCCGACGATCCGGAATCTCGGGAGGGGAATCACATTGGCCGCTGGAGGGAACACGGGGCGGTCGGCGAGAGACGTGTCCTCGGCCGATGTCCATCCAGGGCTGTGCGGCCCCTCATGGGCCCTGTCGCGCGGTTCGATCGCGGGATCATACACGACGACTCGCAGACCCGGCTGCGCTGCAGGGGTTGCATCCGGGGAGCCGCCGGTCGCAACCGCGCAATCGGGAGCGACGGAGCAGGAGAGAGGCGCGTCCGGGGCCGGTACGGCGACCTTCCACATGAGGTAGACGCCGACGGAGAAGCCGAGCAACAGGCCGGAAACACGCATGACAGGACTCCCTGGCGACGGCTGCCAGACCCGTGCGGGTCCGAGCGGGAGATGGCGCCGCCAGAGGCTTGCTGACACTCTCCTGGCATGAGCCGTAGGCCTCGCCCCTCGCGGCGGCTATCCGGTATAACTACGCCGGTATAACTACGCCGGTATAACTACGCCGGTATAACTACGCCGGTATAACTACGCCGGTATAACTACGACGGTATAACTACGCCTGAATAACTACGACCGTCGGCCAAGCAAACGGGATGCCTCCGCCTATTCCTTCGAAAGGTCCTGGCGATTGAACCAGGCGATGGCGCCGGCCAGGGGGACCAGCAGCCAAAGGGCGAGGCTGACGATGGCCTTGAGCATCAGGCCGTCGGGCGCGGGCGGGGCGCCGACGCCGGCGGTTACCATGGCCTTCAGGGCGTCAAAGGCGAGGCCCGGCAGGAGCAGTTGTGATTGCCAGGCCGTCGGCTCCCACTGCAGGATCGCGAGGCCGGGCCCTCCCAGCAGGCTCTGGCCGAAGCCCAGCACCACCGGGACGAACAGGGTGGCCAGCAACGAGCGGGTAAGCACCGCCGTCAGCAGGGCGACCATCGCGTACTGGATGATGCGGATGTAGCCGAGCAGGAGCAGCAGGCCGAAGTCGGCCGCGTCGCCGCCGTCGAAGCTGAAGGTAATGCTGTTACCGTTGATCAGGGCCCCGCTCATCGAGAAGACCAGGCCCGCGATCAGGAAGACCACCATGGCCGCCAGGGTCAGGACCTTGAAGGCGCCGACCTTGCCGAGGATCAGGTTGAGCCGGCTGTTGCGCGCGCTGATCAGCCGCCACGTCTCCCAGCGGTAGTCGCCCGCATAGAGGGTCGCCGCGCCGATCAGCATGAAGACGAGGACGGCGCCGTTCGCGACGATGCCCGCACCCTGCACGAGGTCCTGACCCAGGTTGGTGACGGCGATCGAGGCGGCCGCGCCGGGCACCAGATCGCCGCTCACCTCCGCCATCTTCGACTTCGTGATCAGGTGGAACGCGGCCCCGCCGACGACGAAGAGCAGCGGCACGAACAGGGCCGACCAGAAGACGGCCATGCGGTTGCGAGACAAGCGATACAGCTCGGAGCGGACGGAATCAGCCAGCATGTCCGACCTCCTGAATGATTGTCTCCGGATGTTGCACGGAGCCGGTCTCGGACATGAAGACGCTCTCCAGATCGGCGCCGATCCAGCGAGCTTCGTCGATGTCGACACCGGCCTGGATCAGGGCGCGCAGCAGGGCGGGGGTGTCGGCGCGGGGCAGGGTGGCCATGACGGCGTCACCTTCCAGCACGCCCGACGCCCCGGGCAGGCCGGACACGATCTCCAGCGTCTTCGAGATCGGCGTCACCGACAGACGCAGCCGCTCGCCCGAGGCGGTCAACTCGCTGACGGCGCCTTCGCGCACCAGCTTGCCCCGGTTCAGGATGGCGACACGGTCGCAGACGCGCTGGACCTCCAGCAACTGATGGCTGGCCAGGATGACGGTGATCCCGTCGCGTTCGGCCAGCGACCGGATCAGGGCGCGCATCTCCTGGATGCCGGGCGGGTCCATGCCGCTGGTCGGCTCATCCAGGATGACCAGCTCGGGATCGGTGATCAGGGCGCCGGCGACGCCGAGTCGCTGCATCATGCCGACGGAAAAGCCGCGCACCTTGCGGTCGGCGGCCTCGGTCAGACCGACGCGCTCCAGCCAGCCGGAGACGCGCGCGGCGTCAGGCGTCAGCCCGTGGGCGGCGGACAGCCAGACCAGCACCTGGCGCGCTGTCATGAAGGGCGGGAAGCGCGGCGTCTCGATCATCGAGCCCATCCGCCGCGACGCCGCGACGTCGCCGATGCGCCCGCCCATCACCGAGGCCTCGCCGTCGGTCGGCCGGATCAGGCCCAGCAGGATGCGAAACAGGGTCGACTTGCCGGCGCCGTTCGGCCCCAGCACGCCATAGACCCCGCCGCGCGGAATGGAGAGGCTGAGCCCGTCCAGCGCACGGACTGCGTCGTAGGTCTTGGTCAGGTTCCGGGTTTCGATCACTGCGGTCATGCCCGACCATCGCCCGGCCAATCGCGCTCGGCAAGCGTGTGGAGGATTAAGCTTCCGACAGGATCGGCGGGGCGCGTCCTGTCCCTCTGGCGATCGAAATAAGGACGCCTGGCAACGCAAAACACCGGCCGGGACGGTTACGGGAAAGCCCATCCTCGTATAGGACCCCACCCAACGCGTCGATGTGACGGGTTTCAGGCGGTGCAGACTTCAGGAGTGCATGAGATGAGCAGGGTTCTCGTAATCGGGGCGGGGGGCGTAGGCTCCGTCGCCGTCCACAAGATGGCGATGAACGCCGACATCTTCTCCCACATCACATTGGCCTCGCGGACGAAGTCCAAATGCGACGCCATCGCCGCCTCGGTGAAGGAACGCACCGGCGTCGTCATCGACACGGCGGCCATCGATGCCGACGACGTCGCCGCGACCACGGCCCTGATCAAGGCCGTGAAGCCCGCGCTCGTGGTCAATCTGGCCTTGCCGTACCAGGACCTGAACGTAATGGACGCCTGCCTCGCGGCGGGGGTCCACTACATGGACACCGCCAACTACGAGCCGCGCGAGGAAGCGAAGTTCGAATACAGGTGGCAGTGGGCCTATCAGGACCGCTTCAGGGAGGCCGGTCTGATGGCTCTTCTGGGCTCGGGTTTCGATCCCGGCGTGACCTCGGTGTTCACGACGTACACGAAGAAGCATCTGCTGGATTCGATCGAGACGCTCGACATCCTCGACTGCAACGGCGGCGATACCGGCCTGCCGTTCGCGACCAACTTCAATCCCGAGATCAACCTGCGCGAAGTGACCGCCCCGTCGCGTCACTGGGAGAACGGCCAGTGGATCGAGGGCCCGGCCCTGACTCGCAAACAGGTGTTCGACTTCGACCAGGTGGGCGAAAAGAACATGTACCTCATGTACCATGAGGAGCTGGAGTCGCTGGCGAAATTCTATCCGGAAATCAGCCGCATCCGCTTCTGGATGACGTTCGGCGACTCCTATCTGAAACACCTCGAGGTGCTCGAGAACATCGGCATGACCTCGATCGAGCCGATGATGTTCCAGGGCCGCGAGATCATCCCGATCGAGTTCCTGAAGGCGCTCCTGCCCGAGCCGTCGTCGCTCGGTCCGTTGACCAGGGGCAAGACCAACATCGGCACCATCGCCACCGGCCTGAAGGACGGCGTGCAGAAGACGGTCTACGTCAACAACATCTGCGACCACGAAGAGGCCTATGCCGAGACCGGCAATCAGGCCGTCAGCTACACGACCGGCGTGCCTGCCATGATCGGCGCCGCGATGATCCTGACCGGCCAGTGGAAGGGTGCGGGCGTGGTCAACATGGAGCAGCTGGATCCCGATCCCTTCATGGACATGCTGAACAAGCACGGCCTGCCCTGGAAGGTGCAGGACCTGGACGCCCCGCTGGCGTTCTGATCGATGCACACTCCTTCCGACGCCATGGAAACCAGGGCGGGGGGGCCCGGCGCCTTCGCCCGTTTCGACCTGAACCGCGTGCCGTCACCCGCCTTCGTCGTCGACGAGGCGGCGATCCTTCGCAACCTCGCCCTCCTCAAGGACGTGGGCGCGCGGGGGAACGCGCGCGTGCTGCTGGCGCTGAAGGCCTTCTCCATGTGGTCGCTGGCCGATCTCGTCGGGGAATACCTCGACGGCGTCTGCGCCTCTGGACTTTGGGAGGCGCGGCTGGCGCGGGAGTTCTATCGCGGCCACCTGACCACCTATTCGCCCGCTTACAAGGCCGGGGATCTATCTGAAATTCTGCGCCTGTCCGACTCGGTGATCTTCAACACCCCGGCCCAGATCGCGCGCTTCGCCGACCTGATCGCCGAGGCTCGCGCGGCCGGCGAGACCTTCGACATCGGCCTGCGCCTCAACCCCGAACAGTCCGAGGCCGAGGTCGCCAAATACGACCCCTGCCAGTTCGGCTCGCGGCTGGGATACCCCGTGTCGCAGCTCAGGCCCGAACATCTGCAGGGCGTTGACGGCCTGCACCTCCACGCCCTGTGCGAGCAGGGCTTCGAACCGCTGCAACGCATCTGGGCGTCGCTGGAGCCGAAGATCGAGGGCGCCCTGGCCTCGCTGAAATGGCTGAACCTCGGCGGCGGCCACCATGTCACTCGCGCCGACTATGACCGCGAGGGCCTGATCGCATTGCTGCGCGGCATCGGCGAACGCCACGGCATCGAGGTCTATATCGAGCCCGGCGAGGCCATCGCGCTCGACGCCGGCATACTGGTCGGTGAGGTGCTGGACACCTTCGAGAACAGCCTGCCAGTTGCCATCACGGACATCTCGGCCACCTGCCACATGCCGGACGTCATCGAGGCCCCTTACCGCCCGGCGATGCTGGGAGAGGCTGACGAGGGGGTCACCTTCCGGCTCGGCGGCCCGTCCTGCCTGGCCGGAGACATCATCGGCGACTACCGCTTCGCCTCGCCGCCGACCCCGGGGACGCGCATCGCCTTCCTCGACCAGGCCCACTATTCGATGGTCAAGACCACGACATTCAACGGGGTGCCGCTGCCGGCCATTGCCCTCTGGAACTCGGACACCGACGCCCTGCGGGTGGTTCGCCGGTTCGACTATCCCGACTTCCGCGACCGGCTATCCTGAGCCGTCGCGGAGACAATTCGCGATCCATCGGCGGGATCCGCCGGACCCTGTCGATGCTGGCTCTCGGGAGCCGCGGGGCCGCGACGCCTTGATCCGGCCCGAAAGCGGGACAGATATAGGGGCCACGACATGGCTCACTTCCGGACTGCAATGAAGATCTCGATGATCGCCCTCGCGGCGTGCCTGACGCTGGCCGCCTGCGGCAACGCCAACTCCTCCAGGGCCCAGGACGGCGTGTTCGCCGAGCCCAACGAGCGCCAGACGCCCACCGACTCCACGTCGATGAAGCAGAGCTTCGCCCCCGTGGTGCGCGAGGCGGCGCCCGCCGTGGTCAACATCTCGGCCCGGTCGATCCAGCGGGTCCAGGCCGACCCCTTCTTCCAGTTCTTCGGCGGCGGCATGCCCCAGCAGCGGGTCGCGGAATCGGCCGGCTCCGGCGTCATCGTTCGCTCCGACGGAATCGTCGTCACCAACAACCATGTCGTCGAGGGCGCGACCCAGATCCGCGTGGTCCTGAATGACCGTCGTGAATACCCGGCCGAGGTCATCCTGGCCGATGCGCGCAGCGACATCGCCGTGCTGAAGCTTCAGGGGGTCACCGAACAGCTGCCCGTGCTTGCCATCGACGACCGCGAGGAACAGGAGGTCGGCGACCTCGTGCTGGCCATCGGCAACCCCTTCGGCGTCGGCCAGACGGTGACCAACGGCATCATCTCGGCCCTCAACCGAACCGAGACCGGCATTTCGGACTCCGGCTCCTTCATCCAGACCGACGCGGCGATCAATCCGGGCAACTCCGGCGGGCCCCTGGTCGACATGGACGGCGACGTCATCGGTATCAACACGGCCATCTTCTCCCGCTCGGGCTCGTCCTCGGGCGTCGGCTTCGCCGTCCCGGCCTCGATGGTCCGTCGCGTGGTCGACTCGGCCCTCGGAGGCGCGACGGCCGTCGTGCGCCCCTGGCTGGGCGTGAAGGGCGACACGGTCTCGGCCGAGATCGCGCGCTCGCTCGGCATGGCGCGGCCCCAGGGGTTGATCGTCACCGACGTTTACGACGGCGGCCCGGGTGCGCGCGCGGGTCTGCGCGAAGGCGACGTCATCACCGCGCTGGATGGCGCCGAGGTCCACGACCAGGCCGGTCTGAACTTCCGCGTCGGAACCCGCAGCCCGAACGAGACGGTGGCGGTCGCCGTGCTGCGCGACGGCCGCACCCAGACCATCAACGCCCGCGTCCAATCCCTTCCGGGTGACGCGAAGACTGACGGCCTGCTGATCCAGCAGGGCCCCTTCTCGGGTTCCCAGATCGCCGCGCTGAACCCTGCTCTGGCCGATCGTCTGGGCGGCGATCCCTTCGCCCAGGGTCTGCTGATCACCAATGTCGCACCCGGCAGCTACGCGGCTCGCGCGGGCCTGCGTCCCGGGGATCTGGTGCGCGAGATCAATGGTCGCCCGGTCCGCTCGCCGGACGCCTTGCAGCGCATCGGGCGCTCCGAGATCACCATCGAACGTCAGGGCCGCCGGATGACGGGCGTCGTCGGCTAGAGCGTTCGGTGGTCGAAAACACTTGAAGGAGCGCGGACCCAGGTCCGCTCTTTTCGCCGCTGAAGAGCGGACCTGGAGGTCCGCCCACCAAGTGCGCCGCAACTCGCGCGTCGAATACTCTAGCCCTTGATCGGCGACCCGACGGACCAGCAATGGCCGAACGGGTCTTTCAGGACCCCATAGCGGTCGCCCCAGAACTGATCGGCCAAGGGATGGACAGGCGCCCCTCCGGCTACGATGGCGCGGTTCCACCATTCGTCCGCATCGTCGACATAGAGGTGCAGCGTCACCGACTTCGGCACGACGTCGACCTCGCCGCCCATTTCCGGGAACTCGTCCGACAGCATCACGCTGCCGCCGTTGATCTGCAGATGGGAGTGCATAATACGTTCGCCGTCATCCGCCAGCATCCGTCGCACCTCGACCGCTCCAAAGGCGCGGGCGTAGAACACCACCGCCGCCTGGCCGCCGCGCGAGGCTATGCTCAGATAGGGCGTGATGCCGGTCAGCGGCCGGGGCGCATCGACCTGTTCCATGTCATCTCCTCGATTCAGGCCCATTGTAACGCGTGAAATCGCCCGTGCGAACGCCTACACCTCACCGTCCATGACCGATCTGTTCGAAGCCTCCGGCATCCATCCCCCCGACGCGCCGCTGGCCGACCGCCTGCGCCCTGCCACGCTCGACGAGGTGGTGGGTCAGGATCACCTGTTGGGCGAGGGCGGGCCGATCCGGCGCATGGTCGAGGCCGGACGTCTGGGCTCGATGATCCTGTGGGGGCCGCCGGGCACTGGCAAGACCACCATTGCCCGCCTTTTGGCCAGGGCCGCCGGCTACCAGTACCAGCAGATCTCGGCCGTCTTCTCCGGCGTCGCCGATCTGAAGAAGGCCTTCGAACAGGCCCGCGTGCGTCGCGCCGCCGGTCAGTCGACCTTGCTGTTCGTCGACGAGATCCACCGCTTCAACCGTGCCCAGCAGGACGGCTTCCTGCCGTTCGTGGAGGAGGGGGTCATCACCCTGGTTGGGGCCACGACGGAGAATCCGTCGTTCGAGCTGAACGGGGCGCTGCTGTCGCGCAGCCAGGTCTTCGTGCTGAAGCGTCTCGACGACGCGGCTCTGGATCAATTGTTGATGCGGGCCGAGGCGCAGGAGGGTCACGCCCTGCCTCTGACGCCCGAGGCGCGTCACGCCCTGACCGCCCTGGCCGACGGCGACGGCCGCTATCTGCTGACCATGGCCGAGACCCTGTTCGCCCTGCCGGCCGAGCCGGTGCTGGACGTCCAAGCCTTGGCAGGAACCCTTCAACGCCGCGCCCCCGCCTACGACAAGAGTCGAGAAGAACACTACAACCTCATATCGGCGCTCCATAAATCCGTGCGCGGCTCGGACCCGGACGCGGCCCTGTACTGGCTGGCGCGGATGCTGAACGGCGGCGAGGATCCCCTCTATCTGGCGCGCCGGATCGTGCGAATGGCGGTCGAGGACATCGGCGAGGCCGACCCTCTGTCCATCATGGTCGCGAACGCCGCCAAGGATACCTACGACTTCCTCGGCAGTCCCGAGGGCGAATTGGCCCTGGCCCAGGCGGTGGTCCACCTCGCGACCGCGCCCAAGTCGGTCGCCGTCTACGAAGCCTTCAAGGCGGCGAAGAAGGCGGCCGCCGAGACGGGCTCCCTGATGCCGCCGGCCCATATCCGCAACGCCCCGACCAAGCTGATGAAACAGCTCGGCTACGGTAAGGGCTACCAGTACGACCCGAGCACGGAGGAAGGCTTCTCCGGCGCGAACTTCTTCCCCGACGAGATGGAGCGGCGGACCTTCTATTCGCCCAGGGGCCAGGGTCACGAGGAGAAGATCAAGTCGCGGCTGGAACGCTGGGCGCAGATGCGGGCGGAGATCGCGGGCAAAGCCTCAGACGTCTGACCTCTTCACCTACTTCATTCCCCGGTCTTCGCTGCGCTGCGCCTGGGATGACGAAAGTGGGAATACGTCAGCCCCTGAGTGATCGCCGTTCATTGTCGAACGCCCGTCTCCGGCATAGCTTTGCCCTTCAAATCCTTGGGAGGGGACGATGACTGACCTAACGAAGACGCCCTGGCACGTGTGGATGGTCGGGGTGCTGAGCCTGCTGTGGAATGCCTACGGCGGCTACGACTTCATCATGACCAACACCCAGGGCGAAACCTATCTGCGCGCCTCGGGCATGACCCAGCCCATGATCGACTACTTCAACGCCATGCCGACCTGGATGTATGTACCGTGGACCTTTGGCGTGTGGGGCGCGATCGCCGGGTCGATCCTTTTGCTGCTGCGTATGAAATGGGCGGTGCACGCTTTCGCCTTGTCGGTCATCGGCGCGGTCACCAGCTTGATCTTCGGCCTGACGAACCCCATGCCCGGCCTCCCGCCTGAAATGGCCGTCATGGCCTGGATGCCCTGGGTCATCGCCGCGATCGCCGCCTTCCTGCTCTGGTACGCCTGGGCCATGAGCCGCCGAGGCGTGCTCCGCTGAAATCCATCGGACTCCCTGAGTCCGCTGGGTGAAATCGAAAAGCAGCAAGATCAATGACTTGCACTCTTTTGACGCTGTTTTTTCGTAGTTCACTCCTGACATGGTGCAGGCTGTCCGACGATGTCTGATGAGGCCCCTAAGTAACTGTTTTAATAAGAAAGTTATCTGATTGGGGATTGCGTGAGTGCTATGACTGCTGACGCCGCCTGCCTGGACCGCTAAGGACCGGGGGTGTCCGACCGCATCCCCGTCATCCTGTCACCCGAAGAGATCGCCGCCGTCCGCTCGTGGGTCATCCACGAGGACGCCTCGACGATTGCGTTTGCCAAGCCCGCCGGCCTGTCCAGCCAGGGCGGCCGCATCCAGGCGCACACACTGGACGACCTGCTGTGGGCCTTCGCCCGCTCGAACGGCAAGCGGCCGGATCTCGTGCATCGTCTGGACCGCGATACCTCGGGCGTCATCCTCGCCGCCAAGACCAAGCCGGCCGCCGGCTTCATCGGCAAGGCGATCCAGGCCCACAAGCTCACCAAGACCTATCTGGCCCTGGTCTCGGCCGCGCCCGAGCCGCCCAGCGGCGACATCAATGTCCCCCTGGTCCGCCAGGAGATCGGCCGCGAAAGCTACATGCGGGTCGCCGCCTTCGACGCGAAAGGCGCGCAGGGGTCACGCAGCAAATACCGCACCCTGTCGTCCAGCGAGGACGGCGCCCTGGTCGAGCTCCAACCCTTCACCGGTCGTATGCACCAGCTGCGCGTCCACATGGCCCACATCGGACGGCCTCTGGTCGGGGATGTCCGCTATGGAGGCGCTCTGACAGCGGCGGGCCGGGGCGCGCCCCGGTTGATGTTGCATGCCGCGTCGTTGAAGTTCCCGCACCCGGACGGTGGAGAGCGCACGGTGACGGCTGAACCGCCGGAGGATTTTAAAGCGCTGGCGGAAGCGATGGGGCTCAAGATCTAAACCCTTCTCCCGCAGGGGGAGAAGGAAGACAGGCGATACCCATCAACGGACGCGTCGATTCGCTCAATCAAATCAAGGTTCGGCCTTAACGAGAGGTCTTTTATCCATCACCCCCTGAAACGCCCCCATACTGATCCCTTTCGTGCGGCGAGGATCACCATGGGCGAACGTTTCGGACGGAGTTCTCGGATTCGGGCCGGCCAGACTCAATGGACTATTTGCACTGAATTCTCCGGAGTCGGGTTCATCGGGAACGGCTCGCCCGCCCGCGGCGCTTACTCGTAGGAAAGGACTACGCCCATGATCCGCACCCTCGTCATCGTCACGGCCGCTTTGTCGCTGGCGGCTTGCGCCAGCCTCGCCCCTTATGGAGCCCAGCGGGGCCCGAACGGGCAGGGCTATTCGGAACAGCGGATCGAGAGCGACCGCTATCGCGTCACCTACAAGGGCGTCGGCGCGCCCGGACCCGTCGCGGACATGGCCCTGCTGCGCGCTGCCGACCTGACCGTCGAGCAGGGCTATGACTGGTTCGAGGTGACCCAGCGCTATATCGACGGGCGGCCGGACAGCGCCGGCGGCGTCCGTCCGAACGTCTCGGTCGGCTACGGTGGCAGCTCGGGCCGCTACGGCGGTCGCCGATACTCGTCTTCCGGCGTGGGCGTCGGCGTGGGCCTCAACTTCGAAGGGCCGTCGGCGACCTCGACCGTTCTGGAAATCCGTCTGGGCCGAGGCGCCCGCCCCGATCGGGGCGAGGCCTATGAGGCGCGGGAGGTGCGTTACTCCCTCAGCGGCCGCGAGTGAGGGCTCGGTATTCGACGAGGCGTTCCTTGTCGCGTCGCACCTGGTCGCCGATCGTGTTGTCGACGTCCAGCGAGGCGTAGCGGACCCATCCCTCGACCCCCAGCTTGTCCTTGACCGCCGCAGTCGGGGTCCGCCAGTTGAAGTAGGACAGCCAGGACACCAGAAGCCCCATACCCAGAGCGACCAGCTGCAGGATCCGGAAGCCCGCTTCATTGGCTGCAGGGGCGGGCCAGAAGGCGAAGATGGCTAGCCAGACCAGCAGGACGAAAGGCGTCGTGATCCGCGCAACCCAGCGCATCCAGTAGCGCTCGCGGCGCACGCGCCACAGCTCCATCTGGGCGAATTTCTCGAGATATTCCATCCGTGCCGCGATCCACATCACCAATCGCGTGAGGAACAAGGCGCGCTGGCCCCAACCCTTGCCGTCCATCTGGAATTGGGTCTCGGCCTGATCTGACAGGGCCCGGGCGTTGGTGAACAGGTTCTGCAGCTCGCGCGTCCGCTGAACCACTTCGCGCGACAGTTCGTAGGAATCGTTCTCCAGCCGGAACCTGTACTGGACGAACAGGATCGAGGACACGCCGAAGAAGATGCCCACGGTGATCAGCATGCCCAGAACCGCCAGGCCCAGACCTTGGGGCTGGCCCCCGGTCCAGTCTGCGAAGATCCCGGGGCCCAGGACCGCCATGGCCGCGAATGCGATCAGGGAGAGACCTTGGGTCAGACGTTTGGTGATCACATGCACGCGCAAGGCGTTGAAGACGCGACGGCCATACCCGTGGATACGGCCCCGGATATCCTCGTCGGCGGGGAAGCGTTCCTCGATCTGACGTGTGAACAGGACGTGGAACCGGTCCGGCTTGTTCTCGGTCTCCCAGAACGGGAAGATATCGAGCGCCTGGTTGAAATACTGGTCGATATTGGCCGAGATGATCCGGATCGCCTCCGGATCCAGCGTGAAATAATCGCTTTCCTGGATCGGACGCAGGATGCCTTCCTGGGCCGTGATCGGCTTGGGCGCCGGGGCGGGCGCGGCCGCCGGAATCGGGCGGTCGGGAATATCGGCCGCGCCCGACGGCGGCGCCGCCGACGACGCCGGGATCGTCAGGTCGGGACCCGGCTCTGGGGTATGATGATCGTCATGCGACATGGCGGACGGTGTAACCCTTGCGACCTTGACCCGGCACTATGGCAGAACCCGTCGGCGGACCGACCGGGTTCTCTCCCAACGCGAAGCTTGGGTATCGCCGTTAACCCTATAACGCGGCAAGTGAAGTTTCGGTCAGGTGACGCAGGCGTCTGTGAAGGTATAAGGCCCCGATCATGACAAGACTTCTGCTCGTCGCCATCGGCGGGGCCCTCGGCTCAATGGCGCGCTATGGCGTGGGACTGGGCGCCGCTCGCCTGTTTCCGGCCTCCACCTGGCCGTGGGGCACGCTGACGGTGAATATCGTCGGCGGCTTGGCCATGGGTCTGCTGGTCGGCTGGATGGGTCTGAAGGCAGGGGCAGGGCAGGACACGGTTCGCGTCTTCGCGGCCGTGGGCGTTCTCGGCGGCTTCACCACCTTCAGCGCCTTCTCGCTGGAGACGGCGCTGATGATCGAGCGGCGTGAATACGGTCTGGCGGGCGCTATGGTCTGCTGTCGGTGGTGCTGGCCGTGGCGGCCCTGATGGCCGGATTGATGCTGGCCCGCCGCGCATTCGGAGACGCCCTGTGAGCTACGACCCCAAGGAAGACGCGCCGGAAGCCCCGGCGCCCAAGGGCCCGGTTGGCGCCCGCGAGGCCCAGATCCTCTATGTCGCTGAGGCCGAGGACGGAATCCGGCTGGACCGCTGGTTCCGCCGGCGCTGGCCGCACCTGTCGAACATCCAGGTGCAGAAGATGGCGCGCGGCGGCCAGATCCGCGTCGACGGCGCCCGCATCAAGCCGGAAGGCCGCCTGACCGCAGGGGCCGCCGTTCGCGTGCCGCCGATTCCCGAACCGATCGTCCGTGCGCCCGGCGAGCACATGGCCTTGACGCCCGCAGAGATCGGCTTTGCCAGGTCGATGGTGATCTATGAGGACGACCTGGTTATCGCCCTGAACAAGCCTTGGGGCCTGGCCGTGCAGGGCGGGACCAAGACGACGCGCCACGTCGACCGACTGCTGTCGGCTTGGGGCGAGGGAATGGACCGTCCGCGTCTGGTGCATCGACTGGACCGGGATACGTCCGGCGTCCTGCTGCTCGGCAAGGGACCGGAGGCGGCCAAGCGGCTGGCGGGGGCGTTCGCGCGACGTCAGGCCAAGAAGACCTACTGGGCCATCGTCATGGGCCTGCCCAAGCCGAACGCGGGCCAGATCGACATGCATCTGAAGAAGTCGGGTATCAACGACTACGAGATCATGCGCCCGGCCGATCCGAAGGAGAACGGGGCGGAGCCGGCCGAAACCGCCTTTGCCCTGATCAGCCATGCGGGCCAGCGAGCGTCGTGGATGGCTCTGCGGCCGTTCACCGGGCGAACGCACCAGTTGCGTGCGCACCTGAAGGCGATCGGTCATCCCATTCTGGGTGATCCGAAATACGGCGACGAGAAATCGACCGAACTGAGCGGGCCGCTGAAGCTGCAACTGCATGCACGACGGATCGAGCTGGACCATCCGTCGGGCGGAAAACTGATCGTCGAGGCGCCGATCAGCGCCGAACTGCGCGCCGGCTTCCAGCATTTTGGGTTCGACGAGGGCGAGGCGGACTACGATCCGTTCGAAGGCGTGAAGCGTCAGCGATGAGCCGTCCGCTCGCAGTCTTCGACATCGACGGGACGCTGGTCGATAGCCGCGCCTCGATCCTTCAGGCCGCGACGGATGCGGCGAGGGAGCTCGGGCTGCCCGATCCCGAATACGACAGGGTCCGTCAGATCGTGGGGTTGTCGCTGCCGCATGCGCTGGCGGTGCTTGAGCCAGACCTGACGCCGTTGGAGTTGGAGCGGTTCACCGCCGCCTTCCGAGCCAGCTTCGGCCGGATGTTCGATGCGGGTCACGAGGAGCCGTTGTATCCCGGCGCGATGGAGACCCTGCGTCGATTGCACAAAGACGGCTGGCGGCTGTCGCTGGCGACAGGCCAGAACCGGCGCGGCGTAGCGCGGAATATGGCCCGAGCCGGGTGGGCGGAGCTGTTTGTATCATCGCACTGCGCCGAGGATGGTCCGGGCAAGCCCGACCCTGCCATGCTGCACGCCGCCATGACCGCCGCGTCGGCCGAGCCCGCCTCGACGGTGATGATCGGCGACACGGCTCACGACATCTCGATGGCGGTGGCGGCAGGGGTCATGCCTCAGGGCGTGGCCTGGGGCTTCCATACGCCGCAGGAACAGACCGCAGCCGGCGCCGCTCACGTGGCCATGGACTTCGACGATCTGGAAGCCGCACTCGACCGTTTCGCCGCACGAGCTTTCGCATGAGCCACATCCCGCCGCTGGACCCGATGGTCGCCGCCAGGAAGGGCTTTCGCGAATCCGAAGAGCGGCTGAAGCGCTTCTGGAAGGAAGCATCTGTCGCCGCCGGAGACGCAGGCGGCTGGATCGTCCTGCTGGACGGCCGCGCGCCCAAGACGCCGGCGCACAACCGCTTCCTTTTGCCGACCGAGGCTGTCGCCCGGATGGTCGCCGACGAATGGGCGGCCCAGGGGGAGTTCCTCGATCCCGGGACCATGCCGGCGACGCGGATCGCGGCCACGGCCATCGACCGGGTAGCCGTGACGCGCGAGCCGGTGGCCGAGGAAATCGCCGCCTACGTCGGGTCGGACCTGCTCTGCTATCTCGCCGAACACCCGACGCCGCTGGTCGCGGAACAGACCCGCGCCTGGACGCCGTGGCGCGAGTGGGCCGAGCGGGAGCTGGGCGTCGTCGTCGTGGCGACGCAGGGCATCATCCACCGCGCCCAGCCGCCGGAGAGCATCGCCCGGGTGAGCGACCTGGCCCTGGAACTGGACGACTTCGCCCTGACGGCCCTGGCCATGGCCGTGCCCCTGCTGGGCAGCGCGCTCCTCGGCCTCGCCTTGCAGCGCGGCGCGCTGGGCGGAGAGACGGCGTTCGAACTGAGCCGGCTCGACGAGGCCTTCCAGGAGCGTCAGTGGGGCGTGGACGCCGAGGCCGAAGAGCGGACCGCCGCGCGTCGCGCCGAGGCCGTTCTGGTCGACCGCTGGTTCCGGGCTCTCGACTGAGCCGCACCGGGCCGGAAGCGGCTAGACTTCGACCTTCGCCTGAGTGATTCGCAGCCCCATGACCATCCACACCCCTCCGCCCGAAGGCGGCCGTATCGTCGACGAGCCGATGGCCGAGGCCCTGTCGCGCCGCTATCTGGCCTACGCCCTGTCGACGATCACCAACCGGGCCCTGCCGGACGTGCGCGACGGATTCAAGCCGGTGCACCGGCGGATCATGTACGCCATGCACCAGATGCGTCTGAACCCGCAGGCCGCAGCGCGGAAATGCGCCAAGGTCGTCGGCGAGGTGATGGGCACCTATCACCCGCATGGCGACGCCTCGATCTATGACGCTCTGGTCCGCCTGGCCCAGGACTTCGCCCAGCGCTATCCGCTCGTCGACGGGCAGGGGAATTTCGGCAATATCGACGGCGATAACGCCGCAGCCATGCGCTACACCGAGTGCAAGCTGACGGCGGCGGCGGTGCTGCTGATGGACGGAATCGATCAGGATTCCGTGGACTTCCGCCCCACCTATGACGACCAGGACGAGGAGCCGGTGGTCCTGCCGGCCGGGTTCCCGAACCTGCTGGCCAATGGCTCGTCGGGCATCGCCGTGGGCATGGCGACCTCGATCCCTCCGCACAATGTCGGCGAGTTGATCGATGCCTGTCTGCTGCTGCTGGACAGGCCGGAGGCGACGACGTCGGAGCTGGTCGAGATCGTCCCGGGACCGGATTTCCCGACCGGCGGCGTGGCCGTTGAGGGCCATGCCTCGATCCTCGAGGCCTATGAGACCGGGCGCGGCGGCGTACGTCTGCGGGCGCGCTGGGAGCGGGAGCCGCTGGACCGGGGCGGCTACCAGATCGTGATCACCGAGGTCCCGTATCAGGTCCAGAAGGGCAAGCTGATCGAGGCCCTGGCGGAGCTGATCGAACAGAAGAAGGCGCCGCTGCTGGGCGATGTGCGCGACGAGTCGGCCGAGGACATCCGCGTCTTCATCGAGCCAAAGAGCCGAAACATCGACGCCGAGAGCCTGATGGAGAGCCTGTTCCGGCTGTCGGACCTGGAGATCCGCTTCCCGGTCAACATGAACGTGCTGGACGCGACCGGCACGCCGCACGTCATGGGTCTGAAGCCTTGTCTGCAGGCCTTCCTGGATCACCGGCGCGAGGTGCTGAACCGCAGGTCGCAGTGGCGGATCGAGCGGGTCGAGAAGCGTCTGCACCTGCTGGAAGGGCTCAGGATCGTCTTCCTGAACCTGGACGAGGTGATCCGGATCGTGCGTGAGGAGGAACAGCCGACGGCTGTGATGATCGCCCGGTTTGGCCTGACCGAGATGCAGGCGGACTACATTCTCGACACCCGACTGCGTCAGCTGGCGCGGATCGAGGAAATGGCGATCGAGAACGAATACAAGGCTCTGGCCGAGGAACTTGCGAATCTGCAGGCACTGTCGTCCTCGCCCGCCAAACAGTGGAAGAAGATCGGACAGGAGCTGGCCGCGACGCGCAAGGCCATGGTCTCACCGCGCCGGACGACGATCGCCGAGGCCGTGGATGCCTCGGCCTTCGTGACCGCCGAGGCCTTCATTCCCAAGGAAGCGATCACGGTGATCCTCTCCGAGCGGGGCTGGATTCGCGCTGTAAAGGGCAAGGTCGACGATCCTTCCGAGCTGAAGTTCAAGGAGGGGGACAGTCTCGGCTTCCTCGTGCCGGCCTTCACGACCGACAAGCTGCTTGTGGCGGCTTCGGATGGCCGGGTGTTTACGGTCGGGGCCGACAAGCTGGCCTCCGGGCGTGGGCATGGCGAGCCTCTACGGCTGATGATCGAGCTGGAGGAGAGCGCGGGCATCATCGCCGTCCTGGCGCACCAGCCGGGCTCGAAACTGCTGATGGCGTCGAAGGCCGGTTACGGCTTCATCGCGCCGGAAGACGAGCTGCTGGCCCAGAAGCGCGGCGGGAAACAGGTGCTGAACGGCGACCTGCTGGCCGTGATCCGGGTCACCGGCGACCACATCGTCACCATCGGCGAGAATCTGAAGACCCTGATCTTCAAGGCCGAGGAGCTGCCCGAGATGGGCCGCGGCAAGGGCGTCAAGCTGCAGTCCTTCAAACAGGGCGGCCTGACCGACATCGCGGTCTTCATCGGCGACGTCGGGCCGGAATGGGTCGACGGCGGCGGACGCCGTCGCAACTGGCCCGACTGGAAGGACTGGCTGGGCAAGCGCGCCGGGGCGGGTCGTATGGGACCGCGCGGGTTGAGGAAGTTCCGGTGATCCCGACCCTCTACGGCATCCCCAACTGCGACACGGTGAAGAAGGCGCGCGTCTGGCTGGATCAGCACGGGCGCGCTTTTGTCTTCCATGACTACAAGAAGGTCGGGATCGACCGGGCGTCGCTCGAAGGTTGGGTCGCCGAGCATGGCTGGGAGATCGTGCTGAACCGGAACGGCACGACTTTCAAGGCACTGGACGCGGCCGATAAGGAAGGGTTGGACGCCGACAAGGCCACCGCCTTGATGCTGGCGCAGCCGTCGATGATCAAACGGCCGGTGCTGGATCTGGGCGACCAGACGATCGTCGGATTCAAGCCCGCTTTCTATGAGGCTGCCTTCCCGGCCTGACCCGTGTCCGGTTGGGCCGGACGAAAAACACCCTGACGAACCGGACGAAACGGACGAAATCGAGGGAAATCGTCTGGAAAATCAGAGGTGGCTTGCGGATGGGGCCGATCGGATTCGTCCGAACAGCGGGCGGATATTGGACGTGTCAAAAATCGTCTCTCGGAGATGGTGGGCCTTCTTCACGGGCGCAAGGCATGGATAGGAAATAAATCCGCACCACCTCAAGAATCCCGCTCATCCCCGCGGAAGTGGGGACCCAGTGCTTTCGTTGGGCACGGTGCGTGGGATCAATACCAGTGCAAAGTCCGGCGGGCGCCGAGCGCCCAAAGAACTGGGTCCCCGCTTCCGCGGGGATGATCGGAGGGTGGGGACGTTACCCCTCGACGTCCGTCTCCGGGCGGTCGTGGCCGTCGGCGCGTTCGGTGACCCAGTCGCCGTTGCTGTCGGCGTATTCGATCATGGCGTTGTCGTCGGACACCTTCTGCTCGCGGGCGGCGCGGACGGCGGCGGCCTTGGCGGCGTCGTGATCGGGGAAGGTCTCGGAGAAGGTGTCGCCGACCTTGTAGGCCCAGCCGCCGTCGTGCTCGACGATGCGATATGTGACATGGCTCATGATGTGACTCCGGTGGGGGATTTCGGCCTTGATGGCATTTTCTTCGCCGACGTGCATCCATTCACATGGTCGGCGCCGACCACTCATCGAAAGCGCGGGCGATGGGCCGGCGCCCAAGAGGTGAATGACGATGGTCGAACTGTTCCAATCCTTCTGGTGGCTTCTGTTCCCGCTCGGTTGGTTCGTCTTCGGCGGCTTCAACGCAATGGTGAACTACTACCGCCAGAAGAACGTGCTGAAGATCATCAAGACCTACGCTGACCGGGGCGAACAGCCGCCCGAGGCGCTGCTGAAGATCGTGGAGCAACCGATCGACGATCGCCACGAGTACACGCAGAACAGGCGGATGGACGACGGCAACGGTTTCTCGGTCGTGCTGTTCGGGATCATGGCCGTGGGCTTCGGCTACGCCAGCTGGTCGAACATGTACGGGGCCGGCGACGCCTTCCTGATCGTGGCCTTCGTGATGGGCGCCCTGGCCGCGGCCTCGCTGGTCTCGAGCCTTCTCGGTCGTCGACGCCGCCGGGACTGATGTCGGTCCGTGGGGGGCATGAGGATGGACGGCGCCTCAGTGGATGTGGGGCTGGTGGCGGCCGCGCGCGCCGGTTCGGACGCCGCCTTCGCGCGGCTGGTCGAACGGCACCAGGCGCCGGTGCGGGCCTTTCTCAGGCGGCTGCTGGGACGCAATTGGGACGAGGCGGACGACCTGGCCCAGGATGTATTCGTGGCGGCCTGGGGTTCCCTGGGGCGGCTGAAGGATCCGGCTGGTGTGCGATCCTGGCTGTTCGGCATCGCCTGGCGCAAGGGGCAGGACCGGATTCGGTCGGGCCTGCGATCGCAGGCGCGCGACCGGTCGTGGTTGGACGAGACGGCGCCGACGGGCGGGATCTCGGAAGAGGACCGGCTGGCCCTCGCCGATGCGATGGCCGGACTGCCGGCGGACCAGAGGGCCTGCGTCGCGCTTTGCCTCGCAGACGGCTGGTCGCATTCGGACGCAGCCGAAGCGCTGGGCCTGCCGCTCGGGACCGTAAAGTCCCATGTTGCGAGGGGCAGGGCGCGGTTGCTGGCCGCGTTGACGGGAGGGTCCGATGACGCCTGAGGAACGGCTGAACGCATTCTTCGCCGAGGCGACGCCGGCGGCGCGCGACCTGGGCTTTCAGGCCGGGGTCGCCGAGCGGGTCGCTCGCCGGCGCGCGGTCGCCACCGTCGTCGCCCTGATCCCGTGGACCATCGCGGCCATGGTGCTGTGCTGGGCCGTCGGACCGATGATGGCGCCGGTGGTCGAGGGCATAAGCCAGACCCTGGCGCCCGCCGCCGCCATCCTAGGGCTGACGGGGTTGGGCGTGGTCGGGCTGACGGCGTCGGCGCAGCGGCTGAGGCCGCTCTAGGTGATGTGGACAAAGTGGATTCCCAAATCAGCTGATCGCTGATTCAAGGCTGTTCTTTGCGGAGAGCAGCCATGGTTCGTGGTTTGATGTCGGATGCGGAGTGGGCGTTCTTCG
>NZ_JAFCVJ010000020.1:0-51413 GCF_049896985.1 Brevundimonas sp. SL161 | reverse complement strand
GCGGATGTATCTGTGGCGGGCTGTCGATGACGAAGGCGAGGTCCTCGACCTCGTAGTCCAGCGCCGGCGGGACACGGAGGCCGCATTGAAGCTGCTCAGGCGTCTCCTTCATAATCAGCTGGTCGAGCCGCAAACGATCACGACGGACGGCCTGGCCTCATACGGCGCGGCGCTCGATGTCCTGGATCTCAGGCATTTGCACCGACCCGGCCGGCTTCGGGAGAACAATCGGGCAGAGAACTCACACCTTCCGATCCGACGACGAGAACGCCAGCAGCAGCGGTTCAAATCCCAAGCCTCAGCCCAGAAATTCCTCACCACCCACGCGGCGATCTACAACACGTTCAACATCCAGCGTCATCTGATCAGCAGACCCACCCTTCGGCGCTTCCGCGCCGAAGCCGATGCTGCATGGTCGGCTGCGGTCGCCTGATTTCGGCAGGTTGGGGAGCTTCTCAACCCGGCGCGGTTATCCTGACAGCGCCCTGATGCGGCATGGGCTAGATGCTTGGCATGATCCTCGGCAGAAGCAACTTCGCAGATGAAAGGGTGTGGGCAACCAGGAAGCAGCGGTTCCGGAACTTCGGAGCAATCATCGCGCAACGATCATGGCTGGCCGGGTCCTCACTCACGTAGATCACGAAGCCTTGTCGACTCGTCGCCCTGTTGAACGCCGCCGCGATCTGGTCGATCTCTGATGGGGTCGCCTGCTGATAGGCGCACCGGACGTCGATGATCCAATCCCAACCCGCGATTTTGGGGCGTCGGTCGAGCAGGTCGAGGATGGTAGCAGCCACCGTGATTCCGGGCTGAGGCGACGCGGCGGCGATGACGTATCTTCCGGATTCAACGATCGAAATAACTGCGGCCATTCGAACCGCATAGGGCAGTGGGGCGAAAAAAGGCTTAAGCCCGGCAGGGAACGCGGACGCTATCCGGAGATGCCTCGCTGAAAGCAACAAGCGGCGTAACCCTAGGTCGGATTGGCTTTCACAATCGGATGCATTCGCCAGCTGGCCTGACCGCCACTCCCCTCCACGTCCGCCTTGGTCGGACCACGACATTGGCACTGGGCCCGAGACCGGACATTCGCCCCAAGGCCCGAAAGCGGACCTTCTGGGCCGCCGTTAGGGGTCGAAAGTGGTCATCGGCTCAGAAACGCATACCCGCCGGTGGGAACCGCATTTCAATCTCGGGCTTCCTTGATCGGAGCCGGCCGATGCGAGACGTGGCCCGGCAATATGCGCGTCTCCGAGTGCAGGTGTTACGAACTGCGGATGTGGCCCCCGTTGTCTCCTGCGGCGGGGGTCATTTCAGCCGTCCTGTTCAGCCCTGGTCCGCGCCGACCTCGCCACGTCGTGTCGGTTGGTCGAGATCATGGGCGTGGTGGGCGTGCTCTTCCCCGGCGAGAACATGAACGGCAGCGTGCCGCCGCAGTAGGGGCACGGCGTCCTGCGATCCCATAGCCAGTAATCGGTGCCGTGCGCGGCCTTCATCGCCGCCAGATCGACGGGATGACGCCTCTGGCACCGCTCGCAATAGCGTTGCACGATCACGCCGTTGTCGATGCAGGCCCCGACCGTTCCGGCCCAGGTCGGTATGAGGCAGCCCATCAGACCGCGAGGCTGTTCGCCGGCCGTCGAAGGTTCAGCCGACGCGCCTGCATGCCGGCGGCGGTGATGTCGAACTCGCCGGGATGTCGGTCGCGGATCTCGCGCAACAGGGCGCGGGCGCCGACCAGGGCCTCGGGACCGCCCGCCATCATCAACAGCACCGCGTCCATCAGCTGGTCAGCGGTCTTCTTGTCGTCGTCCATCTCTTACCCTCTAAGCCACTGGTCGTGATGCGAACGGAATCACCTGTCCAGCCAGGCCCGTGCAGTAGTCAGCCCAGGCGTTCATGAGGGCCCGGCGCTTCTCCAGCGCGGTGCCGCGGCGGTAGGCGCGCTCCACCGCGTTGCCGACCTGGTGAGCCAAGGCTTCCTCAATGAGCTCTCGAGGGTAGCCGGTGCAGTCGCCTGCCCAATCGCGGAACGAGGATCGGAAGCCGTGCGGAGTGGCGTCTGGCACGTCGAGCTTCCTCAACACCATCGCCAGCGCCATGTCGGTCAGCGGCCCCTTGAGACCGGGGAAGATCAGACCCTGCCTCGTCGGCGGTGCGATCCGGTCGAGAACGGCCAGCGCGGGTTTCGACATCGGCACGACGTGCTCCCGGCCCGCCTTCATCCGTTCAGCCGGAATCCGCCAGAGGTCGCCTTCGATTTCCTCCCAGCGCGCGCCCCGAACCTCGCCTGATCGGGCGGCGGTGAAGATCAGGAACAGCAACGCCAGGGCCGAAACGCTGCGGCGCTCCGCCAGCCTGATCCGGAAAGCCGGGACGTCTGCATAGGGCATGGCGGCGTGGTGGCCTCTGATCCGCTTCCCGCGCTGCAAGAGCTGGTCGAGATGGCCGCGCCAGATCGCGGGGTTGTCTCCGGCACGGAAGCCTCTGACCTTGGCCGCGCTGAGGACCCGCTCAATGCGGGCCCGGACCCGGTTGGCCGTCTCGGGCTTCGTCGACCAGATTGGACGAAGGGCGGCGAGCACCATCTCGGTATCGACCTTGGCGACGTCCGCCTTCCAGATCGCAGGGGCGTTCTGCTTCAGCGACGCCTCCCACTGTGGCCGCTGCTTCGCGGACTTCCACTCCGGCTCCAGCGTGTCCATCAGCAGGGCGGCGACTTCTCCAAACGTCTTGCTTTCCGGCGGCGGGGTCAAGAGCGCGCGGCGGGCTTCGATCGGATCCAGACCTTTGCGGATCAGCTCGCGGGCATCGGCTGCGGCCGCACGGGCGTCGGCGATCTTGACGGTGTCAGCCGAGCCCAGACCGAGTTCGCGACGCTTGCCGAGGCGGGAATAGACATAGACCCAGCGCCGGCTCCCGGTCTCCTCGACGCGCACGTAAAGGCCTTGGCCGTCGCCATGCCACCCAGGCGCCAGCTTGGGCACCTCTCGCCACGACAGTTTGTTGATCGGCTTGGCCACGCACCCTCCAGAACGAAGGAAGAACATAGCACGACGTCAGAAGCGGACGCCGTCCTAAGGTCTGTCCTAAAGTCGTGCGCCGAAAGCGGGCGACGACCGGCGAAGGGAAGCGAAGTAAATGCCCACTGCGCAAGGGCCAGAGCGGATTGTCTGTGGATGGCGGCGAAGGCCTGCGAAGGGGGTTGTGGCGGACAGAGAGTCCCCCGAACGACTGATCCAGCTTGTCCGGCTTCGTCCCTAAAATGCCCACGTAGTCTAACTAACTGACTGCTAGGGCGGTTCGCCCGTCCCGTTTCGTCCGGTTGCGTTCCCCTAAAAACGGCGCATTATCGGGGAACGTATTTGGGAGCAGGGACGAAGTCGATGCCCAGAAAGCTGAGTAACGCCTTGACGCCGCTGGCGGTGAAGAACGCCAAGCCCGGGCGGCATGCCGATGGCGGGGGGCTGCATCTACTGGTGAAGGAGTCGGGCGCGCGCTCCTGGGTCTATCGCTTCATGCTGAAGGGCAAGGCCCGCGACGTCGGTCTGGGTGCCGCTGGACCCGGTGGCGTATCGCTCGCCAACGCTCGCGATCTGGCGGCGGTTCTGCGACTGAAGGTCAAGGCGGGGACCGACCCCCTCGCGGAACGCCAACAGCAGGCCGCTGAGGCCGTTGCAGCTGCCCAGAAGGCCACGATAGCCGGTATCACCTTCAAGGCCGTGGCCGAGCGCTATATCGCCGCCAACGAGGGCGGCTGGCGTAACGACAAACATAGGCAGCAGTGGCGTAACACCTTGGCCAACTACGTCTACCCCGTCATGGGTGACCTGCCCGTCGGCGACATCGGCACCGCCCATGTCCTTCAAATTCTTGAGGCGATCTGGACTGAAAAACCAGAGACCGCGAGCCGTGTTCGAGGGCGGATTGAGACTGTGCTCGACGCCGCCAAGGCACGGGGCTACCGGGACGGCGACAACCCCGCCCGCTGGCGGGGCCACATTGCACAAATCCTGCCTGCCCGCTCGCGTCTGACACGGGGCCACCATAGGGCCATGCCCTATGCCGACGTCCCGGCGTTCATGGCGAAGTTGCGCGACCGGCAGGCGACCTCTGCGCTGGCGCTGGAGTTTGTGATCCTGACCGCTGCCCGCACCAACGAGGTCTTGGGGGCTACCTGGGCCGAAGTCGAATTGGACAAGGGCCTCTGGACGATCCCCGGCGCTCGCATGAAGGCGGGTAAAGAACACCGGGTTCCTCTGTCGCCCCGCGCAGGCGAGATACTTCAGGCCGTCAAGCCGCTGGGCAAAGACAGCCTGTTTCCATCCGACGTCGGCGGCAAGCTGTCCTCGATGGCCATGACTATGCTGCTGCGCCGGATGGATGCCGACTGCACCGTGCACGGCTTCCGATCCAGCTTCCGGGACTGGGCCGCAGAATGCACCGCCTATGCGCACGAGGTCTGCGAGATGGCATTGGCACACACCATCGGCAACAAATCTGAAGCGGCCTACAGGCGCGGCGACCTGTTTGAAAAGCGGCGTCGGCTGATGGGAGAATGGGCGATCTACTGCGCGCACGACGGCGTGGCGGCGGCGACAGTGACGCCGATCCGAAGGTCAGGAGTTTAACGGTGCGCGGCGGTGGGAGGCCCGGTGCGGGGCGGAAACCTTTGCTCTCCCCGACTCAGCGGATGGCAGTGGGCTTCCAGTGCGAGGCCGCCTTTGAAAAGACTGCATTGCGCTTGGCGAAATTCGAGGCGGAAAAGTTCAGGAGAGGCGCACTCCAAGAGCCCGAGGACAGGCATGCTGCGAATATGTATGCGCAGATTCAGTCAATCCCTGTCGCAGGTCGAATGGCCTGGACGAGTCACAGGGCCGACCAGCTCGAGCAGTTCAGCTACGATTTTGATGCGACCCTCCGCGTTGCGGGGAGGCTTGATCCGAAGGACGAGGGACGTCCCATCCTTCGCGTGACCGTGAGGAGACCGGCCGGGGTGCGCCAGGTGATCTTCGACGATGTTGCGAGCGATTGGTCTCAGCGAATCGGGCGGCCGATAAGCCGTTCAACGGTCATAAGGTGCTGGGAAGAGGCCCGCGCCATGTTGCGCCGGATGGCCTCAGAAGGCGACGCTGACTGAGTTCTTTGATTTTTGGGTAGCGCTACGGAAGCCGAGTTTGGCGGTCAGCTAGCACTCGTCCCGATGCGGCCGTGCAATCTCGCAGGGACGCAGTGGGCTCTCAAAATGCATACTCCAATCACGGTCACGGTCCCTGAGGCTGTCAGGGTATCAGGCATCTCGCGCACCGGCGTCTATGAGGCGTTGAAGCGTGGCGATCTCACCGCCCGGAAGGCCGGACGACGGACGTTGATCTCGTTCAGCGATCTGGAAGCCTACCTGTCGCGCCTCCCCACCTATCAGGCGGGGGCATGAGCGATGAGGCCGACATGGCGAAACCCCGGCGGGCAGGCCGGGGTTTCTGGAAGCGTTTCGCGCGACAAGTCGCAACATCAACTTACCGGTTCGGACTGGCGCGAGCAACTGCTCGTCTCCAGGCTGGGCCTCTCGCCATGCAGGGCTCGGCTGACATGCCTGCTCTGTTTCGGGGAGGGCCGCGATGACTGACTGTCCTTTCCCCGACCACCGGACGGCAGCGCTGGCGCTGCTGAATGGGGACCACAGGCTCAGCAGGAAGGCGGGTCAGTTCCTGGGTCAACTGGCTGTTGACCCCGCGCCGTTGAGCCCGGCGCAGGAGAACTGGCTCGCCAAGCTGCTGGTGCGGGCGAGCCTGCCGATCCTGGTGGTGGAGGGTGGTCAATGAAAGACTACCCCGACCACCCGGGCCACCGGGGCGTCTCGACGTCCGTCGAGGCCGCGAACGATCTGGCTCCCCGCCTGGGCAAGCTCCAGAAACTTGTCCTCGACGCCGTTGTCGAAGCTTGCCCTGTCGGTCTCACGGCCGACGAACTCGCCGCCAAGATCCACATGGATCGGTGGTCAGTTCAGCCTCGCACCACCGAGTTGAAGCTGAAGGGGCTCATCCTGGACAGCGGACGGCGCCGGCCCAATTTCACCGGCAAAAAGGCCATTGTCTGGGTGGCCGCCTGATGTCGAACGCCATGCTCATTGAGACCGAGCGTGGCGAGGCTTTGAAACTTCACCGGAGGGCGACTTTCGGTGAAGTTTCAAACAGAGCTCGCACTCCCGAAAACCCCGCCGCCACGACGTCCTCGTCGGAGCCCGGGGCAGCCCGCATAAGTAATCTTATAATAGGTGGGTCCGCCGATTCCGCTGTTGAAGGAGGCCGAGGCAGGGGCGGGGCTCACAACCACAAGCACCGCACCAGCCTCGGCCTTACCCCGCAACAGGTCTCCAACCTCGTGGCTGCTGCGGCGCACGCCACATCGATTGGCCTGCCGTTCACCCGGATGGTCACCGTCCACTGGCAGGCGGCGGGCCTGCCGTTGTCGGCCATGACGTCGGCGACGGGGCGGTTCCTCGACCTTCTGACCAAGGCCCTGGCGCGTTCGGGGTCGCGCACGAGCTGGATCTGGGTTCACGAAAACGGCGACGAGAAGGGCGGGCATTGCCACCTGATGTTCCATGTTCCGGCCCGCCTTGTCGGCAAACTCAATCGTCTGGCGATCAAGTGGCTGGGCATCATCACCGGCCGGCCATATCGCGCCCGGGTAATCCGTAGCAGGCCGATCGGCGGGCGTCTGGGCATCGAGGTCAGCCAGCCCGAACTCCACCTCGTAAACCTGGATGCGGCGATGGCCTATGTTCTCAAGGGCGCGACGCCGGTGGCCGGAAAGCTGTTTGGCCTCGATCGCCTCGACCCCGGTGGCCTCGTCGTCGGAAGGCGCTGTTCCACCTCTCAAAACATTGGCGCGAAGGCGCGAAAGGAAAGGATGTAGCTATGGCTGCGAAGAGAAGGTCCGTCGGCCCGATGAGGCCCAACCCCGCAATGAACGTCGAGCAGACCACCGCCGAAACGGGCGCTCAGGCTCTAGCTCGCTGCCTGCTCAGACCGGAGGGCAGACACGCAGTGGCGGCCTCGGCCTTCGCTACGCCGTTGATCGCCATCAATGAGAAGCCCGGGATCGGGGACTTCATCGACCATGTGAAAGCCGTATCGGACAGGGCGGAAGCCGGCGACGTCGCCGTCGCCAGCAGGATGCTCGCGTCCCAGGCCCTGACACTCGACGCCATGTTCACCGAGCTTGCTCGCAGAGCCGCTGCCAACATCGGTGAGCACCTGCTGGCGGCAGACCGCTATGCCCGACTGGCGATGAAGGCGCAGAGCAACTGCCGGGCGACGCTGGAGGCTCTGGCGCGGCTTCACCAGCCCCGTGAGCAGACGGTCCGCCACGTCCATGTCAATGACGGTGGTCAAGCCATCGTGGCCGATCATTTCCACCACCACCGGGGGGCTGAGGAAAATGCAGTTTCAAGCGAACAATCCCATGCAGCCGGACCGGCTGGCGAATGCGCCGCGCTGCCTCGCAATGACGCGGCAGGGCAGGCCGTGCCAGTCCCCGACGGTGTCCGGCCGGAAAAGGTGTCGAATGCACGGAGGGACGAATCCGGGGGCACCTAGAGGCAACCGCAATGCTTGGAAGCATGGGGGCTATTCGGCGGAGGCGAAGGCGACCGCGCGTTTCCTAGCCTCAGTCGCGGGCTGAATGTCCGCTTCCCGCCTGACAGGCGATGACCGAGTCCGACCCATAGCGGACATCCGGCCACGGCTTGGAGATCAGCCGAGTTTCTGCAAATCCCGACTCATCACTGCACGTCTCCCCCTCCGGGTGCCGACGCTGTTCTACGCCTCGACAGTCTCATTCAGACCCTGCCTGAGTAGACGACTTCCATTAGGCCAAGCAGCGCGGCGTCTGGATTGACGCGGCACCCATCGATCAGGCGCACAAGGTCATCACCGAGGGCCGGTGTAATCCTTGCGCTCGCTAGAGACCAGCCTTCGAACATCCGTGCCTTGACCCGACGGCGCTGAAGCACAGCGATTTCCGTATGTCGAGTGTCAGCCTCTAGCCGGCCAAGTAGTCGGTCTAGATTGTGGGGGGGACCCTCTACGACGTGAAGGAACCAGCCGTCACTCACTGCCAATGCCCCGGTCAGTTGGTCGCGCTCATTGTTTCTTTGCGAGACTGCCAGAATGTCTGTCAGGAGCGTCAGTGAACCGGTGGGAACGGTCGCCCGGCTGCAATAAATCACACGTTCGAGACTGTCCAAGACCGCTCCGATTGTCAGGCGGCGACAATGCCGGCCTCACGCCCATCATGGCCAAAGCGACGAAATCGTTGAGAAGTTCCATGGGCCAGTCCCTAGGCTCTGTTTCCTAGCCCAGCTAAACCCGACTATCCTGTTTCACCCGGCCGTATGTCCGCTCCCCACCTAAGCGACGGACTGCTCCCGACCCATAGCGGACATTACGACCGCCCAAAAAAGTGCGCTGAGGCAACCCTGCCCACCTTCAACATCCAGCGTCACCTCATCAGGAGACCATTCTTCGCCGTTTACTGGCCGAGGCTGAAGCGACCTGGGCACCTTCTGCTGCCTAATTTCAGCCAGGGTACGGCGCGGTTTTCAACTTGGCGCGGTTAAACTGGCAGCACCACGGTGGTCCCATGGCCGCGGAGTGACTGCTGATAAACGACCAACGAGACCGGCGGTCATCAACCGTTCCACTACATCGGAAGCCTCCGGATGGTTGAGCTGCGTCAAGGTGAAGGGCTCGCCAGACAAGATTTTGCAAACGAGGTCGAAAGGGGCTCGTCCGAAACGGAAGTCTGAACCTGGGCCCAAGACGCGCACACCCTCACTCGCCGCCGCGATACGAATGAAGGCTGGTCGAGCGACATATACAGCCGAGGGAGAAACCCGGTTCGAGGATATCGCTTCCGCGATATCCGGCTCTCGGGAACGAATGAAGTTTTCCCTTAGCGTCTCCCAAGCCTTTGTCGGTGTGGCAGCAGCGCTCAAGCGTGTCGCCAGCAGCTCGAAAACCGGTTGTAGCCGGGACGGCTCGAACTGCTGTTTAGCGTAGTCATGAGGCAACGCTTTTCGGAAGGCATGATCCTTGAGGCACACTTCAGAGACAGCCTCCAGCATAAGGTCCGCCCAAGTGCGGGCGATGAGACCTACGGTAATATGGAGGGAAGGAGTGTCGCCGAGATTCGCCGCGTCGTGGAAAAATCCGCGAGGAATGTAGGCACAATCGCCTTGGCGCAGTACGAAACTGTGACTGGGCTCTCCGACCGCATGCTCGCCGGACCGGAATTTCTCGCCTCGGTAAGGAGAAGCGGCAGGCTCACTATAGAGCCGCCAAGTCTTTTCACCCGCTACCTGAAGGACAAAAACGTCATGGCTGTCGTAGTGGGTGCGAAAACCTTGTTCGCGTGGAGGCGTCAGATAGATGTTGGTTTGTATATGGCATGACAGGTCCTGCTCTAGCGCGCGGCAGAAGTCGGCCAGCCGCTTGTCACTATGCTGCAGCTGGTTGACTACAAGTGTTGCCCCGTTGCGATAGCCGCGCGTTAGCGCTACGCGGTCGACGATGCCGTTCTTGACGTAGTCTGACCGATCAATGGGCGAGCGCGCGTTGGTCATCTCGACCATACCATCCCGTAGATCCATCTCCGCAAGGCGGTCGTTCAACCGCTCCAGCGTTAGCAGGGCGTCAAAACGGTCTACGTCGCCACCGCTATGGATTAGTGGCTTCTGTTCGTAGGCTTCCAGAAAAAAATCGGAATCCGGGACGCCCACCATCCATTCGATCACGCCTGACGTGGTTGCGGCGCTCATAAGAACTGATTTGCTCAGCGGGGCCCGCGGCCCTGATTGGCCCGGTCCGAACTATCGCTGTCGGTGACCCCGGTCGTGTTTCTCCCCTGCCCGACACGGTCTGTACTATCGCTGTCGCTTTGACCGGTCATGTTTCGGCCTTGGCCGGACCTGTCGGTGGAGTCGTTGTCGCTTTCGCCGGTCATGTTTCGACCTTGACCGGACCTGTCGGTGGAGTCGTTGTCGCTTTGGCCGGTCATGTTTCGGCCATGACCGGACCTGTCGGTGGAGTCGTTGTCGCTCTCGCCGGTCATGTTTCGGCCTTGGCCGGACCTGTCGGTGGAGTCGTTGTCGCTCTCGCCGGTCATGTTTCGGCCTTGGCCGGACCTGTCGGTGGAATCGTTGTCGCTCTCGCCGGTCATGTTGCGACCCTGCCCGACGCCATCGGTGGGATCGTTATCACTAACGCCCGTTCCGCGACCACGTCCGACCCCATCGCTTGGATCAGAGTCAGTTGGTCCTGCTTGCTGCGCCAGAGCTTGCCCACCGATGACAGTCGCCAACGCGCCGCTCGATAGGCCGGCACCAGCAACTCTCACCAAAAATGATCGTCGACTTAAATCTGACAACTGAAACTCCCCCTTCGCCTCCCCAAGGCAAACACATCGTCTCGCGCCCCAGCAGACCTGTCAAGAGGCGCTGCCGACCCAGAGCAGACTCTCCAAAGCCTATGTACGCTTCGCAATACACGCCATTCGCGAGGAAGTCAGAATGGGGCAAAGCGATACTGAAGCGCCATGTAGTCTCCTAATACTGAAGATGGCACAGCCAGTGAGCAGTCAGCATGCCAGTTTTTAAGGTGCACAATTTGGCGACACGACGACGTCACCTCCGTCATTAGTCTGCAACCTTCTCAATCTTGCGTCTGCGTTTAGTTTTGAACTTTCAGGGACTACAAGTATTCGTCCTGGCTATCGGCGCTCATTACGGTAAGCATACAGACATGTGCCTGACCCGTTCGTTCTGAACGACCTTACCGTAGCTTCTGAGCCGAATTGCTGCACCACCCGGCGGCGATATTCAGCGATCGATATAATAGCACTGGCTCCGGTCAAGCGGTGAGGCCCGTCATAGCCGAGGTCTTGCCCTCTAGAACTAGCGACAAAAATATACACCTCCACGCCATCTTGAAGGGCTACAGGCATTCTCGTGGCCGATGGGCCGTCATTGGATGCAACAGGGACGGTGAGGACGTCGGGCCGGGTAGTTGATTCCGCCAGCCCGTGGCCGTTCCCCAACAACAGCCATGCGGCGGTGGCTAACACGACTTCATGCTTCATCGTTTCCTCCTGGATCCCACATTGTAATTGCCACACCTGGGTGTGACTTGCCAAACCCGTGAAGGTGGATTGCGTGGCGGCGTAGTGACTGTCCGCTACCCACCCCTAGCCGACCCTCAGAGGGTCCGCTTTCGGGCGATGGACCGAATGTCAGGTTCCGGGAGCCCCGGCGATGACCACCGTCAACCCAAAAAGGTCCGCCTAAGGGGTTTTCACTCGTGAGGGGGCCTCGGGCATACGTGCTGGAAGACCGTCAGCGGTCACTGAGCAACAAGGCGTCGATGCATTCAGACCAATCCGACACTTTTTCGGGCGATTGGCTCATGTCGATCTCGATTGGCACCCCGCCGGATCCTCCTTCACGCTGATAAGCAAACGAGAACTTGCCTGCAGTCATTATCCTGACGATCGAGTTGGTGACTTGCTCACCTAAGCGAAAGCCAAAAAGTCCAAACCCTGAAGTTTCAGACCCCATTTGATGCTGAGCTTCGTCCACTGACGTGGCCAAACCATTCACAAGATAGGCGTCGCTTGGTGCTGTGTGGGCACCGCCAATCTCATCAATGAAGCCCAGCTTTAATACAGCTGAAACTCGGCCGGGCCCGAAGTTATAAATCTGAAAGCTGCCGTCCAATAACACTGGCCGTCCACCGGCGTACATCGTGTCGTATTGGATGACTTGGAAGTTTACAGCGCACCCTTGAAGCACCCCATCGGCAAAGCGAGGGACAACCGCTACCTCTTGGATCGACGGTGACTGCTGAGCCTGAGCCAATGCGGGCGCTGACAGCCCAAAAGTCCCGGCGATCACAGCACAGCAGACTCTCGATAAGCGCCCCATGCGTCATAGTCCCTGCACTAGGTCCCTCGTCAAGCGCGGACGGCACAGCTGGTAGGGCCTAACCGGAAGCGGTCTCCTTCAAGGTCTGGATTAGGTCGGCTTCGGCCATTGCCCTGAAAGCCTAGCGGGCCTTGGTTTGGGGAGCCATTATGGGAGCGCCCCCTTCATCTTAATTTTATATGATGAAAATCAATGAGTAGTGGCGGACAGAGAGGGATTCGAACCCTCGGTAGGCTTTCACCTACACACGCTTTCCAAGCGTGCGCGATCGACCACTCCGCCACCTGTCCGTTTCACCACGAGGGCTAACGCCCGGGAGGTCGCCCGGGGAGGGAGGCTGATAGAACGGCCGGGCGCTCTGGGCAAGCGCCGCGCTGGTCAAAACCGCGGGGCCTTCCCATATGATCGCCATGTCCCTTTTCTCACGGATCGCATCCATGCTGAGCCACAAGACCACCCTGCCCACCGCCGCCACGGCCCTGCCCGGCCGGTCGACGCCGCTGGCGACCGATCAGGTCCATTTCGTCAACGGCCGCCCGCTGAAGGGGCCGCATCCCGAAGGGTTCGAGACCGCCGTGTTCGGCATGGGCTGTTTCTGGGGCGTGGAGCGCAAATTCTGGTCGCTGCCGGGCGTCTGGGTCACGGCCGTGGGCTATTCGGGCGGGGTCACGCCCAACCCGACCTATGAGGAGACCTGCACCGGGCTGACCGGCCAGACCGAGGTGGTCCAGGTCGTCTTCAATCCGGCCGAAATCTCCTATGCCGAACTGCTGAAGACCTTCTGGGAGGGGCACGATCCGACCCAGGGCATGCGCCAGGGCAATGACGTCGGTTCGACCTATCGGTCGGCCATCTACACTCTGAACGACGCGCAGCGTCAGGAAGCCGAGGCGTCGCGCGACGCCTATCAGGGCGCCCTGACCAAGGCCGGTCGCGGCGAGATCACGACCGAGATCACCGGGGCCGGACCCTTCTATTTCGCCGAGGGCTATCACCAGGGCTATCTGGCCAAGAACCCCGAGGGCTACTGCGGCATCGGCGGGACGGGCGTCATCTGCCCGATCGGCGTCGGCGTCGAGGCCTGAGGTTGGCCTCGTCCTTTCATGGATAGGGCGGGCATAGGTAAAGTCTGCCTGGCCCTGCCCGGGGTCACGCTCGACCATCCGTTCGCCGACCATCACGACGCCTACCGGATCGGCGGCAAGATGTTCGTAATGGCCGGCGAACAGGGCGGGGTGTCGTTCAAGGTCTCGGAGATCGCTTATGAGGTCCTGACCGAGACCGGCAGGGCGCGCCCGGCGCCCTATCTTGCCCGGGCGAAGTGGGTGAACCTGCCCCATCCCGAGGCCTGGGATGACGACGAACTGGCCGAGCATTTCGCCATCGCCCACCGGATTGTGGCGGCGAAACTGACCAAGAAGGCGCGGGCCGGACTGGGCCTCTGAGACCATTCGGCGACGAGCCGTCCGAACCCGCCCCAAGCGTCACCGCTCCATCATCGCCCCGTCGCTCGGGCGCCGCCAAGCTTGGCTAGAGAGCAGGACAGCAACAGGGGCTGTCATGTTCAATCGCACTCATTCCAGAACCATTCTTATGGGCTGCGCCGCCGCGTGCGCGCTGGCTACCTCCGCCAACGCCCAGGTGTCGGAGGACCAGACGTCCCAGCTGGAAGAGGTGATCGTCACCGCCCAGCTGCGCGCCCAGGACCCGATCGAGGTCCCGTTTGCCCTGACCGCCTACAGCGGCGAGTTCCTGGACGGGCTCGGCGTTCAGGACTTCGAGGAGCTGTCGGCTTTCGTGCCCGGCCTGCTGGTCCAGAACCAGTCGCCGAACAATCCGGGCTTCGTGATCCGCGGCCTGACGTCGGACTCGACCGGCGCCTCCGATGAGCCGCGCGTGTCGATCTACCAGGACGGCGTCTCCATCTCGCGCGCGCCGGGCGCCTTCGTCGAACTGTTCGATGTCGACCGGGTCGAGGTCTCCAAGGGCCCCCAATCGACTCTGTACGGGCGCGGCGCCCTGATCGGCGCGATCAATGTGATCCAGACCAAGGCTGATCTCGACGGCTTCGCCGCCGAGGGCCGCGCCGCCATCGGCAACTACGACTATCGCATGGTCGAGCTGATGCTGAACGCGCCGGTCGGCGACACGGCCGCCTTCCGCTTCGCCACCCGCATGAAGACCCGCGACGGCTATGTCGAGAACCTGCTGGACGCTCGCAACTACAACGGCATCGATACCCAGGCCTTCCGCGCCCTGGCCGCCTTCGAGCCGACCGACGCCCTGCGGGTCGACGTGATCGCCAACTACCAGCAGGACACGCCCTCGGGCGTCAGCTTCCGCTCGATCTATTACAACCCGCAGGATCCGAACACGGGCGCGGTCCTGGGCACGGACCGCAATCCCGGCTCTCCCGCCGCCCTGACGCCGGGGTCGAATATCCCGGGCGGCAGCGAACTGGGCATCGACCGCGAAGTCTGGGGCGTGACCGGTCTTGTCCGCTATGACCTGTCGGACAGCCTGACGCTGAACTCGGTCAGCGCCTATCGCACCTTCGAGACGGCCGAGACCTTCGACCCGGACGGCATCTCCCTGCCGATCCTGACCGGCATCGGCATCTCCGACGGCGAGCAGTGGAGCCAGGAGCTCCGCGTGAACTGGGATAACGGCGGCGCCTTCTCCGGCTTCGTCGGCGCCAGCTATTTCCGCGAAGAGAACCAGTCGTCCTCGCCGATCGAGATCGACGAACGCCTGGCCCTGGCCCAGCTGGCGGGCATCCTGGACGGCACGCCGCTGGCCGTCCTGCCGACCGCCCTGCCCCGCTCGGTCTATGGGTCGCAAGCCTTCCTGCAGCCGCTGCTGGCGGGGCTCGGCATCCCGACCGCGGCCCGCGCCGGGATCGCCAACAACCTGAAGGCCAGCCACATCGAGACGGCCGCCACCAACACCGAACTGCAGTCGTTCGACGTCTTCGGCGACCTGACCTGGAAGCCCTCCGACCGGCTCGAGTTCGCCGCCGGCGTTCGCTACACCTCGGATGAGAAGACCACGGCGTTCGGCTCCTCGGTCCTGAACGGCCGTTCCATCGCCGGGGGCCTGCTGGCGGTGCAGCAGCTGCAGGGCCAGATCAACGCCCTGATCGCGGTCGGCACCCCGGCCGCCCTGGCGCAGGCAGGCGCGCTCGGCGCCTTCGCCAACGGTCTGGTGACACAGCTGGCCACCCCGGGCGCCGCCAACGCGCCCGCGTCCGCGGCCTTCCCGCTGTTCGGCCTGACCTTCCAGCCCACGGCCGGCAACGGCGGCGTCACCGCTCGCGACCTGAAGGACGACGGCCTGACCTACCGCCTGACCGGCCGCTACGCCGTCTCGGACCACGCCAGCCTCTACGCCACCTACGCCCGCGGCCGGCGCCCGGCCGTGCTGGCCGTAACCGTGCCCTCGCCCCCCTACGGCGCGCCGATCTTTACCGAGGTCCCGGCCGAGACCGTCGATAGCTACGAAGCCGGCTTCAAGTCGGCGCTGATGGATCGCCGCGTCCGCCTGGACGGCGCGGTCTATTTCTACAGCTATGAAAACTTCCAGACGACCGAGCAGGTCGGCACCCAGTTCATCACCACCAACGCCGGTGAAGCCGAGGCCTATGGCTTCGAGGGCCAGGCCAGCTGGATGGCGAGCGACTGGCTCGATCTGTTCGCCACCTATGGCTACAACCACGCCCGCTTCCAGACGGGCGCCCGAGACGGCAACCGCCTGCGCCTGTCGCCCGACCACCGCGTCTCGATCGGCGCCCTGGTGAGCCTGCCCGTCACAGGCGGCACCTTCGAAATCCAGCCGACCTATAGCTGGCAGTCGGAGGTCTTCTTCGACGACAACAATGACCGGACCAACCTGCAGACCACCGGCTTCGTGCCCGACCGGATCGTCGACGAGTTCCAGGACAGCTACGGCCTGCTGAACCTGCGGGTCCGCTATGTCCCCGACGGCGCGAACTGGTCGGTCGAGGCGTTCGGCGACAACCTGCTGGACGAAGAGTTCATCAAGGACGCCGGCAACACCGGCGACAGCCTCGGCCTGCCGACCTTCATTGCCGGCGAGCCCCGGACCTACGGCGCGACCGTCACGGTCCGCTACTGAACCTTTACTTCCGTGCCCTCCGGCGGAGGGCGGGGTCCAGATCACGGATTCCGTTGCCTGCCTGAGGTGACGCGAAACCCTCACATCCGTGTGTGAATCTGGATCCCGGCCTTCGCCGGAATGCAAGGTGAAGAAGACGACCATTCCCGGAGAGTCCTGATGAAAATCGACCGTCGCGGCCTGATCACCGGCATCGGAGCGGGCGTCCTGGCCACCCCTGCTCTCACCGCGCCGGCGCACGGCCCTGCGGCCGCCTTCCTGCACGGGGTCGCTTCTGGTGATCCTGATGCGCATTCGGCGGTGTTCTGGACGCGTGTCACCCCCGCCGACGCCTCGGGCGCCGATATCGAGGTGACGCTGGAGGTCGCGCGCGATGCCGGTTTCTCCGACAAGGTGCGCACCTCGTCCGGCCTGCGCGCCCGCGCTGCGCGTGACTTCACCGTCAAGCATGACCTGGACGGTCAGGGGCTGGAGCCCGGAGCCGAGTATTTCTACCGCTTCGTCGCCGGCGACGTCGTTTCGCCGGTCGGCCGCGTTCGCACCCTGCCCGAAGGCGTGACGCCCAACGTCGTCCTCGCCGTCGTCTCCTGCCAGCTGTATCCCGGCGGTCTGTTCAACGCCTATGACGCCCTGTCGAAGGAGCCGCGGCTCGACGCTGTCGTGCACCTGGGCGACTACATCTACGAGTACGGCGCGGCCCCCGACGACTACGGCCTGTCGACGGGAGCGTCCCTGAGCCGCATTCCCCAGCCGCCGCACGAAATCCTGACGCTCGAGGACTATCGGCTGCGTCACGCCCAGTACAAGGCGGATCCCGATCTGCAGGCCGCCCACGCCCGCGCCGCCTTCATCTGCGTCTGGGACGACCACGAGGTCGCCAACGACGCCTGGTCCATGGGGGCCGAGAACCACACCGAGACGACCGAGGGCGACTATGCGGCCCGTAAGGCCATCGCCCTGCGGGCCTATTATGAATGGATGCCGATCCGCGAGCCGCGCGCCGGCCTGGGTTTGGAGGCCATCAACCGCAGTTTCGAGTTCGGGGACCTGGCGACCCTGGCCATGGTCGAGACGCGTCTGACGGCGCGCAACAAGCAACTCGACTACACCACCGACATGCCGATGGTCGACGGCGCGCCTGACCTCATCGCCTTCAATGAGACGCTGAACGCCCCGGACCGGGACCTGCTGGGCGATGCGCAGCGGAACTGGCTCAAGGGCGTGCTGGCAGCGTCGAAGTCTGCCCACAAGCCCTGGCAGGTACTGGGCAATCAGGTCGTGATGGCCCGGGTCATGGGGCCGGACGTCACGAAGATCGCGTCAGACGCCCAGATCGAGGGCATGATCGGCGGCCTGCCCGAGGCGGTCCGCGCCGGCCTTCGCCAGATGATCCAGCTCTACAAGCTGGGCGTGCCGTTCGGCCTCGACAGCTGGGACGGCTATCCGGCCGGTCGGGAGCGTCTCTATGCGGCCTTCAAGGAGGCCGGGGTGCAGCCGATCGTCCTGGCCGGCGACAGCCACGCCTACTGGGTCAATGACCTTAAGGACGCCGACGGCGAGCGTCGCGCGGTCGAGTTCGGCACCAGCGCGATCTCCAGTCCCTCGCCCGGCGACGCCGTCGCCCCCCTGCCGCTGGGGCCGCTGCTGTCGGCCAACAACGACAAGGTCGTATTCTGCGACCAGACGGCCAAGGGCTATGTCCTGCTGACCCTGACGCCCGAGCGGGCGGAGGCGAAACTGCAGACCGTCTCGACCATCCTGGCCAAACCCTATGTGTCGCGCACCCTGTCGACCTGGGTCGTGACCCGGGACGCAGACGGCGTCACCGGGCCGACGCAGGCCTGATCTAATCCCAGGTCAGAAGCCGCAACGGCGTCACTTCGACCGTCACCCAGACGCCGGCCGTCGTGTAGGGCTCCTGCGCCACATAGTCGTCGGCGGCCGCGCGGTCGGGAAACTCTCCGATCATGGCCGATCCGATCGGCGACCCGGCGTCGTCCAGCAGGGCGCCGACCTCGACGACTTCGCCTGCGGCCCGGCGCGCCTTGAGGCCTTCGATGTGAGCGGGACGCGCAGCCTGTCGGCGGGCCGGAGCGTCGGCGTCGGGACCGTCGCGGCCGATGATGAGGAACTGCATGTGTTCTGGACCCTGGTGTGCATTCCGCTGACGACGGGAATGCCGATCCGGGTGGTGTAGCGCGCAGCACGCACACACAACAGCAGAACGGCGGTCTCTGCCACGGCGACCCCACGCGTGGTCCAGGCGCTGGAGTCACAGCAGGGGTGCTGCCCCCGGACGGACGGACTCAGCTCGCCGACGGTCGGCGCACGAACGTGTCGTAAACGTGGGTCGTTTCCGCGAACGTCACGCGCGCCTGCTGGCCGGCGAACGGCTGATGCGAGAACCAGGGCTCGGTCAGCGAGGCCGCGATCGGATCGGAGATCTTGTCAACGTTCCAGCCCAGCAGGAGCCGACCTCCGGGCTTGAGTATCCGCGACAGGGCCTGGAGCGCTCGACGTTGCTGTTCGGGCGCATCGACTCCGAAGCCGAGCACGCCGTTGCAGACGATGGCGTCGAACATCTGGTCTGCGAAGACCACATCGGCCTCGCAGACATCGCCGGTGCGGTGCCTGCCCTCGACGCCCCAGCGCGCCGCGCCCGGGTCGATGTCAGTGGTCCAGACCTCGCCGCCCCCGGCCTCGAGAACCGGATAGTCATCGGCGGTGTAGGCGCGGCATCCGACCCACAGGATCTTGCCGCCCTCCACGGCGAAGGCGGGGATATAGGCCTCGGCCAGCAGTTTGCGGTCCGGTAGGTCGCGGATTTTCAGCACCCGACGGCTTTTCATCGCCAGCACGGCCGCGTCGCCCGCGAAAAGCCTGGTCAATAATGTGCGTGCGCCCACTCGATTACCTTTTGCCTCAAACAGAAATGCGGGCCGGATGGACGCGATGTCCAGCCGGCCCGTCGACGATCGTCGCCGTGAGACAACGCCGATCGTTCCATCGCACGTTCAGGGACGCCCGATGGAATAGTTGAACGCCTCAGGTCCCTGTCAGTGGGCCCTGAGGCCGTGGCCCCGCCCAGGCCCAGCGCGGGGCGGACAACGGCAGAGCCGCCGAGATCATCTGGACGAGCAAATTCTCGCGGACCGTCGGCGCGACGCGCCGGGCCACCAGGGTTTCCCGCAGCGTGTCGAGCTGGGCCGCGCGAACGGCAGGGGTGTGGTTTGCCACGACGAAAGCCTGACCCGCGCGGGCCATCTCGACGCGAGCGACCGGATCGAGGATCAGTCCACTCAGCGCCTCGACCAGGGCCGTGGCCTGCGGGTCTTCGACATAGACAGCATGCGGTCCGCTGGCCTCGCGCAGCCCGCCGCGTCCGGACGAAACGAGGGCCGCCCCAGCCGCATGGGCCTCCAGCGCCGACAGGCCGAGGGCCTCGGCGACGAATGACGGTGTCACGGCGATGGCGGCGCGGCGCATCACGGCCTTGACCTTCGAAAGCGATGCCGACCTGTGGATTGCGACGCGGTCGCCGAAACGCGCGAGCGGCTGCAGGCGCGGCTGGGCCCAGTCGGCGTGACGGTCCCAATCCCCGAGCATCAGGGCCGCTTGCCAGTCGGGGAACCGGTCCAGCACGACTTCAAGCGCCTGACACAGGGGCTCCAGCCCCTTCTCGGCCATGGCGCGGCCGGAGAAAATGATCAGCTTGTCGCGGTCGTCGGGGTCAGCGGTCCAGCCCTTGACGTCGATCGGATTGCAGATCGCCGAGGCCCGATCGGCGAAACGGGGATAGTCGGCCGCGAACTCCGCCCGCGCGGCCCCGCTGACGAATACCAGGCGGTCGAAGGCTGCCAGGCGCGCGCCATATCGTATCCGGTTGACCAGCCCCCGCGCCGGCTTGATCCGCGTGTGGCGATAGAGGACGTGGACGCGGCCCGGCAGCCGCCGCGCGAGGGCGGCCGAGGAGTCCAGCTGCTGGTGGTATTCGACATAGTCGGGGTTCAGCGCCTCGATCGCACGGGCCACGACGGCGGCGCGGCGCGACCTGCTCAGACCGTCCGGCACGGCCACGAGGTTGGGCAGGGCGGGATCGGACGCGCCGGCGTCGCAGATGACGTGGGTCTGGTTCTTCAGGCGGCTCGGCTCGAGCAGGGCTCCCGCCACCGTCTCCATGGAGTTTGGCCTGGCGCGGCTCATCTGCGACCCACGAGGCATGACGACGGCGACGCGCATTCTAGATCCCCTGTCCGGCGAGCACCGGCGGCGTTTTGGACGTCGTTTCCGACGGAGGCCGGCGCCGTGCGTGCGGTCCGTTGAGTCCGAGCAGGCGGCGGACCTTGTACTGGGTGCGGACCCAGCCCTCGGCTGCCGAGCGCTGGATGCGCTTCACATCGATGAAGGTCGTGTCGCAGCAGCCCGAGAGGGTGTGGAAACCGTCCGCATAGCCGGTCAGCAGCTCCCCGGCCTCGAACCGGCGGACGACCGAGGCTTCGAAGGCATCAGTCGTCAGGGTGTCGATGCGCAGGAGGTTGATCGCCGCCCCATAGGTCCCGGCGCAGTCCTGAAGCGGCAGGTGCAGCGCGCCATTCGCCTCGAACGCCGTCCCGCCAGGCCGCGACGCGGGGAAGCCGGAGCGCACTGGATTGGCGGGATGCTGCGTCCATGGACCGTTAAGAGCGTCGGAGAAGGCGACATGCAGCTCTCGCATCGCCCGGTCGGCCGGACCCGGAAGGGCATGGAACATCCACCACTTGCCGTCGTGGCGAACCACGGTCGCGTCGATGGCCGGCACATCGAGGATCCGCTTGGCCGGTTCCCATTGGTCGGGAAAGCGGACGCAGCGGTAGAGGGTCAGGCCGCCGCTCTTGTACGCCTCCGGCAGCATGTAGAGTTCGCCGCCATCCTCAATCAGCGAGGGGTACGACAGGTGATGCGGCTCAGCCAGGGCGATACCCTCGCCCACCAGGGCGTTGGTCGCGTCATACTGGAAATAGCGGATCTCGCCGCGGCGGCTGCGATAGTCGAAATGCTCGGCGAAGACGGTCAAAACGCCGCCACGGTCGATCCCGAAAGGGTCGGCGAGATAGGCGAACAGGCCCTGATCCGGCAGCCACGTCACCTCGCGCGCGTCCAGGCCGCCGGCAACAAGGCTGGTCAGCGAGCGTCGGACGAAACCGGATCGCCAAAGGTCGTACATCAAGGCCCCCGCACCGGCCGCCGTCGCGGCCTCAGACGGAAGACGTCGTCGCCGGACCGTCACCTCAGAGAAAAATCGCGCAAGTTCTCGCCTTGCCTCATCAAATTCAGCACGGCATTAGTTTTTGACGGTGAACTCAGGCGCGCGAAGTCGTTCCGGAAACCGGACCCGGAGGATTTCGGCCTTTGACCGCGCTGCCAGCGCCCGCGTTGCTGTCGACCTATTTCGAACAGCGAGAGGCTATGCGGCGCTTCTTCCTGGCGCGGCTGGGGCCTGCCGCCGATGTCGAGGACCTGTTGCAGGACCTCTACCTCAAGGTCGTCGGCGTCGATGGGACCTCCGAGGTGCGCGAGCCGCGCGCCTATCTCTATCGGCTGGCATCGAACCTGATGATGGATCGCTGGCGTTCCAGCCGTCGTGCAGCCGCCCGCGACGCTGCATGGCGGGACGTCGTCCATGTCGCGGGTCCGACCGAAGACCTGGACGACGCGCCATCGGCCGAAACCGTGGTCGCCGGACGCGAGCGACTGGCCCAGTTGATGACGGCGCTCGACGGGCTGCCGGACAGGACCAGAACCATCTTCCGGTTGCACAAGTTCGACGGCCTCAGCTACGCCGAGGTGGCCCGAAATCTCAATGTCTCGAAGAGCACGGTTGAGAAGCATATGATGGACGCCTTGAAGATTCTGGCGGCGAAGGTTCGACAATGAGGGCGCACGGCGAGCAGAATCCTGCGACCTTTGGTGGAGGTGGCGCCATGGCGGCGCCGTCTAACGGTCAGGCGCCGGTGTCGGCGACGCGAACTCGGCTGGCGCACGCATGACGACCTCGGACATTCACGATCAGGCGCTGAACTGGTTCGTCCGGCTGGGCGACGCCGACGCGCCGGAAGGCGCATGGCTGGAGTTCCAGACCTGGCTGGAAGCCGATCCCGCCCGAGGCGAGGCCTATGGCCGGATCGAACAGGTCTGGGTCGCGCTGGACGCGCATGCCCCCGCCGAAGCCGTCGTCGCCCCGATCGCGGCCAACGACGTCAAGCCCCTCCGCGGCGGCTTCAGCCGCGCCTGGCTGACCCCGTTGCTCGCCACCGCCGCCGCGGCCGTCATGGTCGTGGGTTTCTGGCCGGAAATCAGCGGCGAGGGCCGTTTCAGAACCTACAGCACCGACGACGCTCCGCGAGAGGTGGTCCTGCCGGATGGGTCGCGCCTGTCGATGAACCGCCATTCCGACCTGCGGGTCCGCATCGGCGCGCGCGATCGCGAGGTCGCCATGGCCGGAGGCGAGGTCGCCTTCGACGTGACGCATGACCCCGCACGCCCGTTCCTGATCGCGGCCGAAGCTTACGAGGTTCGCGTTCTGGGCACCGTCTTCAACGTGCTGTCCCACGGCGGGCGGTTCTCGGTCGGCGTCCGGCGCGGCCGCGTCGCAGTGTCCGGGGACGCAATGCCTGAAATGGTCCAGCTGGGCGTGGGCGAGCAGTTGGTCCAGGACGGGTCGGCGGCCGCCGTCGTGTCTCGAATCGATCCCGGTCAGGCGTCCGCATGGCATGAGGGCGTGCTGGTCTATCGCGAAACTGATCTGGGCACGGTCGCGGAGGACCTGTCGCGTTATCTCAACAAGCCGGTTAGTGTGTCGGAGTCCGCCCGCGCGCTCCGGTTCACCGGCGCGCTTCGTATCGGCGACGAGGCTACGATGTTGAGACAGCTGCAGGATTTCGTTCCGATCAGGGCGACCCGAGAGAACGATGGGATCCGCCTGACGGCGCGTGACGGCGCCTGAGCACGCGCGTCGCCGCCCGGCGACCCGATGGATGAGCCTGACGCTGCTTTTGGGAGCCGTCGCGATTCAATCGCCAGCGCTGGCCCAGAGCCGCGCGTCCGAGACCTTCAGCCTGAACATACCGCAGCAGCGTGCGGACGAGGCCCTGCTGACCCTGGCGTTGCAGACCCGTCGCTCGCTGGGCGGGGATATTCGCGCCTGTCGCGGCGTCGCGCGCGGCCTTCGGGGCGCGATGTCGGTGGGCGTCGCTCTGGACCGTCTGCTGACAGGATCGGGGTGCGCCGCCTCCATTCGCGCCGATGGAGCGATCCTGATCCGGAGCGCGCGCCTCCCGCCTCCGCCCGCCCGTTCGAGGCCCGTCGCCCCCGCGTCGGAAGCCGTCAACCGCGAGGCGGCGGACACGCAGCTGGGCGACATCGTCGTCACCGCGGAACGCCGCCCCGAGACGCCGGAAGAAGTCGCCGCCGCCCTGACTGCCATCGCCGGGCTGCAGCTGGAGCAGGGCGGCGTCACGGACATGATCGGCGTCGCCTCCCTCACGGCCGGCATGACCGTGACCAATCTGGGATCGGGCCGGAACAAGATCCTCCTGCGGGGCATGTCCGACGGCGCCTTCACCGGCCTGACCCAGTCGACGGTAGCCCTGTATCTGAACCAGATCCCAATCACCTACAACGCCCCGGACCCGGACCTGAAACTGGTCGATATCGACCGGATCGAGGTGCTTCGCGGGCCGCAGGGGACGCTCTACGGGACAGGCCCGATCGGGGGGGTGATCCGCACCATCACGCGACAACCTGACAGCGAGGCCTTCTATGGCGAGGTGTCGCTGACGCGTTCGGAAACCCGTTCGGGTGGACCGAACAGCGACTATTCGGTGATGGCTAACCTGCCGATCCTCGGTGGGCGGGCGGCGATCCGCGCGGTGGCCTACGAGGAGCAGTATTCCGGGTACATCAACGATGTCGCGCTCAACCTGCCGCAAGTGAACGAAGGCCGTCGCAGCGGCGGCCGGGTCGCCCTCGCCGCTCGCCTGGGACCCGACTGGAATTTCGGCACCGGCCTCGTGCACCAGTCCATCGACACGGAAGACACCCACTATGTAATCCGGGGTCTCGGCAGGTTCCGGCGTGCCAACCTCGTGCGCGAGCCGCACGAGAACGATTTTAACGCCGCCTACGTGACCCTGGACGGACAGGCCGAATGGGGGCGGTTAGACGCCTCGATCGGCTATGTGCGGCACGATTTCCGGAGCCGCTTCGACGCGTCCCCGGCGCTGATCAAGTTCGGCTCACGGCAACTGATCGGCGCGCTCGACGAAGACAAGGACATCGAGCTGCTGACCGGTGAGTTGTCGTTGGCCTCGCCCCAGGACAGCGATTTCCGCTGGCTGGCGGGCGCCTTCCTGTCCACCAGCGGCACGCGCACCGACACGACGGTGTCCGCCCTGCAACCCGTCCCGGGCGTTGCCTACGCCGAGCGGCGATCGGATCAGCTGGACGAGGTTGCGGTGTTCGGCGAGGTCACCCGGGATCTGACGTCCAGACTGAGCCTGACCGCCGGCGCCCGCTACTATGACGCCTCCTACAGCGTGGGATCGCGGGTGGCCCAGGGCGCCGCCCAGAGGCGGTTCAGTGGCGCGGGCCGGGCCAACGGCTTCTCGCCCAAACTGGCCCTCGCCTATCGCCTCGATGACCAGTGGAATGTCTACGCCCAGGTCAGCCGGGGACACCGCGTCGGCGGGTTCAACACCGCGGGGCCGGCGGGTCAGAAATTCACGAATGCGGTCGGTATGCCGGGCCGGGAGTACGGGGCGGACAGCCTGTGGAACTACGAGGGCGGAGCCAAGGGGTTCCTCTGGAACGGGACACTGCGGGCCCGCATCGCGGTCTTCATGGCGCACTGGCGGAATATCCAGAGCGACCAATTCCTGCCGAGCGGACTGGCCTATGCGGTCAATGTCGGCGACGGCGCCAACAAAGGGCTGGAGATCGAGACCACCTGGCGGCCGACGTCCGGGCTGGAAATCCGGGCCAACGCCCTGTTCGCCGATCCCGAGATCACCCGGCCGGGCGCGGCGTTCAACTCGCGCGGCGACGCGGGCCTGCCGGGGGTGCCGAAGGTCTCGTCCAACATCGTTGCCTCCTACCACCGGCCTCTGTGGAACGGTCTGGAGCTGCGGGCGGACGGCCACCTGGCCTATGTCGGAGCGTCGCGTCTGACATTCGACGCCGAGCGCCGTTCACGCATGGGTGACTATATGAGCGGGAGGGTCTCGCTCGGCGTGGAGGCCGCGTCGTGGTCAGCGACGGCCTTTGTCGATAATCCATTCGACACCCAGGCCAACACCTTCGCCTTCGGGGACCCGTTCCGCCTGCCCGAGGGTCTGGCGATGACCCCGCTGCGACCCAGGACCATCGGCCTGACCCTGAACTGGCGGCCCTAGCTCGTCCCCGGGCGAGACGGCGCCGGCCGCTATAGTCGCGCAGCCATGACCTCGTTACCGGCCTGCGGATCTTCGGCGACAAGAACCAGAGGATCGATGACGACGAACGATATCTCGATCGGTCGGCGCGCCGCAGAGCGCGCTGGACGCATATGCGGCCTGGAATCCCGCCCGTCCGGGCTGATCAGGCCAGGCCGCCGGCCAAATAGCGTGAATGCAGGATCGGCTTGCCGAGCCAGTAGCAGAGCTCGGCCGGACGGGTGACGTCCCAGACCGCGAGGTCGCCCGCCTTGCCGACCGCAAGCGTGCCGATCTCGTCAGCAAGACCCAGCGCCCTGGCCGCATGGCGGGTCGCGCCCGCCAGCGCTTCCTCCGGCGTGAGACGGAACTGGACGCAGGCCAGGGTGAGCGCGGCGGTCATCGAGGCGAGCGGCGAGGTGCCGGGGTTGCAGTCGGTGGCCACGGCCATCGCAACGCCGTAGCGACGCAGCATCTCGATCGGCGGCGGGGTCGTCTCTCGCAGCATCAGATAGGCGCCGGGCAGCAGGACGGCGACGACGCCGGCCTTGCCCATCGCCCGGACGCCCGCCTCGCTGGAGTGTTCGATGTGGTCGGCGGACAGGGCGCCGTAACGGGCCGCCAGCGCCGCGCCGCCGCCGTCGGACAGTTGGTCGGCGTGGAGCTTGACCGGCAGGCCGAGCGCCTTCGCCTTCTCGAACAGGCGCGAGACCTCGGCGTTGAAGAAGGCGATGGGTTCGCAATAGGCGTCGACCGCGTCGACCAGTTCCTCTGCATGAGCGGCGGGCAGGATCTCTTCGATGGCGAGGTCGACATAGGCCGAGCGGTCGGCCCGATGCTCCGGCGGAACGGCGTGGAGACCGAGGTAGGAGGTGCGGACGCGGACGCCTGCCTCTCGCCCGATGCGACGGGCGACGCGCAGCATCTTGAGTTCAGCATCGCGGTCGAGGCCGTAGCCGGACTTGATCTCGACGGTTGTGACGCCGGTCGCCTTCAAGCCGTCCAGCCGCGACAGGGCGGAGGCGTAGAGATCGGCCTCCGACGCCGCGCGGGTCGCGGTCATGGACGAGACGATGCCGCCGCCGGCGCGGGCGATCTCCTCATAGGTGGCGCCGTTGAGACGCTGTTCGAACTCGCCCGAACGGTCGCCGCCGAAGACGAGATGGGTGTGGCAGTCGATCAGGCCCGGCGTGATCCAGCGGCCGTCGAGCCGGTGAATTTGCACGGCATCGTGCGGGGGCTGATCAGCGCGCGGCCCGACCCAGGCAATGCGACCGTCACGGATCAGCAGCGCCGCGTCCTCAATGGCTCCGTAGGGCTCCCCACCCTCGACCATGGTGGCGACGTGACAGTCGGTGATGAGGGTGGTCATCGCGTTTCGAACCCGGCCAGCAATTCGCAGAACCAGCGTCCTGCCGTCAGGGAACCGAGATCGCCGACGTCTAGCGACGGATCGTATTCGGTCAGGTCCACAGCGCGGACCTTCGGATGGGCGCCGATGACGCGCGTGGCGTCGAAAAAGTCGTGGACCGAAACGCCGCCCGGGCGGGCGCCGGGACTTGCGGGCCACTGGCTGCGGTCGATCACATCAATGTCGAAATCGACGTAGAGGACGTCGCAGAGGGCGGACAGTCGCTCCAGTTCCTCGGCGACGACGCCGGCCAGACCGCGCTCACGGCACTCACGCGCCATGCGGACACTGATGCCCGCCGCCCTGGCCTTCTCATGAGCGCGGCGGGTGTTGGCGAAAGGGGCGAGGCCTACCTGGCTGATCCGCGCCCCGGCCAGACCGTCGTCGAGCACGGCCTGGATGGGGTTACCGTTGGTCAGGCCCTGATCCGTATCGCGCAGGTCGAAATGGGCGTCGAGCGTCAGCACCCCGACGCGGTCCAGCCCCAGGCCATGGACGCCCGGTCGGGTAATGGCGTTATTGCCGCCGACGAGGATGGTCAGGCCTCGGGACGCCTGGGCCTTCACCGCGTCGCGCAAAGGGATGAAGGCGTCGGCGGGCGACACTGCTTTCAACGGCACATCGCCTGCGTCATGCACCCGCAGGCCCAGCTCCCTGCCGGTCTCGATGTCATAGGTGGACAGGCGCGGCAGGACGGCCCGGAACGCCTTCGGACCGAGATCGCAGCGGCCAGGCGTCAGCGACCGTTCGTTCAGCGGCGCGCCGATCAGGGCCACGGGCGCATCCGGATGATCTCCGACCAGATCCGCGACGGAGCGCCAGCCGAGAGCTTCTGACGTATGGCTCATGATCATCCCTTGGTCGGAGAAAAGCGCGCCACCAGATCATAGGCGGCGCCGGGGAAGGTTTGGAAAGCCCGGGTCACGCCGAATAGAGCCGTCCCGGTCGGGACGCGGAAGCCTTGGCGCCACTCGCTCGAGGCGACACGATGTTCGATGTCGCCGACGCTCCGGCCGTGAAGCGGTTCAGGCGTTTGCGGTTCAGGGTCTTGCGGCGCGTGATCCATGCGCCGAAAGTGCCGCTTGCCTGAATTAATGTCTAGACATAACACCAAAGACCACGACAGACAGCCTCCTGCACCCCGCATGGAGGATCCGGTGACCGCCACGCGCAACACCGGTATCGTCCGGGCCCCTCGCGGGACCGCGATGACGGCCCGGACCTGGGCCGGTTTCGACCGGATCGTCGAGAGCCTGCGCGCCTGGCGCCAGACGAGACCCTGCTGGTGCGATCGGGCAAGCCGGTCGGGGGTTCCGGACATATTGAATGGATTCAGTCGGTTGGATTTCCAGCCCTGCCGATTCTCTCGCCTGTCGGTCACCCGTGGGCAGTCGCGCCTGACGGTTTCAAGGATCCGCGCAGGGCGCGGGCGGCAGCGCCTCACACCAGCGGGGTGAGCCCGGAATAAATTCACGACCCATCGCCCCAGGGCTGACGGAGGCCCCCCCTAGCGGCTCTGGGTGATCGAGCGCAGGCCGGCCAGCAAGGTCTCGCTGGTGCGTCCGACGCGGCATCCGCTCGCGAGGATCAGGCGCAACGCCTGGGTGTGGACCCGGATTGACGGCCAGTGGCAGGTCTCGGCCTGGAGCATCCGGTCGGAGACCCCGCATAGACTGTAGGCCGCATGGAAGAGCGGGCCGGTGTCGAAATAGCCCGCCACATCCACGATCGACGACCCCAGGGCGTAGACGCGCGGTCCGGCATCGATAGCCGCCTCGGCGCACAGGGCGTCGAGCGCGTCCAACGTTGCGACCACAGCGGCCATGGCGTCGTCGCGATGAGTTTCCAGCCTGGCGGTCGCCTGCCGCTCGAGGTCGCGGACCTGGCTGCCGCCCGGATCCTGAAGTTGCCGCGCCAGCGTGCTCTTGATCTTGAACGTCCGGGCTTCGCTCACAGTGCGACCTTCATCGGCTTCATCATCATATCGATAGAGGACTGATCCATGTTCGCCTCGGTGGCGGCGCCGACGTGTTCGGACAGATCGCCGTTACGCCGGCCCGGCGTTCCCACCGGGGGGCCCAGGCTGCGCACCCGACGGTCCGGCCCCACATAGGTGTCGCATTCCACCAGGTTCCGCTCGTCGGCGCCCAGCCACAGGATGCGCTGCAAGAGGACGTTCGGCGTCAGCGGCTTGGTGACGACGAAGCTGGCCCCGCAGTCACGCCCCTTCTGCACCTTCGACTGGGCGGCGTGTCCGGTCAGCAGGATCACCGGTGTGTAGCGTATGGGTGGCTCGGTCTCGCGCCGCAGCCAGCGCGTGAAGTCGTAGCCATCCATCTCCGGCATTAAAGCCGATGCGCCACGACATAAGTCGCTCCAGCCGACTTGGCGTCGCCCGCGCATCTGTCATGGTGGAGGGATGGCCACCCTCACCCTGCCCTGCCGACCCGAACCGCTGGAGATCGATCCGGCGAAGACGGCGGTCATCGTCATCGACATGCAGAACGCCTACGCCTCGCCCGGCGGCTATCTGGATCTGGCCGGTTTCGACATCTCCGGCGCCGCCAGGGTGGTCGAGAACACCAGGGGGGTGCTCGAGGTCGCGCGCCGTGCGGGCGTCCAGGTCATCTATTTCCAGAACGGCTGGGATCCCGACTATGTCGAGGCCGGCGGCCCCGGCTCACCCAACTGGCACAAGTCCAATGCGCTGAAGACCATGCGCGCCCGGCCCGAATTGACGGGGACGCTCCTCGCCCGTGGAACGTGGGACTACGAACTGGTCGACGCGCTCAAGCCGCAGGCGGGCGACATCTGTCTGCACAAGACCCGCTACTCCGGCTTCTTCAACTCCCAGTTCGACAGCGTCCTGAGCTCGCGCGGCATCCGCAACCTCGTCTTCGTCGGCATCGCCACCAATGTCTGCGTCGAGTCCACGCTCCGGGACGGGTTCTTCCTCGAATATTTCGGCATCGTGCTGGAGGACGCCACCCATCAGGCCGGGCCCGAGTTTGTCCAGCAGGCCGCGATCTACAACATCGAGACATTTTTCGGCTGGGTCTCCAGCGTCGCCGACTTCAAGGGCGCCGTCGGTCAGATCGCGCCCCCAGAATCGAAAAGCGCACAGGAGGCCTGAATGCCCAAGACCGTCATCACACCGCCCGGCACCGTCACCCCGATCGCCCCCTTCTCGCCCGGGACCCTGGCCGACGGGATCGTCTATGTCTCGGGCACCCTGGCCTTCGACAAGGACAACAACGTCGCCTGCGTCGGCGACGCCGAGGGCCAGACGCGCATCGTGCTGGAGACCATCAAGTCGGTGATCGAGACCGCCGGCGGGACCATGGACGACGTGACCATGAACCACATCTTCCTCAAGGACTGGGCCGACTACGCCGCCCTGAACAAGGTCTATGCGGAGTATTTCCCCGGCGACAAGCCGGCCCGGTTCTGCATCGTCTGCGGCCTCGTCCGCCCCGACTTCCTCGTCGAGATCGCCACCATCGCCCACATCGGTGAACGCGCCTGAGCCCGCTCGCGACCCTGCTGATCAAGGCGGTCATCTCCGCGATCCTGATCGTGGCCGCCTCCGAGGTCGCGCGTCGCCAGCCGGGCATCGGGGCCCTGATCGCGTCCCTGCCCCTGGTGTCGGTGCTGGGCATGATCTGGCTGTGGTCGGCCAAGCCCGATCCGGAGAACATGGCGCAGCACGCCCAGGCGACCTTCTGGTACGTCCTGCCGTCGCTGCCCATGTTCCTGCTGATCCCCATGCTGCTGAGGCGCGGGATGGCGTTCTGGCCCGCACTCGGCCTCGGCTGCGCCCTGACCATCGGCCTCTATCTGGCGATGACCGCCGTCGGCCCGCGCTTTGGCTTGAAGCTGTGACAAGCGGGACCGCTGACGGCCTCTATTGGGAAATCCACGACGGACCCGGAGACGCGGCGTCGGTCATCCTGTCCGCCGGTCTCGGCGGATCGGCCACCTTCTGGGCCCCGCAGATGGACGCCCTGACCGAGCGCTTCCGCGTCATCCTCTACGACCACCGAGGAACGGGCCGCAGCGACCGCAGCCTGAAGCCCGGGCACTCCGTCGCCGCGATGGCGCAGGACATGGCCGCCGTCCTCGACGCCACGGACACGGCAAGGGCCCACCTCGTCGGCCACGCGGCGGGCGGCAATGCCGGGCTGCAGCTGGCGCTCGACCATCCCGAACGGCTCGACCGGCTGGTCGTTGTCAACGGCTGGTCGCGACCGGACCCGCATGTCGCCCGCTGCTTCGCCGCCCGCATTCGCCTGCTAGAGGCCTTTGGCCCCACCGCCTATGTCGAGGCCCAGGCGGTGTTCCTCTACCCGCCCGACTGGGTCAGCGAGAACGACGCCCTGCTGAAGACGCAGGAACACCATCACATCCAGACCTTCCCCCGCACCGACGTCATGCTGGCCCGGATTTGCGCCCTGCTGGCCTTCGACATCGACGACCGGCTCGCCGAGATTCCGCACCCGGTTCTGGTCGCCGCCTCGGCCGACGACATGCTGGTTCCGCCGCTCCTGTCGCGACGTCTGGCTGAGGGTTTGCCCAGCGCGACGCTCGACGTCGTGCCCTGGGGCGGACACGCCTTTACGGCGACGGTTTCCGGTGCGTTCAATGCGCGCCTGGTCGCCTTTCTGAACGGCGACAGCTGAGGGGCGATCATCATGGAAGTCGGCGTCTTCGTACCGATCAACAACAACGGCTGGCTGATCTCAGAGACCGCGCCGCAGTACATGCCCTCGTTCGACCTGAACAAGCGCATCGCCCAGCGGGCCGAGCACTACGGCTTGGATTTCCTGCTCTCGATGATCAAGCTGCGCGGGTTCGGCGGCAAGACGGAGTTCTGGGAATATGGGCTGGAGAGCTTCACCCTGATGGCCGGGCTCGCGGCCGTCACCGAGAAGATCAAGATCTATGCAACCTGCCCGACCCTGGTCATCCCGCCGGCCTTCGCCGCGCGGATGTGTAACACGATCGATTCCATCAGCCACGGCCGCTTCGGTCTGAACCTGATCACGGGCTGGCAGAAGCCGGAATACTCCCAGATGGGCCTGTGGCCTGGCGAGGAGCATTTCCGTAACCGCTATCAGATGCTCGACGAATACGCCCGCATCCTGCGCGAGCTGTGGGAGACGGGTCGCTCGGACTTCAAGGGCGACTACTACACGATGGACGACTGTCTGGTCCGCCCGACGCCGTCGACCGACATGAAGATCATCTGCGCCGGCTCGTCGGACGAGGGCCTGGCCTTCTCGGCCCAGTGGGCGGACTACGCCTTCTGCCTCGGCAAGGGGGTCAACACGCCCAGGGCCTTCGCCTTCAACAATGAGCGTCTGGCCGAGGCGACCGCGAAGACTGGTCGCGACGTGAAGATGTTCGTCCTCGTCATGGTCATCGCTGCCGACACCGACGAAGAGGCGATGGCAAGGTGGAAACTCTACAACGACGGCGTCGACGTGGATGCGATCAGCTGGCTCAAGGATCAGGGCGCGGCCGACAAGGTCAACGCCACCACCAACGTCCGCCAGTTGGCCGCGCCCGAGGGGGCGGTGAATATCAACATGGGCACCCTGGTCGGCTCCTATGCCTCGGTCGCGCGGATGCTGGACGAGATGTCGGAGGTGCCCGGCACCGGCGGCGTCCTGCTGACCTTCGACGATTTCGAGAAAGGGATCGAGGACTTCGGCCAGAAGATTCAGCCGCTGATGACCTGCCGCGCCAATGTGAAAGCGGCCTGAGCCTTGGCGAGCTTCGAGATCACCCGCGATGGCCCGATCGCGCATCTGCGTCTGACCCGGCCGGAGGCGTCGAACGCGCTCGACATGGATTTCTGGCGCCGCTTCGGGCCGGAGCTCAAGGTGCTGGATGCGACGGGCGAGGTCCGCGCCCTGGTCCTCTCCGGCGAAGGCCGAAATTTCTGCGCCGGCATGGACATCTCCGTCTTTTCGGGCGGCGCGATCCTGAACACCGACAAGGTCAGCGACCGCCAGGCCTTCCACCAGACCGCCCGAGACTTGCAGGAAACCCTGACCACGCTGGAAAAGATGCGGTTCCCCGTCATCGCCGCCATCCAGGGTGCCTGCGTCGGCGGCGGGCTCGACCTGATCGCCGCCTGCGACATCCGGCTGGCGTCGCAGGATGCGTACCTCCGCATCGAGGAAATCAACATCGGCATGATGGCCGATATCGGCAGCCTGCAACGCCTGCCGAAGCTCATGCCCGAGGGCGTGGTGCGGGAACTGGCCTATACGGGCACCAAATTGACGGTCGATCGCGCAGAACGACTGGGCATGATCAACGCCGTCCTGCCCGACGCCGAGGCGGTCGTTACGGCGGCGCTCGACATGGCGAAACGGATCGCGACCAAAGCGCCGCTGGCGATCTCCGGGTCCAAGGCCGCCCTCAACCACGCCCGCGACCACACCGTCGCCGAGGGGCTGGAATGGATCGCCGTCATGCAGGGCTCGCTGTGGAGCCCGGCCGATGTCATGGCCGCGATTCAGGCGCGCATGACGCGGACGGAGGGCGAATTCGCCCCGCTGTCGCCGCTGCGACCGTTTGACCCAGCAGTCTGAAAACCCGCCAGCACTGGTCTCGGCGTGAAGATTTCGTAATGATCAGCCGGAATGGCTCCGATCGTTTGACCTGTGTCACCCGGCTGTCAAAGATGCGGCGCGCGTGACGAGGGGGCTGCGTACAATGCCCGCTCAACACCGCCTGTGCGCCCCCGCGGCAGGCCATTCGGGTGGAGAGAAGCCTTGGATAGACGTTCATTCCTCGCCGCTTGCGGCATCGGCGCGGGCGGGCTTCTGCTGCCCGGGTTCGCCGGACGCGCCATCGCGGAATCCCAGCTGGTCGAGACCATCGACATCGCGGTCAAGAAACGCCTGGCCGACGCCGGCCTGAGCGCCGCCTCGGCAGCCGGCGCCAGCTACTGCGACGTTCGCGTCGGCCGCTACCTGCGCCAGTTCGTGATCACCCGGGAAGCCAACGTCCAGAACATCGTCAACACCGAGTCCATCGGCACGGGCGTTCGCGTCATCGCTGACGGGGCCTGGGGCTTCGCCGCCACCAACGACATGACGGCCGAAGCCGTGGCAGAGGCTGCGCGCCTCGCCACCGCCATCGCCAAGGCCAACGCCCGGAACCAGACCCAACCCGTCCAACTGGCCCCCACGCCCGGCGTCGGCGAGGTCAGCTGGAAGACCCCGATCCGCCGCAACGCGATGGAAGTACCGATCGCCGAGAAGGTCGAACTGCTGCTGGGCGTCAACGCCGCGGCGATGGCGGCCGGCGCCAACTTCGTCAACTCGCAGCTGTTCCTGGTCAACGAGCAGAAGTATTTCGCCAGCTCTGACGGCTCCTACATCGACCAGGACGTGCACCGCATCTGGGCCCCGATGTCGGTCACGGTCATCGACCAGACCACCGGAAAGTTCCGCTCGCGTCAGGGGCTGTCGGCCCCGATGGGCCTCGGCTACGAATATCTGGAAGGCCGCAGCGAGGACAAGCTGGAGTCGGCCAACGGCGCCGTGATCAGCTATGACATGTCCTACGACATGCGCGAGGATGCGGTCGCCGCAGCCCGTCAGGCGCGCGAGAAGCTGACCGCCAAGTCGGTGGAGCCGGGTCAGTACGACCTGGTCCTGGACCCCGATCACCTCGGCCTGACCATCCACGAGTCCGTCGGTCACCCGCTCGAGCTCGACCGGGTCCTGGGCTACGAGGCCAACTACGCGGGCACCAGCTTCGCCACGCTCGACAAGCGCGAGAGCCGCTTCCAGTACGGGTCGGAAATCGTCAACCTGTTCGCCGACAAGACCCAGCCCGGCAGCCTGGGCGCGGTCGAGTACGACGACGAGGGCGTGAAGACCAAGTCGTGGGATCTGATCAAGGACGGCAAGCTGGTCGACTACCAGGCGACCCGCGATCAGGTTCACATCCTGGGCAAAAATGCTTCGGACGGCTGCTCCTACGCCGACAGCTGGTCGACGGTTCAGTTCCAGCGCATGGCCAATGTCTCGCTGAAGCCGGGCACGCAGCCGATGACCCGCAACGACATGATCTCGAACGTCGAAAACGGCATCTACATCCTCGGCCGCGGGTCGTTCTCGATCGATCAGCAGCGCTACAACGCCCAGTTCGGCGGCACCCTGTTCTACGAGATCAAGAACGGCGAGATCACCCAGCCGCTCGAGGATGTCGCCTATCAGATGCGCACGCCCGAGTTCTGGAACGCCTGCTCGGCCATCTGCGACGAGAGCGACTACCGCATGTTCGGTTCGTTCTTCGACGGCAAGGGCCAGCCCAGCCAGGTGTCGGCGGTGAGCCACGGCTCCTCCTCCACCCGCTTCGACAAGATCAATGTCATCAACACCGCGCGTTCGCTCGGTTGATCGGACCCAAGGGAAAAATCACATGAGCATCATGACGGAAGCCGAGGCCAAGACGATCCTCGACAAGGTGATCGCACTGTCGACCGCCGACGAATGCACCGCGCAGCTGGACGGGACGATCGACGGAAATATCCGCTTCGCCCTGAACAACGTCTCGACCAGCGGCGTCATCTCCAACATCGACCTCAGCGTCCAGGTCGCGTTCGGCAAGCGCGTGGGCACCGCGACGATCAACGAGTTCTCGGACGTGGCCCTCGCCCGCGTCGTCAAGCGCGCCGAGGACCTGGCCAAACTGGCCCCGGAGAACCCGGAGTTCATGCCGGCGGTCGGTCCTCAGACCTATCGCGCCACGAACACCTTCAGCGCGGCGACGGCGGCCATCACGCCAGAGAACCGCGCCGAAATCGCCCGCGCCTCGATCGCCCCCTGCAAATCGCAAAATCTGATCGCCGCCGGGTTCCTGAACGACAACCAGAGCTTCACCGCCTTCGCCAACTCGAAGGGCGCCTTCGGTTATCAGCGCTCCACCGAGATGGACTACACCTGCACGGTGCGGACCGAGGACGGCACGGGATCGGGCTGGGTCGCCCGTAACCTTCAGGACGCCAGCACCTTCAACGTCGATACCGACATCCAGATCGCGATGCGCAAGGCCAGCGCCTCGCGCGACGCCCAGGCGCTCGAGCCCGGCAAGTACACGGTGATCCTGGAACCGGCCGCGGCCGCGGGCCTGATCTCCTTCATGTTCAACTTCTTCGACGCCCGTTCGGCGGACGAGGGCCGCAGCTTCCTGTCCAAGGCGGGCGGCGGCAACAAGATCGGCGAACAGGTCTTCGACCCGCGCGTCAACGTCTACTCGGATCCCGGCCACGCCGAGACCCCGGCCCTGCCCTGGGACGGCGATGGCCTGCCACGCGAGCGCGTCAACATCGTCGAGAACGGCGTCGTTCGAAACCTGGGCTATTCGCGCTTCTGGGCCGACAAACAGCGCAAGCCGCAGATGGCCCAGCCGGGCAACATCATCATGGAGGGCGGCTCCAAGTCGACGTCCGACCTGGTGCGCGAGACCGAGCGCGGCATCCTGGTGACCCGCACCTGGTACATCCGCATGGTGGACCCGCAGACGGTGCTGCTAACCGGCCTGACCCGCGACGGCACCTTCTACATCGAGAACGGCGAGCTGAAATATCCGCTGAAGAATTTCCGCTTCAACGAGTCCCCCGTGATCATGCTGAACAACATCGACGAACTGGGCCGCTCGGTCCGCGTCGGCGATGACGGTCCGACCATGATGATCCCGCCCATGCGCGTGCGCGACTTCACCTTCACCTCCCTGTCCGACGCCGTCTGACCGGAGAGAGTGCGTGTCGCGTTCGAGTATGACACGCGCGGATGCCTTGCGACTGCTGACCGGCGGCGCGCTGGGGGCCCTGCTTGCAGGCTTCCCGCGCGCCGCCGACGCGCAGGCCACCTATGATTTCTGGTTCACCCGGTTGCGCTATGATTCCGGCGACTGGGACGTGGACCAGCGGATGCCGGCCAACATCCTGACCTCCCTGGTCGACTACACCAACCTGCGCGTCGACCCCGAAGAGCGGGTCGTGGCCCTGGCCGATCCGGCCATGCTGACCGCCCCGTTCTGCTACCTCGCCGGCCACAAGCTGGTCGAGTTCAACGCCGCGGAGGCGCGCAATTTCGAACGCTATGTGAGGAACGGCGGCTTCGTCTTCGTCGACGATTGCAACCACGACATCGACGGCCTGTTCGCCACGACGTTCGAGCGTCAGATGGCCTCGATCTTCGGCGCGGAGGCCCTGAAGAAATTGCCCAATGACCACGCCATCTACTCGAGCTTCTTCGAGTTCGAGGACGGCCCGCCAGCGACCAGTTTCGAACTGAATGGCTGGGGCGACGACCTCATTCACGACTACCTCAAGGGCATCGAGATCGATGGCCGGCTGGGCGTGCTCTACTCCAACAAGGACTATGGCTGCGAGTGGGACTACGACTGGCGCAACAAGCGCTTCCTGGCCGAGGACAACACCAAGTTCGCAGTCAACATCATCCTCTACGCCCTGACGGCCTGACCTTCCGCCTCTCCTCCTCCCCGGAGCCTCTATGACCACGCCCACCCAAACCGAGATCGACGCCCGGCTGGCCCAGCTCGGCAAGCTGAAGGCCGCGATCGGCCAGGCCATCGTCGGCCAGAACGAGGTCGTCGAACAGCTGCTGATCGGCCTGCTCGCCGGCGGCCACTGTTTGATCGAGGGCGTCCCCGGCCTCGGCAAGACCTTGCTCGTCCGTACCCTGGGCCAGGCCCTGCATCTGGAGTTTCGGCGCGTCCAGTTCACCCCCGACCTGATGCCCTCGGACATCCTCGGCACCGAGGTGCTGGAGGAGGATCACGGCACCGGCCACCGCAGCTTCCGCTTCCAGCCCGGCCCGGTCTTCACCAACCTGTTCCTCGCCGACGAGCTGAACCGCACCCCGCCCAAGACCCAGGCCGCCCTGCTGGAGGCGATGCAGGAGCATACGGTCAGCTATGCCGGCGTGACCCACAAGCTGAACGAACCCTTCTTCGTCCTGGCGACCCAGAATCCGCTGGAACAGGCCGGCACCTATCCCCTGCCCGAGGCGCAGCTTGACCGCTTCCTGCTGAACATCCGCGTCGGCTATCCGACGGCGGAAGAGGAGCGCGCCATCCTGGTCCAGACGACCGGCTCCGGCGGCGGCGCGGTGCCCCAGGTCATGGTCGGCGAGGATATCGTCGCCCTGCAGAAATGGGTGCGCGACGTCTATGTCGGGGAGGCCCTCCTGACCTGGATCACCGCCCTGGTCCGCGCCACCCGGCCGTCGGTGGACTCGCCGAAAGCCATTCAGGACTATGTCCGCTGGGGCGCCGGTCCGCGCGCCGGTCAGGCGCTGGTCCTCGCCGCCAAGGCGCGCGCCCTGCTGCATGGCCGTCTGGCCGCAACGCGCGAGGACGTCGTCGCCCTGGCCGCACCGGTCCTGCGTCACCGCATCCTCCTGTCATTCGCCGCCGAGGCGGAGCGCAAGACGGCCGACGACGTCGTCTCCGCCCTTCTGGCCGCCCTGCCCGCACCCGCACCCGACTGATCCACGGCATGTCCCCGCTCGACCTGCCCCCGGAGTTGCGCAGCCGCCTTCGTCGTCTGTCCATCGTCCCGCGTCGCGCGGCGGTGCTGGCGAGTGCGGGCATGCATGACAGCCGCAACAAGGGCGGCGGGCTCGAGTTCGCCCAGTACCGGGCCTATGAGCGTGGCGACGATCTGCGGGCCATCGACTGGAAACTCTACGCCCGCTCGGACAGGTTCTTCGTCCGCGACGCCGAGCGCGAGAGCCCCGTCGCCATCTGGATCGTCATCGACGCCAGCGCTTCCATGGCCCAGGCCGATCTCGCCCGCCCGGACTGGTCCCGCTTCGACGCCGCGCGCCGCCTCACTGCCAGCCTGATCGAGATCGCCCTGTATCAAGGCGACCGCTTCGGCGTGGTGGTGGAGCGCGCCGAGGGGCCGATGGTCCTGACGCCGCACGCCGACGGCCGCCATCGCGACCGGCTGCTGCTGGCGCTGGCCCCGCTGAAGGCTGCGGGCGCGGCGGACTGGTCCCGTGACGTCGGCATCTTCGGCGAACAGATCGGCGCGCGCGACCTGATCGTCATCGTGACCGACGGCTTCGACGATGGCTGTATCGGGACTGCCGAACGGTTAGCCGCCTCTGGCCGCGACATCTGCCTCGTCCAGATCCTGACCGGCGACGAGCGCGATTTCCCGTTCGACCGGGGTTATCGCTTCCATGACCCGGAGACGGGGGCCGAACTGATCGGCGACGGCCGCTCGCTCCGCGCCGACTTCGTCGCGAGGTTCGCCGCCGCCCGCGCCGCGCTGGCCGCCCGGCTCGACGCGCGCGGCATCCGCCACGTCGAGCATTTCATCGACGAGAGCGCGGACATTCCGATCCGCACCCTGTTCCGCCCGACCGGCCGACAATGAACCCGGCGCTGCTCCTCCCCGCGGGCCTCGCCGCCCTGCTGGCCCTGGCGATCCCGATCGTCATCCATATCGCGCGCCGCACCGAGAGCCGGACGATCGACTTCGCCGCCCTGCGCTGGCTCGATCCCCAGCCGAAGCCGCGTCGCAGCCTGACCATCGACGAGCGGTTGCTGCTGGCCGCCCGCCTCCTGCTGCTGGCTCTGATCGCCCTCTGGCTGGCCGCGCCGGTACTGTGGAACGCCGCCGACGATCGCCCCGTCGTGGCCATCGCGCCGGGTGCCGACGCCGCGACCATCGCTGCTGCCACGGAAAAGGGCGACCGCGTCGTCTGGCTGGCGCCCGGCTTCCCCGAGCACGGTGCCCTGACCCCCGTCGCGCCAGGGGATGTCGTCAGCCTGATCCGCCAGCTCGACGCCGAACTCCCGCCCGGCGCCCCGGTCAAACTGGTCGTCCCCGGCACGCTCGACGGCGTCGACGCCGAGCGCCCGAGGCTGTCCCGCCGTGTCGGATGGACCGTCGGCGCCGAAGCGGGCGCGGCCCAGGTCGGCTCGCCCGCGCCGCCGTCCCTGACCGTCCGCTTCGCCCCGGAGGCCGGGGATGCCGTCCGCTATTTCCGCGCCGCCGCCACGGCCTGGACCGTGGCCGACGTCGCCCCGACCTTCGCCGCCGAACCGGTCGATCGCGCCGTCCCGAACAGCGCCCGTCATTTGATCTGGCTGGCGTCCGGCCCCGTCCCTGTTCCGGTCGAGCGCTGGGTCCGAAATGGCGGCGTGATCCTGACCGCGCTCGACTCCCGCATCCCCGTCGAGGGCGAGACCGTTCCCGTGTGGCGCGGTGCGGCCGGAGAACCGCTGGCTTTCGCGGGCCGTCTGGGCCGGGGCCGCGTCATCCGCCTGACCCGCGCGCTGGAACCCGCCGCCATCCCGCAGCTGGTCGAGCCGGACTTCCCCGACGCCCTCCTGTCCATGCTCGATCCGCGTCCGGCGCCCGGCCGCGTCGCCGCCGTCGATCATGCCCCCCTGACCGGCGCCGTTCCCTATGACCAGCCGCCGCTCGACCTGCGTCCGTGGCTGGCCCTGCTGATCGCCGTCGCCTTCGCCGGCGAGCGTTGGCTGGCCATGCGGCGCCAGAGGGCGGTCACGCCATGACGGCCGTCCCTGTCCTGCTGAACCACCAGAGCGCCGCCCGCGCGCGCGCCGGCCTCGACACCGTCGCCCTCGGCCTGCCCGGCGTTCTCGTTCTCGCCGCGCTGGGCTGGCGGCTGTTCGGAGTGACGGGCGCGGTCATCGCCGCCCTGCCTGGTCTCGTCGCCCTCGCTGCCCTCGCCATCTGGCGCTCTCGCCGGTTCGACCTGCGCTGGCTGATCGGCGAGCTCGACGCCCGCATTCCGCGCTTCGAGGACAGCACCGCCCTGTTGTTCAGGGACCGCGCCGCCGTCGCCGGCCTCGCCGCCCTGCAACGCGACCGGCTGGAGAGCCGCGTCCACGAAGCCTCCGCCATCGACCTCCGCCCCGACTGGTCGCAGCGGCCGATCCTGATCGCCTGGGCCGCCGCCGTCATCCTGATCGCCGCCATCCTGATCTGGCCTAGCGCGAACGGCTCCGAGACCAGGACCGCCGCCCCCGCCCGCGCCGCCGCCGGAGCCACGGCGCCCGTCCTGACCGGCGCGCGCCTGCGGATCACTCCGCCCGCCTACACCGGCCTGCCCGTCCGCGAGCAGACCGCGCTCGACGCCCGGGCGCCAGAGGGCTCTCGCGTGGAATGGCTGATCGACTTCGCCCCGCAGCCGTCCTCGGCCGGACTGGAGTTCCCCGAAAGCACGCCGGTGTCCCTGATCCGGGACGGCCGGCGCTGGACCGGCGCGCGGATCGTCGATCGACCCCTGCTCTACCGGATCGAGGCCACGGGTCTGGCCCAGCAGCGTCTGAATCGGCTCGACGCCGTCGCCGACGCCGCACCTGTCGTCCGCCTGGTCGAACCCGAAAGCCAGCTGGTCCAGCTCACCCCAGGCCAGACGACCTGGACGCCCGTGTTCGAGGCCAGCGACGACTACGGCGTCATCGAGACAGCGACCCTGCGCATCACTGTCACCAAGGGCGACGGCGAGAACATCACCTTCGAGCAGCGCTCCATGCCGCTGCGTGGACGGGGCGCGGCGAAACAGCTGCGTTTCTCCACGACGCTCGATCTCGCCCGCGAGGGCATGGCGGCCGGCAGCGACCTGATCGTCCAGCTCGTCGTCTCCGATAACCGGGTGCCTGAACGCCAGCAGGTCGAGGGTCCCAGCGTGATCCTGAGATGGCCCGCCAACCTCGCCATGGCCGACGGGCTGGACGGCATGGCCATGCGCATCATGCCCGCCTATTTCGCCAGCCAGCGCCAGATCATCATCAACGCCGAGGCCCTGATCGCCGAGCGTCGTCGGCTGGAGCCGCGCGCCTTGATGGACCGCTCCAACGTCATCGGCGAGGAACAGGCCGCGCTGCGTCTGCGCTACGGACAGTTCATGGGCGAGGAGGCGGAGGGCGGTGGAGGCAGCGGCATCATCCTGCCGACCAGCGACGCTCCGCCCGCCCGCGCGCCTCTGCCGACCAGCGACGCGCCCGCGCCCGCCCAAGCGCCCGCGCATGACGAGCATGACGATCACGGCGACCATGGCGGAGAGGCCGCCGGCGGCGCCATGGGTTCCGAGGTCGATGTGCTGCACGAGTTCGGCCACGCCCACGACACCGGTGAGGCCGCGACCCTGTTCGCGCCCCGGACCCGATCCGCCCTCGCCCGCGCGCTGGACGCCATGTGGAGCTCGGAGCGGGAGCTGCGTCAGGGACGGCCGGAGCAGGCCCTGCCCTTTGCCAACGAAGCGCTGGAACTGCTGAAGGAGGCCCAGCGCGCGACCCGCGTCTTCCTTCCCAGACTCGGCTCGGACCTGCCGCCCGTCGACTTCGCCCGCCGTCTGACCGGCAAGCGCGAGGACATCGTGGCGGAGACTGCCGAGCGTCCCGAACGCAGTCCTGCAGACGCCGTCGCCGCCGACGCCTGGCGCGCGCTGGAGGAACGGCCGCGTTCGGCCTCGGGGGCGCTGGCGCTCGGCGCCCTCGACCGCTGGGCGCGCGAGAATGGAGGCCGGCTCGCCGAGCCCCTGGCCCTGCGAGCTGCCATCGACACGGTGCGCAACGAGCCCGCCTGTCTCGACTGCCGCCGCCGCCTGCGCGCCCTGCTGTGGACCGCCCTGCAACGTCCGGCCCCGTCGCCCGGCCGCCGCGAGGCTCCCGGCGCACGCGGCCAACGCTATCTGGACGCCCTGCGATGAACGTCTCCAGCCCGGCTCTCTGGACGACCCTGATCATCGTCGCAGGGGTTGCCCTCGGCGTCATACGTCTGCTCCGGTGGCAAGGATCCGCGGCTCCGGAGGCCCAGGCCCCGCGCTGGCGTCTGGCCGCACTGATCGGCCTTCAGGTCGTCGCCGGCGCCCTCGTCTGGCTGACGCTGAACCCGCCCTCGTCCGTCATGCGCACCGGAACCCTGATCGTCGCCACGGGGGGGGCCCCCGCGATCATCCCGACCGCGCCCGGAGACATCCTGGTGGCCCTGCCCGAGGCCGGCCCCGTCACCGGCGCGACCCGCGTCCCCGACCTCGCGACGGCGCTGCGACGTTCTCCCACGCCGGTCCGTATCCGGGTCCTGGGGCAAGGGTTCACGCCACGAGACCAGTCTCCCCTGCCTGTGCCGGTCGAGTTCTCCGCCCCGCCCCCTCCGCGCGGCCTGATCGACATCGCCCTGCCCGAGGTGACGGCGCCCGGCGCGACCTTCGTCGTCGGCGGACAGGTTGGAACGATGCCTGCGGGAACCGTCGAACTGGTCGAGCCCGCCGACGTCGTCGTCGATCGCGCCCGCACAGCGCCCGGCGAGCGTTTCGCCCTGATGGCCGCCGCCCGCGCGCCCGGCCTCGCCCTGTTCGACCTCAGGCTCCGCGACCCCGCCGGCGCCGTCGTCGAGCGCATCGCCATCCCGGTCGAGACCATGGCGACGACGCCGCCGCGCGTCCTCGTCCTCGCCGGAGCGCCCACGGCCGAGACCAAATATCTGAAGCGCTGGGCCGAGGATTCCGGCGTCGAACTGACCCTCGACATCGACGTCGGCGCGGGCGTCCGGCTCGGCGACGCACCCGTGCCGCTCAACGCCACGACCCTGGATGAACTGGATCTCGTGGTTCTCGACGACCGTCGCTGGGACAGTCTCGGCGGCAGCCAGCGTGCGGCCCTGACGGCGGCAGTGAACGGCGGCATGGGTCTTCTGTTCCGCCCGACCGGCCCGCTGTCGGCCGCGACCCGGCGCGACTGGGCCGGGCTCGGCGTCGCCCTGACCGGCGGGGACGAAGCCGTTCCTCTGCGCCTCGATCTCCCCGCCGAAGAGGCCACGCCCGGGGCCGAGGCCGAGACGGCCGAAGAGACCGAGGCCATGCCGGAACTGGCCCGTCGCGACCTGACCGACGAGGGCTCCGGCGCCGTGACCCTGTTGCGGGACGCCGACGGCGTCGCCCTGGCCAGTTGGCGCGCGCGCGGCCGCGGCCGGGTCGGCGTCTGGACCGTGACCGACAGCTACGCCCTGGTGCTCACCGGCCGTCCGGATCGCTACGGCGAGATGTGGAGCGAAGCCTTCTCGGAGATCGGCCGCGCCGGCGACGACAGCCGCGCCGAGGTCGACGGCATCGCCCGCGTCGGCGCCCGCATCGCCGTGTGCCGCCTCGTCGGCCAGGCCAATGTCCTGGGTCAGGACGGCCGCGCCCATGGCCTGCGCGTTGATCCGGCCGCCGGCGACCGCGCCTGCGCCGCCTACTGGCCCGAACAACCGGGCTGGCACGTCATCCGCGACGGCGAGAACCGCCAGACGGCCTTCTATGTCCAGCCCGCGGACGCCGCGCCTTCTTTGGTCATGGCCGCCAACCGTTTGGCGACGCTGGCGCTCGCGGGGACCGCCCCGACCCGGGCGGCGCCGGCCTCGACCTCCGACGCGCCCGGCTCGCCCTGGCCATGGTTCGCCGGGCTGCTGGTGGTGTTGTCAGGCCTGTGGTGGTTCGAACGGAACCGGGACGTCGGCGGATGGGTCGCGGCCTTGCGAACGCGCGTCGGCCATCGCTGGAGCGGGTTCGCCGCGCGACTCCGGAAATAGACTCGACAGAGTCGACAGAGTCGCGCCGCTTCGACGGGGTGATGATGAGACCTGTCAAAGACCGCAGAGATCAGATGAGAGCCTCGGCCTGACGCGCAAGACCTGATCAGGAATAAATTCATATCGCCCTTTGGCGCCTTGGCCCCCGGCAGAAGGGATCACCCTCCGCCGGAGGCCAGGCCGGACCTATTGCGATCCCGCCGCCGGAGCGGTGGGGTTCTTGATCGTCTGGTCCAGCCAGCGGGTCATCTCCCACAGGGTGTGACCGACCGATTCCCGCGCCCGATAGCCGTGCGCCTCGAGCGGCAGGACGACGTAACGCACCGTCGCCCCATTGCCCTTGAGCGCGGCGTAGAACCGCTCCGACTGGATCGGGAAGGTGCCCTGGTTGTCGTCCGCCTCGCCGTGGATCAGCAGGATCGGCTCATTGACCTTGTCGGCATAGGCGAAGGGCGACATCTCGTTATAGGTCTCCGGCGCCTGCCAGTAGGTCCGCTGCTCGGCCTGGAAACCGAACGGCGTCAGGGTCCGGTTATAGGCGCCCGAACGGGCGATGCCGGTGGCGAACAGGTCGGTGTGAGCCAGCAGGTTTGCGGTCATGAAGGCGCCGTAGCTGTGGCCCCCGACGGCGATACGGCCGCGTTCGGCCACGCCCATTCCTACCACCGCATCGACCGCCGCCTTCGCGCTGGCGGCGAGTTGTTCGATGTAGGTGTCGTTCGGCTCGGTCCCGTCCGCGCCCACGATCGGCATCGAGGGGTTGTCCAGAATGGCGTAGCCCTGGGTCAGCAGGAACAGGTGGCTGGAGCCGCCCGGACGCACGAAGCGGTTGGCGGTATCCACGACCTGACCGGCCACGGCCGCGTCGGTGAACTCCGCCGGATAGGCCCACATCAGCAGCGGCAGGGGGCCGTCGCGATCCTTGTCGTAGCCGGCCGGCAGATAGAGGGTGCCCGACAGCTGCACCCCGTCGTCTCGGGTGTAGGTGATCAGCTGCTGGGTCACGCCAGCCAGCTGCGGCGCCGGGTCGGGGAAGCTGGTCAGGGGCGTCACGTCGCCGTCCAGGTCGCGGACCCGCAGGTTTGCCGGCTCGGTCCGGCTCTCGCGCACCGTGACCAGACGGCGGCCGTCGTCATCAAGCAGACCGACGACGGTCTCGTACTCGCCGCTCGCCGACTGCCAGATCCGCTCCGTCTGGCCTGTCGCGAGGTCGAGCGTGCCGAGGAAGGGATACTCGCCCTCCCGCGTCGCGCCGTCGCCCTCGACGAAGACGCGCGACCCGTCCGGGGTGAACTGGATCACCTCGCGGCCCGCGGCGTTGGCCTCGGTCGCGATCGAGCCCGGGTCGTTGTAGCGATCCTGATAGTTGCGATCGACGATGACGCGGCCAGCGCCCGGACGCGACGGATCGACGACCGACCGGGTCTCGTGCCGGGTGTTGAACCACTGGGTGTTGACCACGGCCACGTCCGACCGGCCCCAGGTCACGCCGGCATAGCGTTCGGGCAGATCGATCAGGGTCGTCGCCTGACCTTTGAATGGCGCATCCAGCATCAGGACGCGGTCGCGCACGGTCGCCGGCGTACGCGGATCACCGCCGTCCTGGGCCTCGACCCAGACCAGGGTCGATGGCGTGTCGGCGCGCCACTGGGCTGCGCGGGGGCCGGTCTCTACGGCGTCGAAGGGCGGCGGGATATTGTCACGCAGCGGCAGGTCGGCGACCTCATGCACGACCCGGCCGTCCATGTCGGTCACCACCACGTCGCCGGGGAACAGGCGCGCGGGCACGACATAGCTGAACGGCCGTCTGGCCGTGGTCTGCAGCAGATAGCGGCCATCCGGCGACACCGAAGCGCCCAGGATCACGCCCGGCGCGCCGATGCTGCGGGCCTCTCCGGTCAGCGGGACGACAACCAGCTGCGCGGTGAAATAGTGGGCGAACAGGGCCTCATCGCCGGCATCGGCCAGCAGGTCCTGATAGGTGCGCACCGCCGCCGCGCGGCCGCCGCTCTCGGCGACCGTGGGCCCGGCCGGCGCGGCCGTCACGTCCGGCGCAGCGCCGCGATCAGCCGGCACGGCCCGGACCAGCAGGCCCGAACTGTCCGGCAGCCAGCTCATGCCGGCGCCCGTCGCGGCGTTCACGCGGGCGCCAAACACCTCGCGCGCCGTGGCCGTGCCGACATCGGCGACCCACAGGGCCATGCCTTCGGGCTGGTCCATCAGGAAGGCGACAGACCTGCCGTCGGGCGACCAGCTCGCCCCCGTGAAGCGCGAGCCTTCGGGCAGGGCGACGGCGCGCGCCGCGCCGCCTTCGACCGACTGGAAGCTCAGGCCCGTCACCCAGGAGATGCGGCTGTTGGCCGGTCCGTTGTTGCGCGGATTGATCCGATAGCCGGCGAGGCGGAGCATCGGCTCGGCCAGTTCGGCGATCGTCGGCAGGTTGGACCGCTGGAAAAGGACCAGGGTCTTCTGATCGGGGCTGACGCTGGCGCCGGGCGTCGGCCGGGCGTCCAGGATGTCCGCAATCGGCGCGGGCGGCTGCTGATAGGTCAGCGCGCTACCGGCCGTCTGGGCCAGAACGGGCGTCGCGAACAGCATCAGCACAGTCGGCGCCACATGACGCATCAGTCGCATCTTCATCGGAAACTCTCACCCAGACAGGACAAGGCGGGCCCCTCCGGCGCGCCGGCGCGGACAGTAACCCCGCATTTCGCCCTGGTCACCAAGGCAAACCTCCCTTCCCGTGCGACCCAAGAGATTCTAAAAGCGGCCATCGTTCAGATGGAGCACCTCCCCGTGCCAATCGCCTCCGATATTCTTTCCCTGATCGGCTCCACGCCGATAATCCGGCTGCGCGCGGCGTCCGCCGCTACGGGCTGCGAGATTCTGGGCAAGGCAGAGTTTCTCAATCCAGGCGGGTCGGTGAAGGACCGCACCGCACGCGGCCTGATCCTCGACGCCAAGGCCTCCGGCACACTGCGACCCGGCGGCACGATCGTGGAGGGAACAGCCGGCAATACCGGCATCGGCCTGGCCCTGGTCGGCGCCGCGCTGGGCCATCCCGTCGTCATCGTCATGCCGCGCAGCCAGAGCGAGGAAAAGAAGAAGGCCGTCCGCCTGCACGGCGCCCGCCTGGTCGAGGTCGATCCGGCCCCCTTCTCCAGCCCCAACCATTTCGTCCATTTCTCGCGCCGCCTCGCCGCCGAGCTGAATGAGAGCGAGCCAAACGGGGCCTTCTACGCCGACCAGTTCGACAACACCGCCAACCGCCGCGCCCATTTCGAGACCACAGGCCCGGAGATCTGGGACCAGACCGGAGGCCGCATCGACGGTTTCGTCTGCGCCGCCGGCACCGGGGGCACACTGGCCGGCACGTCCGCCTTCCTGCGCTCGAAGAACGCCGCCGTCCGCATCTGCCTCGCCGATCCGCCCGGCGCCGCTCTGCATGCCTGGTTCACCGAAGGGGAGCTGAAGGCCGAGGGCTCATCCGTGACCGAGGGCATCGGCGTCAACCGCATCACCGGCAATCTTGAGGGCGTCACGGTCGATCATTCCTTCCGCATCGAGGACGTCGAAGCCCTGTCGGTCATCTTCGATCTGGCCAGAGACGAGGGCCTGACCCTGGGCCCGTCCAGCGGGGTCAATGTCACCGGAGCCGTCCGACTGGCCCGCGAACTCGGCCCCGGCCACACCATCGTGACCATCCTCTGCGATCCCGGCCAGCGCTACGCCGGCAAGATCTACAACCCCGCGTTCCTGCGCTCCAAGGGCTTCGACGTGCCCGCCTGGCTGGAGGGCGTATGAGCGACGCAGGCGACGCGGGACGCCGCCTCCCGCCCCTCAACTCTCTGAAGGCCTTCGAGGCCGCGGGGCGTCGGCTCAGCATCTCGCTCGCCGCGCGCGAACTGGGCGTCACCCCCGGCGCCGTCAGCCAGCAGATCAAGGTGCTGGAGGATCACGCCGGCGGCCCCCTGTTCCGTCGCGACGGCGGCGCCGTGGCCCTGACCGAACTCGGCGCCCGGCTTCAACCCGTGCTGCGCGACGCCTTCGAACATCTGAAGCGCGCCGCTGACATCGTCTATGGCCCCGTCGGTCGTGGCTCGCTGGCGGTCAGCGTGCCGCCGTCCTTCGCCGCCCGCTGGCTGGCTCCGCGCATGGTCCGTTTCTCGGCCGAACATCCCGAGATCGAGGTCTGGGTCTCGGCCGACATGCAACTGGCCGACGTGGCCGGCGGCCGGGTCGATGTCGCCGTGCGTTACGGCATCGGCGGCTATCCCGGTGTCCGTTCGGACCTCCTGTTCGAGGCCGGAGTCGTGCCCGTCTGCAGCCCGGCCCTGCTGACCGGCCGCTCGCCGCTGCAGAAGCCCGCCGACCTCGCTCGCCACACCCTGATCCATGTCGGCAACGGGCATGTCGAGGAGCCGCGCCCCGACTGGGCCACCTGGCTGAAGGCCCGAGGCGTGACCGGCGTCGACGCCTCGGCCGGGTCCCGCTACGATCAGACCGCCTTCGCCATCGAGGACGCCGCCAACGGCCGGGGCGTGGCCCTGGCCCCGCGCGCGTTCGTCGCCGCCGACCTGGCCTCGGGCCGGCTGATGACGCCGTTCGCCGACGGCTACCTGCCGACCGACATGGCCTACCATGTGCTGACCCGCCGCAACGGCGGCCGCGAGGAGGCCCGCACCTTCGTCGCCTGGCTGAGGCGGGAAGCTGATGCCGACGACGGCACGGTCGATGAGCTGTAGGAGACCCGTATGAATCTTCCGGATCGAGGCGTCGTCATCGTCGGAGCGGGCCATGCAGGCGGCACGGCCGCCGCCCTGTTGTGCCAGTACGGCTATGACAGGCCCATCACCCTGATCGGCGAGGAACCGCTGATCCCCTATCAGCGCCCACCCCTGTCCAAGGCCTGGCTCAAGGGCGAGGCGGAGGGCGACAGCCTCGCCCTGCGTCCGCTGGCCTTCTACGCCGAACACGAGATCGACCTTCGCCTCAGGGTCGAGGTCACCGGCATTGACCGGACGGCCCGGACCGTCGGCCTGTCGGACGGCTCGACCGTGGCCTACGATCACCTGATCCTTGCGACTGGAGCGCGGGCCCGCAGACTCGACGTCCCCGGCGCGGACCTCGTCGGCGTCCACGTCCTGCGCACGGCCGCCGATGCGGAGGCGATCAAGGCCCAGCTCGGCGAGGGCCGCACCCTGGCCGTGGTCGGCGGCGGCTATGTCGGGCTGGAGGTCGCCGCCTCGGCCCGTGCCCTGGGCGCCGGGGTCGTGGTGCTGGAGCGCGAGCCGCGCCTTCTGGCCCGCGTCGCCTGCGACGTGCTTTCGACCTTCTTCCAGACCTACCATCAGGATCGCGGCGTCCGCTTCGAACTGGCCGCCGACGTCACCGGTTTTGTCGGCGACGGCCCCCGCGTCGCCGGCGTGACCCTGGCCGACGGCCGCACCGTGCCTTGCGACAGCGCCGTCGTCGGCGTGGGCGCCATTCCCAACGACGCGCTGGCGGTCGCGGCGGGGCTCGATGTCGAGGGCGGCATCCTGGTCGATCTGGAGGCCCGCACCTCCGACCCCGCCATCTTCGCCATCGGCGACGTCACCCGCCGTCCGATGCCGATCTACGGCCGGATGTTCCGCATGGAGAGCGTCCCTAACGCCCTGGAACAGGCCAAACAGGCCGCCGCGGCCATCACCGGCCGCCCCGCTCCCGCCGGCGAGACGCCCTGGCAGTGGTCGGACCAGTACGACCTCAAGCTCCAGATCGCCGGCTATCCCTTCGACAGCGACCGCATCGTCGTCCGCGGCGATCCGGCCACCGCCAGCTTCGCGGTCTTCCACCTGTCCGGCGACAGGGTTCAGGCGGTCGAGGCGATCAACGCCCCGCCCGAGTTCATGATGGGCCGGAAGCTGATCGGGGAACGGCGCGCGGTGGATGTGGAGAAGCTGGCGGACAGGGCGGTGTCGATGAAGGAGGTGGGGGCTTAGGCTTCGCGAAAGCAACCCACCCGTGTAATGATCGACCCATGCCGACCATCTCATGGTTTTATGGTATATCGATCCGCATGTTCTTCGGCGATCACGCGCCGCCCCATTTCCATGCCTATGAGGCTGGCAACGAGGCACAGGTGCGGATTTCCGACGGTGAAATCATGAAGGGCCGCCTGTCGAAGCAGGCGCGCGGACTGGTGAGAGAATGGACGCTGATCAATCAGGCGGCGCTGATCGAGAACTGGGAGAACTCCCGGCCGGGGTCGCGGATGCCCCTTCGGCGGATACCGGGTTTGGATACGCCCCAGTGACCGACATCATCCATGTGAGACGGGTTCTGCGCCTCGGCGGCTATCGCCTGAAGCTGTGGTTCACTGACGGCACGGCGGGCGAATGGGATTTCTCGGAACTGGCGACCCGAGAGCGAGGCCCGATGGTCGAGCCCTTCAAGGACCCGGCCTTCTTCAATGAGGTCTTCGTCGAGTTCGGAGGCCTGACCTGGCCTAACGGGTATGACTGGAGCCCCGAGGCCCTGCACGCGGATATGGCGGCAGCGGGTGTGCTGAAGTTCGAGAGCGTGATGGCCTAACGAACACGTTTGGGCTCTGGTCCCCTCCAAACGTCGTAGTCGTCTCGAGCTTCGTTGAACTTGTAAGTCGTCATCTCCGGATCATCCGTTCCGGCGGCTCGCAGCAGATCTAGGTATCGATCTGCCGAGATTTCATAGAGTCCTAGGTGATGTGGACAAAGTGGATTCCCAAATCAGCTGATCGCTGATTCAAGGCTGTTCTTTGCGGAGAGCAGCCATGGTTCGTGGTTTGATGTCGGATGCGGAGTGGGCGTTCTT